>NZ_JACCQQ010000010.1:0-202575 GCF_014268345.1 Pseudomonas sp. SWRI18
CGGCATTGATGCGGCGGCTGATCAGGTGCAGGCCGTCGGCGTATTCGTAGCGGGTGACGTGGCCCAGTTCGTCGCGTTCGGAGGTGATTTTGCCGTAGGCGTTGTAGCTGTATTCCCGTGTGGCGCCACCGGGCTGAGTCAGTTTCAGCAAGCGGCCTGCGGCATCCCACTGATACTGCGTCAGGGCGCCGTGTTCGTCTTCGCGCGCAATTTGCCGGCCTAGATCGTCGTAGCGATAGCGCTTCACGCCGCCATTCGGCAGTTGCTCTTCAAGCAACTGGCCGCGCGCATTCCACACCAAGCGATGACAGCTGTGATCGGGGTACCAAACGCCAATCAGTTGTCCGTATTTGTTGTAGCTGTAGTCGGTAGAGTTACCGGCGGGATCGGTCTTACGCGTAACGTCGCCCTGTTCATTACGCTCATATTTCCAGACCGCTTCACCACGCCGCACCACCCGCACGAAACCGTTGTCATGCTCGTAGGAAGTCGGCTCATCGTCCCCCGGAAACAACGCCACCAAGCGTCCAGCTTCGTCGTACTGATACGCCGTGATCGCCCCGAGTGGGTCCTGCTCAACCGTCAGCCGGCCGTTGTCGTCATAGGATTTGAAGTGCTGAGCGCCATCCGGGTCGACCCGCTGTACCAGCCGCGCCCGAGCATCATGGACATACACTTCCTGGCTGCCATCGACGTTATGAACGACAACGCTGCCGTCATCGCCCCAGGCATACCGCGTATCCATCTGCGAAAAGCTGGCCCAATGCCGAACACACCGCGCCGCTTTGCCAGTCCGCTCCCATTCCCAATAAAAACTCGCCCCACCGGCCAAACCACGCTCAAGAATGACGTGCTGTTCGTCGTACCGATAAACCTCACTCTCCCCTACGGCATTGGTCGCCGAAACCAGCCGTCCAATGTCGTCATAGGCGTAGGAAACAACGTTTTGCTCGGTCACCCAGACAAACGGACCCTCGTCGACCGCCCGCTCAATCTGGTAGTCCACCGCCACGATGCGCCCCGACGCATAGCGCAAAAACAGCGAACGCCCGACGCCGTTATCAACCCGCTCGATGCGCCCCAAAAAATCCCGGGAAATGCGCAGCCGGTTGTCATACGCATCACTGATCGCCGTCAGCACACCGCCGCGAAAGTGATAGAACCGTGACGCTTGCGCCAGCACCAGTTCATCCGGCAACGCCCCCAGATAAATCGCCGCTTCCGCCAGGCTATTGGTAATCGCCGGCCGAGCAGCAGACGGCAAGGGCAGGGCAGTCGACCGGTTCTCATGATCGACCCACACCACCGAATCAGCGGAAACCCTCAGCCGATGCGATAAAGAATGACTCCAGCCGAACCCCAACCCGCCATCCACTTCCACCGCACTGGTGCGATACAACCGAGCCCACTCAAACGGCAAAACCCCGTCCAGCACCCCATCGGTCAGCGTCAGCAATTCCTCGCCCGTGACCATCGACACCGGGCAACCGTTGGTCGCGGTCTTATCCGAAGCCGCCGCCGCATCCCCAGCCGGATTCTTAGCAACAGCAGGCACATCGTCGACATGCTCTATCTGCTTCAGCACCGCGTTCTGCCGCGCCTTCCAGCGCATCTGCAGCGTACCTTGCTTCAGCCCGCCAACCACCCCGCGCACCGCGACGGCCTTGTAGCGATCCACCGCCTGCATGAACTGCGTCAGAATCCCTAAAAGACCCTTAACAAAGCCCACCGCAGCCTCAAAAATCCGAGCGCCATACTTGCTCAGCCGCAAGCTCAAATACGCCACGCCCGCCGCTGGCAACGCGATGGTCAATACTGCGCCAATTACCAGGTCAATCAGCAACGACACCACGAAACCGGCGACCACCTCAGCAATATCACTGGGCGGCAATGCGGCCAACCAGATCATCGCCGTGCGCAGCATCAGGAACAGCGCCGCTTCATCACTGGCCAGCAACATCGCCTGTTCCATGACCTTGGGCGCATCCATAGCGATCCGCGCCAACTGGGCGGCCTGATCACCCAATTGCTCGACGAATTTCAACGGGTCTTCAAGAATCGCCTGCACCAGCTTGATGCTGTCCCACACATCGCGAATCGCGGCCCAACTGCCCGCCAGCACGCCGCTGCCAATCGCGCTGACGGTAGAGCGCTCCCAATGCGGCTTGAAACCAGACCACTGCGACCGAAGCCAGCGCTCCAGATCCCCCATCAGCCCGGCGTAAGAGGCAAACAACGCGTCCACCTGCTCGGTAGAAACGCCGCCCTGCACCCGCACCTGATAGCGCCCGCCCGCCGCGCAGTAGTGCGAGCCTTTGCCCTGTTCATCCAGCATAATCAGGCTGGAACTACCGTCATCCAGTCCGATCACCTCAACCGGGATATTGCCGATCGGCACGTCATACACCGACTCGAACAGACTCTCGATCTTCAGCTCGCCGCCCACCGGGCACTGGGCCACGGTGGCAAATTCAGAGTCGGAAATACTCACGGAACGCTGCGAATCCCCCACCCGCACCACCCGATCCATCCCCAGCAATGACGGCATGTCCATCGCATGGCTCACTGAATCCAGCGCACGGGAATACCAGGCGTTCATCTGCTGGCGATAAACCTCCAGGCTCTGATGAAAGCCATTGAGCTCAAATTCGATAAGGGCAATGTGGGCAGCGTGGGTCATCCGTGACGCCTCAACGAGGGGCAAGGCGTCGGAGAATGCCGCAGCGAAAAGCTACTGGATGAACGGTTGGGAAAATCAGATTGGGCTTACGAAGGGGCTGCCAAAGTCAGCGCTAACTCGCGCTGAAGAGCTACGTCAAATAGCGACCATACTGATTGACGAGCATTTGCCCCGATATTCTGATCCGCCAGGCCGAACAGGGAGGTACCAAGGCTTGCACAGTTGCCCAGGTATCACCAACTGGCTCTGCTGGATAAACTCCCCGGCCCCGAAACCCGACGCTGATGCGTTAGCCAGGCAATCGAGCACAACTGGTCGCGCAACACGCTGGTGATGCCCATCGAAAACCGTCTGCTGGAGCGCAGTGGTCAGCTGAGAACTGGCAAAATAACGGCGAAAGCCTGCTTCTAAGGGCAGGCTTGTCGTACGGCTTTGCTTACTTACTTCTGATGCGCCGTCAGCGCGGCATACCCATTCATCAAGTTCCGATAGTTAGGAATCCGCTGCGACAGCAAATTCCCCAACCCTTCAATATCGTTACGCCAGTCGCGATGCAGCTCACACGCCACCGAGAACCAGTTCATCAACTGCGCACCCGCCTGGGTCATCCGGCTCCACGCCGCCTGCTGCACCGTGGTATTGAACGTGCCCGATGCATCGGTCACCACAAACACATCAAACCCTTCCGCCAGTGCCGACAAGGTCGGGAACGCGACGCACACATCCGTGACCACACCGGCAATGATGATCTGCTTACGGCCGGTGGCTTTGATCGCCTTGACGAAGTCTTCGTTGTCCCACGCATTGATCTGGCCAGGGCGGGCGATGTACGGCGCGTCCGGGAACATCTCTTTCAACTCTGGAACGAGCGGGCCGTTTGGGCCTTGTTCAAAGCTGGTGGTGAGGATGGTCGGCAGGTTGAAGAACTTGGCCAGGTCGGCCAGGGCCAGCACGTTGTTCTTGAACTCGTTGGGCGAGAAGTCCTGCACCAGGGAAATCAGGCCGGTTTGGTGATCGACCAGCAAAACTACGGCGTCGTCTTTGTTGAGGCGGTTGTAGGTTGGAGTGCTCATGGTTGAATCCTTTTTTGTTTAGGTTGGTTGGGCGTTGCGTTCAACATGGGCACAGATTAATGGGTAGAAGCTGGGTGATAAATCGGCTGGAAGGCGTCTTACTGTCAACTTAAAAGGGACGATTGGATTTGGCGGTTTGTGCAGCAGCCTGTTGCACAACTCTAGGTAGCGAGTGATTGCTGTCTGGTTGGGGCCCTGATCTTGAGTGGCCAGCAGGGCCTCTCCCTTTCATTTGCAGGACGTTTCCGAGAGAATCCCAACCGCATTGCGCCAGCGGGGATGGGGGACTAGGCTGCGGATTATCACTGCACATTCAGTGATCGGGTTTAGTCGCCCGGATTCGATTGGCGTATGAGCAACTCATGAGTCAGGCACCCCTTCGCCTGCATCTTATGGTGGCTGTACGCAGGGCACCTTCGGGTGCGCCGGGTTTCCAATCGACCGGTCGACTAACCTGCGTACAGCTGCCGCCTTTTGTTTAGTCGCGGGAAGTGGCAGCTCCAAATTATCGATTGGAGGTTTGCTATGGATAACGTTGTTTCGGGTTCCCCGCCATCGGCTGCGACCAAGCCATTTGTTGTTAATGAAGAACTGAGCTTTGAGGATGCCTGGGTGCGTGTGGCTGAGCTGCTGCAGTGTGCGGTGGCGACGTCGCAGATGCTCGGGGAGCCGCAAGGTGCACCGCAAAGGGCGGTGATGCATTTGGTGGAGATGGCGAAGATGGTGGCGGATCGGGCTGTGGAGTGTATGCAGCTTAGGTAAGTCGAAGTCGCCTGTTCGGGCTTCACCGTTCAGGCGACTTAATTCTTACTGTTCAGTCATAGAGCCTAAATTCGTTGCTTTCGCGAATTAGCAGTTGCATCAGCTTGGGATGAATGAAGAGCTTCTCTTTGCCGACCTGAACCTCTCGCAAAACACCAATGGAGACCAAGTCTTTGAGGTAGCGAGCGGCGGCCTGGCGCTGAGCAATCTGTTTATCGACGACGTTGGTAATGCGGCAGTAAGGCTGTTCGAAAATTACATCCACCAGTTCACGGGAGTAGGTTTTTGGCAGACGCTCGCGAACAAACTGGCTGGTGTGTTCGGAAAGGCTACGAATGGCGGCAATTTTGGCGCTGGTCCAGCGAGCGGTTTCTTCCACCGCGGTGAGCATATACAGCAGCCAGGGTTCCCAGGCTTGATTGCGTGTGACGTCAAGCAGAAGCCGGTAGTAATCGGCCCTATGCGCAATGATGAAATGGCTAAGGTAAAGAATCGGTAGATTCAGCAGACCTTCCTGGATCAGATACAGAGTATTGAGCACTCGCCCAGTACGACCGTTGCCGTCGGTGAAAGGATGAATTGCCTCGAATTGGTAGTGCCCTACTGCCATTCGCACGAGAGGATCGAGGTCGGTCTCGTTGTGCAGGAAACGTTCCCAGTTGGCGAGCAAGTCGCGTAAGCGATCTTCGCCCTCTGGTGGGGTGTAGATAATCTCGCCGGTACGATCATTGGCGAGTTGGACGCCTGGCACTCGGCGGATGTCCATGTTTACGCCCTTGAGCGTGCGACATATCTCTACGGCCGTGCCGGTGGACAGTGGTCGCTCAGCCAACGATTGGTAACCGTTATGCAGAGCCTTGCGGTAACGCAGTGCTTCCTTGGTTGCGGGGTCTGCATGGTTGGCGCCATCCTGGGCGTGCTGGAAGAGCAAGTCCGTAGTAGTGACGATACTTTCGATCTCGGAGCTGTCCTTGGCTTCAAGCAAAGGGATGGTATTGATAAGCATCGTTTGATTAGGGATCAGCTCGGCCGCCTGTTTCAATTCAGCCAGGGCTGCACGGGCTTCAATACAGCGTTTAAGTACTGCTCGAGTTTCAAGCTCAGCAGTCGGCGGCAATGGCGGAAGCTGGTTGTAGGGCTTATCGGCCTGCCAGGGAAGATGAGGTTTAGTCATGGGAGCGCGCGCTCACTAGGTCGTACAGTTAAAGGCGAGAACGCCCGTATAAGCGTCTTTTTTCATGTCGTCAGTGTAAGCACGTGTGCCTATCGTGTCGCTGTTTTTTGGTTTTTGCGACACGTTTCGCGTTTGTGTCGCTGTTAGCGACATGTCGGATAAGGCCTGCGAGGCTCTCCACGGTATTTGCAAAAAAAAAGGGCCGCAGATGCAGTGGCCTAATCCGTTATCTGAGTTGAAGTGTGCAAGGCCGGCACATAAATGCGTAAGTCACGTTAGCTTGACGAGGTTAGGGCGAGTTTAGTCAATGGGCATTGAGCCATCGACTTGCGAATGCGAGATTCTTCAGACATTAAAAAGCCGGCTTGTGGCCGGCTTCTCGCTGACTGCTTCAGCTTGTTTTTGACAAACCTCACCAGCCTTCAAATCGCTCAGCCCACATCGCGTCGGGCTGAATAGTAGGGGCATCCGCGGGAACTCCTCCGCATCGCCGAGCAGGGTGAATAGCTTCAAGCCACCCCCTGCCAAATGTGCGGCGCATGATACCCACATCCATCTCAGTTGCCCACCTCCGGATCCGATTTAGAGCCTTCCCAGCCCAACAGGTGATCATCCAGCGGCACCGGTGGCCTGCGGTTGTTCAGCGTGGACCACCAGAACACCCAGCCCAGAATCTGGAAGTTCTGCTCAAAGCGTTGTTCGTACGTAAGGTATTCATCCGGATGTTCGCCGGCATTGTGGCTACGCATGCGCAAACCACCTCCGGGTCGGTTGTAGAGGTATTTGATGCGCAGCATGCCGTCGTGTTCTACGGCGTAGATCTCGCCGTCGATGATTTGGGTGCGGCCTCGGTCCACGGCGAGGGTGGCGCCTTGTTGGATGATGTCGATCATGCTGTTGTCGACCATGTAGGCGCCCAGGGCGCGGTCGGGGTTTACGTTGAGGGTTTCGAAGGTGTGCAGGGAAATGCGGATGCGTTCGGTTGAGGTGAATGAGGCGTGGAGGTCGATCTCCACGTCGATTTTTTCCGGGGTGCAGGCGGGGCCTGTGAGGTATTTGCCGCTTCCTTCGCGCAGTGTGGGCAGTCCTTTTCGGGTGTCCGGGCCTTCCAGCAGGAAGTTGGCCGGTGGGTGTTTGGGGCCTTCGCCGGTGCGCAGCCAACGGCTGGAGACGCAGAGCAATTCTGCGATCTCGTTGAGTCGGCCCATGGGTACACCGCGCTTGAACCAGTTGTTCACGTGTTGAGGCGTGACACCGCGGTTCTTGGCGAAGTCGGAGGCGGAAAGATGAACTTCCCGCAGTAACGCTTTTAAACGATCACCTGATGTATTCATAAACGCAGAGTTTACTGGCGGGATTTACAGATCAAATAAACCATGCGTTGAGTTGCGCGTGTAGGCTTTTGCTTAGTTGTAGCTTGATACTTCAGAATCAGGCGCTAGTTAAACGGTGTTTATAAAATATTGAACTTGTCGTTTAATTTTTTCCACAAAAAAGCCCCGAATGATCGGGGCTTTTTCAATTGCGCAGGCAATGAAGAGCAGGTATCAGCCTTTGTAGGCGGCGACCGACTTCATGATCTCGGCGCGGGCGGCTTCTGCGTCGCCCCAACCGTCGATCTTCACCCATTTGCCTTTTTCGAGATCTTTGTAGTTCTCGAAGAAGTGCTTGATCTGTTCCAGCAGCAGGGGCGGCAGGTCGGTGTATTCCTTCACGTCCACGTACAACTGGGACAGCTTGTCGTGGGGGACCGCGATAACCTTGGCGTCGCCGCCGCCGTCGTCGGTCATGTTCAGGATGCCGACCGGGCGGGCGCGGATGACCGAGCCTGGGGTGACGGGGTAAGGGGTTACCACCAGCACGTCGAGGGGGTCGCCGTCGTCAGCCAGGGTGTTGGGGATAAAACCGTAGTTGGCCGGGTAGAACATGGGGGTGGCCATGAAACGGTCAACGAACAGGCAGTCGCTGTCTTTGTCGATTTCGTATTTGATCGGCGCGTGGTTGGCCGGAATCTCGATGGCGACGTAGATGTCGTTCGGCAGGTCTTTGCCAGCCGGAATCTTGCTGTAGCTCATTGGGCGTTGCCCCCGTTAGTTGGCCATATGACATGGCCGGATTGGCCTAAAAGTGGCGGCGATTATAGGCATATTCCGGCGCCGATGCCATGCGCCAGACGTCGTACGGTCATTCGCCTTGTGGTTGATAACGCGGGTCACTGGCTTGCAGTTGGGCGAGGCGGGCCAGTGGATCCTGGCGGTAAAAGCGGCTGAGTTGGGCGTACACCTGTGGATAACTGTTAGCCAGCAGGTCCGGGGCGCTGAAAAAATATTCGCTGGTGACGGCGAAGAATTCCGCCGGGTTTTCCGCAGCGTAGGGGTCGATCTCGGTGTCGGCGTTCGGGTTGGCGTCCAGTTGGCGATTGAGGTCGTCGTAGGCGCTTTGCATCACGCTGGCCCATTCCTGCACGCGCATGTCGTTGTGCAGCGGCGGCAGGCCGTTGGCGTCGCCGTTGAGCATGTCGAGCTTGTGCGCCAGTTCGTGGATGACCAGGTTGTAGCCTTCCCAGTTGCCACTGGCCAGTACGCCGGGCCAGGCCAGGATCACCGGGCCCTGTTGCCAGGCTTCGCCGCTGTGTTCGCCGTCCCATTCGTGTTCGATGCCGCTGCTGTCGCGATGGCGCTGGGGGCTGACGAAGTCGTCGGGGTACAGCACGATTTCGTGAAAGCCCTGGTACCAGTCGAGGTCGCCCAGATGCATCAGCGGCAGTTGCGCCTGGGCGGCGAGCAGCAGGCGTTGTTCCTGGTGCAGTTCGACGCCGGGCAGGGCGGTAAGGTGTTTGTCGGCGAGGAACAGCACGCACGCTTCGCGCAGCCACTGGTCCTGCTCGGGGCTGATGCCGTCGAGAAAGGTGAGGTGCTCGCGCACCCGCTGCCAGGTGTCATCGGCAATCGGGTGCTTGGCCAGCAAGCGCTGGCGACGCCAGGCGCTGAGGGACCACATGATGGGTTACTGCTGCTTGGCTTCGGAGGACGCACGGCCAAAGCGGCTGCGGAACACGCCAATGATCATCGGCACCAGCGACAGCAGGATGATGAACACCACCAGCAGCGACAGGTTTTTCTTGATGAACGGCACGTTGCCGAAGAAGTAGCCCAGGGTCACCAGGCCGCCTACCCAGAGGATGGTGCCGAGCACGCTGAAACCGAAGAAGCGCGGGTAAGGCATTTTCGCGATGCCGGCAACGAACGGCGCAAAGGTGCGTAGAATCGGCAGGAAGCGCGCCAGGGTCACGGTTTTGCCGCCGTGCTTGTCGTAGAACTCGTGGGTTTTTTGCAGGTAGTCGCGGCGGAAGATTTTCGAGTTCGGGTTATTGAACAAGCGTTCGCCCACCGTTCGCCCGATCACGTAGTTGGTGCTGTCGCCGAGGATAGCCGCGAGCATCAACAGGCCACCCAGCAGCACCGGGTCCATGCCCCCGCCTGCAGCCACGGCGCCGGCGATAAACAGCAACGAATCACCTGGCAGGAACGGCATGACCACCAGGCCGGTTTCGCAAAAAATGACCAGGAACAGAATGGCGTAGATCCACGGACCGTAATTGGTTACCAGCAGGTCGAGGTAAACATCGAGATGCAGGATAAGGTCGAGCGGGTTGAAATCCATGGATGGCACCTGTGTGAATGGCCCGGCTCTGCAGGCCTGTGCGGAAGCTCGGGTAATAAGGCTACAAGTGTATGCCGCATTTCTTACAACCCTGAAAGGTCCGCATTATACGGATTGAGAGGTGAAAAGCGTGTTGGTTTTGTAGCGGGGGATGTCTCGGTTCTCTTGGCACACGCGGTTTAAATGTGGGAGCGGGCTTGCTCGCGAAAGCGGTGCTTCAGTCAGACAATTTATAACTGACCCACCGCTTTCGCGAGCAAGCCCGCTCCCACAGGGGGAGTTGTGGTGTTTGGGCTAGTGCGGTCAGTCTTCGTTGATAGGCAACGTGTAGTTCTTGAATTCGGTGTCCTCGCGAAACCCGATCGACTCATACGTCTTCTGCGCCACTTCGTTATCGCTGCTGGTTGACACCCGCAGCCGCACCGCGTGGGTTTCCTTGGCCATCTTCTTCGCCGTGCGTATCAGGTTGTCCGCCACCAATTGGCGTCGCGCATCTTCGGCGACATAGATGTCGTTAAGAATCCACACGCGCTTGAGCGACAACGATGAAAAGCTCGGATACAGCTGGCAAAACCCCAGCAGCCGTTTGTCGTCATCATCCGCCAGCGCCAGGTAAATCACCGATTCCTTGCGGCGCAGGCGTTTTTCCAGAAAGGCTCGCGACGAATCCGGGAAGGGCAGGGCCCCGTAGAACTCGCGGTATTTGACGAACAACGGGGTCAACAGGTCCAAGTGTTCCAGGGTCGCTTGAGTAATCCGCATGCCAGGCCTCAACTTCCTAATGGGTATGACCACGCGCGCGGCCGTGATTCGATGCTGCCTAAAGGTGCGAAAAAGCGCAATCGTGCAGCGATCAGTCCTGCGGCGGGCTGAGCAGGAAGTTACCTTTCATCAGGTCCGGATCGTCGGACTCGAGGGTCTGAACCTGCGCCTCGTCCTTGAGATTGACCCCCGACAACTGCCTGCGACATGCCTCTCGCATCAGGTACAGCAGGCGATGGGCCGCCATGCCGTAGCTGAGGCCTTCCAGGCGCACGTTGGAGATGCAATTGCGATAGGCGTCGGTGAGACCGACCTTGGGGTTGTAGGTGAAATACAGGCCCAGGCTGTCCGGCGAGCTGAGGCCGGGCCGTTCGCCGATCAGGATCACCACCATTTTGGCGCCGAGCAAATGCCCGATTTCATCCGCCACCGCCACGCGGCCCTGCTCTACCAGGATCGCCGGCGACAAGGACCAGCCCTCGGCGTCGGTGTGTTCCTCCAGTCGCGCCAGGAACGGCAAGGTATGTTTATGCACGGCCAGCGCCGATAAACCATCGGCCACCACCACCGCCAGGTCTACGCCGCCGGGATTGGCCGAGGCGTGATCACGCAAGGCCTGTGCCGAATCGTTACTGAGCCGCCGCCCCAGGTCCGGGCGTTGCAGGTAGCTGTGCCGGTCGGCGGCGGCACTGTGCAGCAGCAGGCTGTCGCGGCCGCGTTCGGCCAATTGGCGGCTGAGGCCGGCATGGTCAAACGGCAAGTGCACCGCGTCGCGCGCCTGGGCGTGGGCGAATTGGAAATCCAGCTGCGCGCTGGTGGGAAGGCTGGTGCCGGTGCGGCCCAGCGCAATGCGCGCCGGGGTGAGGCGGCGCAGTTCCAGCCATGGGTTGTCAGGCAGGTCGAGTTGCACGGGCGGCTCCTTCATCCCAGTTGCGCCAAGGCGTGGCGGAACGCCGGCGGCAGGCTGTTGCCGAAGCGCACCTTGCCGTCGGCTTGCGTGAAGATGCCCATCTTTGCCAGCCACTGTTCAAACTCCGGCGCGGGTTTCAAGCCCAATGTCTGGCGGGCATACAAGGCGTCGTGGAACGAGGTGGTCTGGTAGTTGAGCATGATGTCGTCGGAACCGGGGATGCCCATGATGAAGTTGATCCCGGCCACGCTCAGCAGGGTCAGCAGCGTGTCCATGTCGTCCTGGTCGGCTTCGGCGTGGTTGGTGTAGCAGATGTCGCAACCCATGGGCACGCCGAGTAACTTGCCGCAGAAGTGGTCTTCCAGGCCCGCGCGGATGATCTGCTTGCCGTTGTACAGGTACTCGGGGCCGATAAAACCCACCACGGTGTTCACCAGAAACGGCTTGAAGTGCCGCGCCACCGCATAGGCGCGGGTTTCGCAGGTTTGCTGGTCGACGCCAGAGTGCGCATTGGCCGACAAGGCGCTGCCCTGGCCGGTTTCGAAATACATCAGGTTCTGGCCGAGCGTGCCGCGATTGAGGCTCAAGCCCGCGTCGTAACCTTCCTGCAGCAGGCTCAGGCTGATGCCGAAACTGGCGTTGGCCGCTTCGGTGCCGGCAATCGACTGGAACACCAGGTCCAGCGGCACGCCACGATTGATCGCCTCAATGGAGGTGGTGACGTGGGTCAGCACGCAGGCCTGGGTCGGGATCTCATAGCGCTGGATGATCGCGTCGAGCATCTCCAGCATGGCGCAGATCGAGGCGGTGCTGTCGGTGGCCGGGTTGATGCCGATCATGGCGTCGCCGTTGCCGTACAGCAGGCCGTCGAGGATGCTCGCGGCGATGCCCGCCGGCTCGTCCGTGGGATGGTTGGGTTGCAGTCGTGTGGATAAACGCCCGCGCAGGCCCATCGTGCCGCGAAATTGCGTGACCACGCGGATCTTCTGCGCCACCAGGACCAGGTCCTGCACGCGCATGATCTTGGACACGGCGGCGGCCATTTCCGGTGTCAGCCCCGGCGCCAATGCGCGTAGGGATTGTTCATCGGCGGCGTCGCTGAGCAGCCAGTCACGCAGGCCGCCGACGGTCAGGTGGCTGACGGTGGCAAACGCCTGCTTATCGTGGGTGTCGATGATCAGTCGGGTGACTTCGTCGCTTTCATAGGGGATCAGCACTTCCTGCAGAAAGTGTTTGAGCGGGATGTTCGCCAGCGCCATCTGCGCCGCCACCCGCTCGCCGTCGTTCTGCGCCGCGACACCGGCGAGAAAGTCCCCGGAGCGTGCGGGGCTGGCCTTGGCCATCACGTCCTTGAGGCTGTCGAAGCGGTAGGTCTGTGCGCCCACCGCGTGGGAAAAGCTTGCCATACAGAGTCTCCTTGACGACGCGAGCAGCTGCCCGCGTCGAGGTTTACGGCATTCAGTGCAGGGCGGCCTCTGCGGCCTGGATCGCCGCGAATTCCTCTTCGGGCGTGCCCGCTACCAAGTGATGCCGGCTGTAGAAAGCAAAGTAAGCAATTAATACTCCATAGATGATCGCGGCGCCAATCACCACCCGCGGATCCACCAGAAAGCCCGCCACTACGGCCACGCAGGCCAGTACCAGCGCGACGCCCGAAGTGAAGATGCCGCCCGGCGTGCGGTAGGGGCGATCCATTTTGGGGCGGCGGATGCGCAGGGTGATGTGCGCGGCCATCATCAATACATAGGAAATGGTCGCGCCAAACACCGCCACCAGGATCAGCAAATCACCCTGGCCGGTCAGCGACAGGCCAAAACCGATGATGCCGGGGATGACCAAGGCCAGTACCGGCGCCTTGCTTTTGTTGGTCTGGGACAGCTTGCGCGGCAGGTAGCCGGCACGGGACAGCGCGAAGATCTGCCGCGAATAGGCGTAGATGATCGAGAAGAAGCTGGCGATCAGCCCGGCCAGGCCGACCAGGTTGACGAAGCTGCCCATCCAGGTCGAACCGCCGTAGGCCAGGGCCAGCGCTTCCACCAGTGGGTTGCCGGATTTGACCAGTGCATACGTGCCGGCGCCGCCCGGAGCGATGACGAGGATCAGCAGGGCAAAGCTGGTCAGCACCACAATGGCGCCGATCAAGCCGCGCGGCAGGTCGCGTTTCGGGTTCTTGGTTTCTTCAGCCGCCAGGGGCACGCCCTCTACCGCGAGAAAAAACCAGATGGCATAGGGAATCGCCGCCCACACCCCCACATAGCCGAACGGCAGGAAGCTGCTGGCGCCCTTGGCTTCGCTCACCGGGATATCCAGCAGGTTGGCGACGTTGAAGTGCGGCACCATCGCCACCAGGAATACGCCCAGGGCAATCGCGGCCACGGCGGTGATCACAAACATCAGCTTCAAGGCTTCGCCGACGCCGAAAATGTGGATGCCGATAAAGATGATGTAGAACGCCAGGTAAATCATCCAGCCGCCGATACCGAACAGCGACTCGCAATAGGCACCAATAAACACTGCGATGGCGGCGGGGGCGATGGCGTATTCGATCAGGATGGCGGTGCCGGTGAGGAACCCGCCCCAAGGGCCAAAGGCGCTGCGGGCAAAGCCGTAGCCACCCCCTGCGGTGGGGATCATGGAAGACAGCTCGGCCAGGGAAAAACACATGCACAAGTACATGGTGGCCATCAGTAATGTGGCGAGGAACATCCCGCCCCAGCCGCCCTGGGCCAGGCCGAAGTTCCAGCCGGCGTAGTCGCCGGAAATCACGTAGGCGACACCCAGGCCAACCAGAAGCACCCAGCCGGCGGCGCCTTTTTTCAGTTCGCGTTGTTGGAAATATTGGGAGTCGACTTTTTCGAAGTCGACGGAGGATCCAGTGGGTTCGCTAGGCATAGGGAAGTACCTTTCGTTTGTTATTGTTTTTAACTCGGCCTCTGTGTGCCGAATGCAGTTGCAAGTACTTGTGAAGAACTAAATGTGGGACGGGAGGTTGGTTAGAAAAAGCCCAACGGATTAATGTCGTAACTCACCAGCAAGTTCTTGGTCTGCTGGTAGTGATCCAACATCATCTTGTGCGTCTCACGGCCCACGCCAGACTTCTTGTAACCGCCGAACGCGGCATGCGCCGGGTACAGGTGGTAGCAGTTGGTCCACACGCGGCCCGCCTTGATCGCCCGGCCCATGCGGTAGGCGCGGTTGATGTCGCGGGTCCACACGCCTGCGCCCAGGCCGAACTCGGTGTCGTTGGCAATCGCCAGGGCTTCGGCTTCGTCCTTGAATGTGGTGATACTCACCACCGGGCCGAAGATTTCTTCCTGGAACACGCGCATTTCGTTGGTGCCCTTGAGCAGGGTCGGCTGGATGTAATAGCCGCCGGCCATATCGCCTTCGAGCTTCTCGACCTTGCCGCCGGTGAGCAGTTGCGCGCCTTCGCCCTTGGCGATTTCCAGGTAGGACAGGATCTTGTCGAACTGCTGCTCGGACGCCTGGGCGCCGACCATGGTGTCGGTGTCCAGCGGGTCGCCGCGTTTGATCTGCTCGACTTTCTTCATAACCACTTTCATGAAGTCGTCGTAGATCGACTCTTCCACCAGCGCGCGGGAAGGGCAGGTGCACACTTCGCCCTGGTTGAAGAAAGCCAGCACCAGGCCTTCAGCGGCCTTTTCGATGAACGAAGGTTCGGCTTTCATGATGTCGGCGAAGAAGATGTTCGGCGACTTGCCGCCCAGCTCGACGGTGGACGGAATAATGTTCTCGGCCGCCGCATGCATGATGTGCGAGCCCACCGGGGTCGAGCCGGTGAACGCGATCTTGGCGATGCGTTTGCTGGTGGCCAGCGCTTCGCCGGCTTCCTTGCCGAAACCGTGCACCACGTTGAGCACGCCCGGGGGCAGCAGGTCGCCGATCAATTCCATCAGCACGTTGATGCCCAGCGGGGTTTGCTCGGCCGGCTTGAGCACTACGCAGTTGCCGGCGGCCAGGGCCGGGGCGAGTTTCCAGGCGGCCATCAGCAGCGGGAAGTTCCACGGGATGATCTGGCCGACCACGCCCAGCGGTTCATGGAAGTGATAGGACGCGGTGTGTTCGTTGATCTCGGCGCTGGTGCCTTCCTGGGCGCGGATGCAGCCTGCGAAATAACGGAAGTGGTCAGCGGCCAATGGGATGTCGGCGTTGAGGGTTTCGCGCACGGCCTTGCCATTGTCCCAGGTTTCGGTGATGGCCAGCAGTTCGAGGTTCTGTTCGATGCGGTCGGCGATTTTCAACAGGACCAGCGAACGGTCCTGGGCCGAGGTCTTGCCCCAGGCGTCGGCGGCGGCATGGGCTGCGTCCAGTGCCTTGTCGATGTCCTTGGCAGTGGAGCGCGGGAATTCAGCGATTGGCTTGCCGTTGACCGGCGAAGTGTTGGTGAAATAGTTGCCATCGGCCGGCGCAACGAATTCGCCGCCGATGTAGTTGCCGTACTTGGCCTTGAACGAAACGATGGCACCTTCAGTGCCGGGGTGTGCGTAACGCATGGTGGGTATCTCCTGGCTTTTATGTTTATTGGGAGCGCAGCGCAAAGCGCTTGATAAAGCGTAGAGCAAAGGTTGGGCCACTGCTGTACGGGCCAGCAAACTCAAGGGGTTGGAGTTGTCGCAAGGCGTGACTGTCACGACCGTGGTACAGGCAGGGTGACAGTTTGTGCCATAACCGGTACAGCCAGTGACCGGTGGGCCGGCCCGGGATTGCATTGCCTGGATGGCTGAGGGATGCTGGGCGTTCTCACGCAGGGAGAATAATAAGAAATGCACAACGATCATTTCAGCCGGCATGCCCAGCAGGTGCTCACCGTGGCCCATGGCCGCGACCCGTCAAGCGACCCGTCCATCGCCCGCTCCTGGCTGCGTTGCCTGGAGGACTACCACCTCGACCCTGCCCAAACCATTGCTCCCACCGTGCTTGAACATGGCCGCCTGCTGGAAAGCCGCGAACGCCTGCAACAGGTGCTGCACATCGCCGGCAGTGAGATGAACAGCCTGCATCAACAGCTCTCGGGTGCGGGTCATGCCGTGCTGTTGACCGATGCGCGCGGGGTGATCCTCAACTGCGTCACCGCGCCGTCCGAACGCAAGATCTTCGAGCGAGCCGGGCTGTGGCTGGGCGCCGATTGGAGCGAAGCCTGCGAAGGCACCAATGGCATCGGCACCTGTCTGGTGGAGCGCCAGTCCCTGACCATTCATCGCGACGAGCACTTCCGTGGTCGCCACACCGGGTTGACCTGTTCGGCGAGCCCGGTGTTCGACCCCCATGGCGACCTGCTGGCGGTGCTGGATGTGTCCTCGGCGCGCGAAGCGGTGTCGCGCCAGAGCCAGTTCCATACCATGGCGCTGGTGAACCTGTCGGCGAAGATGATCGAGAGTTGCTACTTCCTGCGTCATTTCGAAAACCACTGGTTGCTGCGCTTTCACCTGCAGGCGGAGTCGGTGGGGCTGTTCAGCGAAGGACTGTTGGCATTCGACGGCGAAGGACGCGTATGCGCGGTCAACCAGAGCGCGCTGAACCTGCTGGGGCAGTTGCGTGGCCGTTTGCTGGGGCAGCCGGTGGAGGCGTTTTTCGACTGCTCCCTGGACCAGTTGCTCGAACGCGCCAGCGCCAATGCCACGGCCAGTTGGCCGTTGCGTACCCGTGATGGGCGGCAGCTGTTCGCGGCATTACGCGGCCAGGCACGCCGCCCCCCGGCGTTCGTCGCCAAGCCTGCCGCATTGGAGCGGCCGCGCCTGCCTGGTATCTGCCTTGGCGATCCAGCGCTGCAGCAGGATTTCAGCAAGGCGCTGCGGGTATTCGAGCGCGACGTGCCGTTATTGATCATCGGCGAAACCGGCTCCGGCAAAGAGGCCTTCGCCAAGGCGGTGCATCAGGCCAGCCAGCGCGCCGACAAGGCGTTCGTTGCACTCAACTGCGCCGCCATTCCGGAAAGCCTGATCGAAAGCGAACTGTTCGGCTATCGCGGCGGCAGCTTTACCGGCGCGCGCAAAGAGGGCATGCAAGGCAAGTTGCAGCAAGCGGATGGCGGCACCCTGTTCCTCGACGAGATCGGCGATATGCCCCTCGCGCTGCAGACCCGTCTGCTCAGGGTGCTGGAAGATCGATTGGTCGTGCCTATCGGTGGTGAGCCCCAAGCCGTTAACGTCAGAATTATCAGCGCTACCCACCGCAATCTGCTGGCCCGGGTAGAGGACGGCGGCTTTCGTGAGGACTTGTATTACCGTCTCAATGGCCTGGAAATTGCCCTGCCGGCGTTGCGTCAACGCAGTGACAAATCGCAATTGTTGGACCTGTTGCTGGCGCAGGAAGCCGGTGAACACGCTGTATGCCTAGAGCCGGCTGCGCGTGACGCGCTGTTGGCGTTTGCCTGGCCGGGCAACGTCCGACAGTTGCGTACGGTATTACGCACGCTGGTCGCGCTGTGCGAAGACGGCAAGGTGGGGGTGGAAAATTTACCGCCGATGATTCGTCACGCTCGTGTGCCTCACGCTCAGTTAAGTGTTTCTTCGCTGTCCCCCTTTGAAGAGGCCGAGCGGTCAACCTTGCTGGCCGCTCTGGAGCAACAGCGCTGGCATATGAGCCATGCGGCAACGCAATTGGGCGTGAGCCGAAATACGTTGTACCGCAAGTTAAGGAAGTACGAGATTTCACGAGGTTCGGTAGTTTAGCCTACAGCGTTTTTTAACTTTTATTCGCGTGTAAGTTAATACTTGACCGTGGTGTGTAAGTTGTCGGAAGTCGGCAATATTATGTCGATTTTTAATGTCGCGCGTTTTTCAGGTTTGTCCCACTCATTGAGTATGTTGAGGCGTCGGTTGTTTGGACACTCAGTCGCTGCGTTGAGGGTGGGCTATGAAGATTACAAATGTGCATGTACCCCAAATGACGACGCCCTTCAGCTCGCGAGCTGATAGGGGTGAAAATTCAATCACGATTGATAAAAGCCGCCTTTCGGCTCAATCAACTGAACGCTCAATAAGCCGAGCTGAGGCCGATGCTGAAGTCGCCCGTTCATTCGCCGCCTTATTGCTTGATGGCAGTTATAAAACTTCCCTCGAACCGCCCGATATGCAAGTTCCGCCGCACTCTACAGTGGCGCTCTGGTATGCCCAATTGGACAGTGCATTTAAAAGCGAGGGCTTTGTGGCGTGGGCTGAAAAGCAGGGGCTTGATTTGCGCTGGCTGACGCTGATTCCGGCTCGCGGAGAGATAAAAGGCTATGTAGACGGTCGGCCCAAAACCTTTTATTTGTCAGACGATTCAGGGTGGTCTGATGTTTCCCGCACGCTCCTATCCCTTGGCAGGGTGTTTGCCCCCGAGCACGGTCAAGCGCTGCGATACCCCGGGAGCGGGCAGGGTGGTGTGTCGATGACCCTGGTCGCGCAATTCTACAAAGAGCCTGACCTTTTCAACGCCGCCCAAGTCAGCGTCCGCCTCAAACAGTTCAAGGATAATCCCGGCTTCAAGCTGGATGAAGCTCACCTGTCGACCCACTCCGACGCCGCGCTGGCGGCGCATCGGCAAGCGCTGGGCGATGAGGCCAACCGGCACAGGCTGATAAGCGCATTGAACGCCCTGGTCGACGACGCCGACGGGCGTGTCGATCTGGAGAAAATCAACGTGCCCGTCGATCCTCGTTCTGCGCTATTTGAGCGTGAGCGGAGCAGTGCGATGAGCCTCGCCCACATGCTCAGGCTGGAGGACTACAAAGTGCCTGTGAACCGTGTCCAGGCTAACGCGTTGGCCTCTGCGTTGTCCTTTGACCTGGCGCACAGGGCGCCGGGCGTGTATGCCGGTGGTGTACGGCCTATCGGACGTGAGCTGTCGTCTACTTCACTGCGCAAGATGGGACTGCTTGTAAAAGCGCAGACACAGCCATCCACTACGCCAGAGGCTGCGACCGCGCCTGGAGCGAGCAGCCTCTTGAGTCGGTTGATCAACCATCTTCCAGGCCATCTGAGAAAGGCCATGACGGATTCCCCGTCAATCGCCCTTGACCAGCTCCTGCGGACACCTGAGGCGCAGCGGCTGGGTAAGTTGATCCGCAGGGAGCTCAATCTTGCCAATACACCCACGAGCGCGATTGAAAGTCTCAGCGTTGCCCTGGTGCAGGAGCTCGATCCTGGCCTGGGCAAGTCGCCGTTCAACCTGGCGGGATACAACCTTTACAGCGGCGATAATGCGGGCGCCTCCGTGGCAGAGATCGTCAAACGCTTCACGGCGCATCTGGCCGGCAAGATTGGCGACGAGGGTGCAGCCGTCGCCGCACGCCTTTTATTATCGGCAGCAGCCCCTGAGTTTCTAGTTAAAAACATCCCGCCCAATCTTGTATACGGTTCCCATACTTGGACGAATTTTTGTATAGAGGTTTCGCGAATAGAGCAGCAAGTGCCTGGCGCGGCGGCGAACATGACGTTCAGCCAAGTGATGGCTTTCGGTAATACGCCGCCGGTTTCTATTGAGGGCGAGGATCAACTGAGCGTCGCCGCGCGCGACCCCATCATTGCGTGGGGTATTGCCAATCGGGTCATCGACACCAGCGCGAGTCATGCCTATTCGGATGCTCAGGCCGAGCATGCGCAAGAGGTACTCAACAAGCAGCAAAAAGAGCTTCGCTGGGCGAGTGATGCCATGAAGACAGCGCCGACGACGCGTCGGGAATTGGCGCTGGCAGAGTTGAAACGAGTATTTCCGGAGGTGGACCCAACGCTTGAGGTGGTGGAACAGGCATCCGTGAAACATAAACCGATATCGTTGTTGGATATTTACATGACGGGGCCGATCCAGCCGGACTCTTGGGTATCCAACGATGAGCGGCGTTTTCCCTATGAACGCATGAAGTCGCGTTTGTCTGAACTGACACCTGATATTAATAAAGTGTTTGCAACGAGGTTTCAGGAGTACCGCAAGGTACAGGCAAGTGCCTGGGCTATCCTGTTCAAATATCAGCTTTCACTGTTGCCCGTGGCGGACAAGGCACGTATCAGCCAGTCGGACATAAGTTTTTTTGAGGTGTCTCGCGCCTATATCGAGAACGGGCCTTGTACCTCCGGTTTGTTGACACCCAGGGAATGCCTGCCTCCAGCGCCCACGGCGCAGGAGCTTGAAGCGTTGAAAGGCAAGCATGGGTTACTGATGAAGGTGGTAGAGCCTGATGGGGGCGTCAGCGCCTACAGTTACTTTCCCGCCGAAGGCAAGATCATTAAAGAAGATGGCTTTCCGGGCAGGCGGATCGACCTGGATGACCGTGCTTTTTTTGGAGGGAAAAGCGAAGGGTATATTCCGGGCTTGCCGCATACCTACGCGCAGTATGGGAAAACCGATAAAAAACGCGATCTGCCCGCGCCGGAGGGAAAGAAACAAGGTGATTATTTCTCTGATAAATATGGTGTGCTCGCACAAACGGCAGGTGGTTATTTCACCAAAGACTATAGCGCTCTTGCCAATGAAACGGCGGGTGTCACCGACCTTGAAAAAGGACGCGCTTATGACCAAAAGTTGAAGGGTTTTTTTCTGAGCCTCGTGCCTTTTTATGATGGTGTTCAAGACGCCATCAACGGCGACGTAGGTGGGGCGCTTTTCAATATTGGGTTCGATATTCTCGGCTTTGTCATTCCGGGCGCGAATGCCGCGCGAAAAGCCGCCAAGGCCGGCAAAAGTGCCTTGAATATAATTAAAAGTGGCGTGGTGGCGGGTGTCGGGGCGTCCGTGGGTTATACCGATTCCGTCAATATTGCCAAAAACTTAAATAAAGGCGCACGCGCCGGTTATAAAGATGTGAAATTCTTGGCGGAGCAGGGTCAGGATGTGTTGTCGCGCTTGAGAGGGCATTATGGAAGTTACGATGTTACTAAAGTCTATAAGGAGGGCGATATTGTAAAAGGTTTTTTTCACGCAACCGAGGAAGGTGTATGGCGGCCGACCGTGGCAGTCCTCAAAAAAGGTGCATGGTATGCCTATAACGTTGTCACTAAAACGCCGTTCGGTGTTCAGCTGGCACAGTTTGGTGTTGTAAGTTCATTGCAGACTTGAATCGGGGATGTGTTCAGGTCGTGGAGTGTTTCCAAAGTAGCCTATTCATTCGACAGGAAATATGAATGTTTTTTACCTACCCAATAAGGTGAATGACGATGAAGCGTTCAACAACAAGAACAACGACGTTACTTTCTATCCGCACTTCGATTGTATTCAAAGCGGGTACCGGTCACAAAAAAGCGTATCGAGTTATCAAATGTTCAAAAATTGGTGGATTAATTGGCGGTATCCTGAGGAGCGGCTCCAGAGAGAGTTTGCCGAGTCCGGCACGGGTTGAAGCGCCCAGCTCTGGAGGTACCCTACGCGGCAATGTGGACGCAGGTCATCAAACGTTCGATCAAGCGTTCGTGAATTCCAAAGTGAATGGTTTTGATGGCCCAGGTCATGCGAGTGGAACCCGGCAGCCGGACGACGCATCCTCCTCAGGCGCTGGACAAACCCCCGAAATGGCCGCGTATGTAGAAAAACAGCGAAAAGCCTGGCGCACCGCCAGGGATGCGCGAATCCGTGACCAGTTGTTCGGTCAGCCCAGTCCTGGCCGTGTCAATGGGCAAGATGCCGGACCCTTTTCCGCGCATACCCTTGAAGAGAATGCCAAAGCCGCCGTCAAGGAGAAGGAGACAGCCCTTCCACCGACTAACAAGACCCTGCTCAAGACAGCAGCGATCACGACGGCGATCAACGTACCGGTAACGTCGATTTTCATGGTTGCCGTCGGGAGTGCCAACGAACGGCTCAAGCCAATTATCAATCCGACGGCTGAACCCGCGACTCAAGAAAACATCGAAGAGGAGCGGCTCGTCGATCATGCGCAGAACAGCGTTTTTCTGTTGGTCAACACCTTGTCGAAACTGCGTGACGAGCAGAGTGTCGGGCCGAACCTGAAATGGGTGATGCAAACAAGAGAAGAGCGCCTTGACTCGCTTGAGGCCATGATCGGTTATGTCGAGGGGCAGCTGGGTAAAGACGCCAAGGCCCAGGGAATTGACTTCCAACCGGCGTCCACGGGGCCTGATAAAGACGACATCAAGGAGCGCGTTATCGATCTGGAGAGCCGGATGGCAGCCCTTTCTGCCTTGCTGGGGGCCCTGAAAGTCACGTCTGTGCCTAAATCCAATACGCCCGTGCTGCCTATGGATAAAGTATCGGACCGGTTGATCACTCTCCAGGATGGCTAGCGTCGCGTTAACCCTGCCCATGCGCCCGTCGTATCCCACCGACGGGCGTTTCGCCCTCAGCTAAAGCGTGCGAACTTTTCCACCCTGCGCTAACCTGCCTCGATGTTTTACGAGGTCGACTATGCACATTCATATTCTCGGTATTTGCGGCACGTTCATGGGTTCGATGGCGGTACTTGCCAAAGAGCTGGGCCATCACGTGACGGGCTCCGATGCCAACGTTTACCCGCCCATGAGCACGCAACTCGAGGCCCAGGGCATTGAGCTGACCCAAGGCTACGACCCCTCGCAGTTCAACCCGGTCCCGGACCTGGTCGTGATCGGCAACGCCATGTCGCGCGGCAACTCGGCCGTCGAATACGTGCTCAATAAAGGTTTGCCTTATGTGTCCGGCCCGCAATGGCTGGCGGACCATGTGTTGCAAGGCCGCTGGGTGCTCGCGGTTGCCGGCACCCACGGCAAGACCACCACCAGCAGCATGTTGGCCTGGGTGCTGGAGCATGCGGGCATGGCTCCGGGTTTCCTGATCGGCGGCGTGCCGCAGAACTTCTCGGTGTCGGCGCGCCTGGGCGATACGCCGTTCTTCGTGATCGAGGCGGATGAGTATGACAGTGCCTTTTTCGACAAGCGTTCCAAGTTCGTTCACTACCGCCCGCGCACGGCGATCCTGAACAACCTGGAATTCGATCACGCTGACATTTTCCCCGATCTGCCAGCCATTGAGCGTCAGTTCCACCACTTGGTGCGCACCATTCCAAGCGAGGGCCTGGTGATCCATCCCACCACCGAGCCCGCCTTGCAGCGCGTGATCGAGATGGGCTGCTGGACCCCGGTGCAAACCACCGGCGCGGGCGGGCAGTGGCAGGTCAACCTGCTCAGCGAGGACGGCTCCAGGTTTGAAGTGCTGTTCGAAGGCCAAGCCCAAGGCATTGTCGAGTGGGACATGACCGGCCAGCACAACGTTGCCAATGCGTTGGTCACGTTGGCTGCCGCACGGCATGTGGGCGTGGTGCCGTCCATGGGCATTGCCGCGCTCAGCGTCTTCAAGAGCGTGAAGCGGCGCATGGAAAAAGTCGCCGACGTGAACGGGATTACCATCTACGACGACTTTGCCCACCACCCGACTGCAATCGCTACTACCTTGGATGGCCTGCGCAAGCGTGTCGGCGATGCGCCAATCATTGCGATTGTCGAGCCGCGTTCCAACTCCATGAAGTTGGGCGCCCACCGTGATGGCCTGCCGCAAAGCGTCGACGATGCCGACCAGGTGGTGTGGTACGCGCCGGCCAATCTCGGCTGGGACCTGCCGGCGATTGCAGCGTTGTGCACGGTGCCGTCCACCGTGTGTGATTCCATCGAAGGCATCATCGAACACGTCAAGCGCTTGGCCACGCCCGGCACGCACGTGGTGGTCATGAGCAACGGCGGCTTCGGCGGCCTGCATGGCAAACTGGCCGAGGCGCTCGAATGAGCGGCCCGGAGCGCGTCACCCTGGCGATGACCGGTGCATCCGGCGCGCCCTATGGTTTGCGCCTGCTCGATTGCCTGGTGCGTGAAGACCGTGAGGTGCACTTCCTGATCTCCAAGGCCGCGCAGTTGGTGATGGCGACCGAGACCGACGTGGCGCTGCCGCCCAAGGTGCAGATGATGCAGGCCTTCCTGACCGAATACACCGGTGCGGCGGCGGGGCAGATCAAGGTTTACGGTAAGGAAGACTGGATGTCGCCAGTGGCCTCCGGCTCCGGTGCGCCGGCGGCGATGGTGGTGGTGCCGTGTTCCACCGGTACCTTGTCGGCGATTGCCACCGGTGCCTGCAACAACTTGATCGAGCGCGCGGCGGACGTGACGTTGAAGGAACGGCGCCAGTTGATCCTGGTGCCCCGTGAAGCGCCGTATTCGAGCATCCACCTGGAGCACATGCTCAAGTTGTCGAACATGGGCGTGACGATCCTGCCGGCCTCGCCAGGGTTTTATCACCAGCCGCAAACCATCGATGACCTGGTGGACTTTGTGGTGGCGCGCATTCTCAACCTGCTGAACATCCCTCAGGACATGCTGCCGCGCTGGGGCGAACACCATTTGAGCAATGATGAATAAGGTCCTGTTGGTGGTGCTGGCGTTGCATCTCACGGGCTGCGCCACCGTGCGCACGCTGGACGCGGCGCAGCCAAACGCGCCGGTGGTGTATGCCGGTACGCGCCTGGATCTGTATGCAATGAATGGCGGTTGCTGCGCCAAGGACAGGTTTGGTGCCGAGGCGCCGGGTTACCCCGGTCTTGACCTGCCGGCGAGTGCGTTGCTCGACACGCTGCTGTTGCCCTTGTCGGTGTTGACGGTGATTGGGGTGGGTTTCAACGCCACCGGCGGTCTGTAGCGTAATCTCACTGGCAACACAAAAATAATGTGGGAGCGGGCTTGCTCGCGAAGGCCGTGCATCAGTCGACTAGTAATGTGACTGATCCATCGTATTCGCGAGCAAGCCCGCTCCCACATTTGGATCTCTGTCAGTCAGTTAAATCGGATTACTTGCCCAGCTTGCGCAACTCATCCGACTCCACCACCCGCACCCCATCCTGCTCTTCGAGCGCCAGACGCCACATGGCTCGGGCCAGCTCGCACACTTCAATGCCGTGGTACTTGCCTGGAATCAGCCGTGACAATGGCCCGGCCAGTTGCTCGGCCAGGCGCGGTTCCAGCCGTTCCCCCAGTAACAGCGAAGGCCGCACGATGGTCAGTTGTGGCCAGCCCTGGGCCTTGAGCGCCTCTTCCATTTCGCCTTTGACGCGGTTGTAGAAGATCGAGGATTTCGGATCGGCGCCGATTGCGCTGATCACGATCAGGTGCCGCGCCCCCATGTCGCGCGCACGCCTGGCGAAGGCCACGACCAGGTCCAGGTCGACGGCGCGAAAGGCGGCTTCGGAGCCCGCTTGTTTGATGGTGGTGCCCAGGCAGCAGAAGGCGATGTCCACCCGGCCGCTCAGTTGCGGCAGGATCACCGCCGGGTCGCCGACGGGGTTTTCCAGATGCGGGTGTTCGGCCAGCGGTTTGCGACTCGGTGCAAGCACGCGGGTCACGGTGGGTTCGTTGAGCAGGCGGTCGAGCAGGTGTTCGCCGGTAAGGCCGGAGGCTCCGGCAAGCAGGATATGCTGAGGC
Source organism: Pseudomonas sp. SWRI18 (assembly GCF_014268345.1). Lineage (NCBI taxonomy): Bacteria > Pseudomonadati > Pseudomonadota > Gammaproteobacteria > Pseudomonadales > Pseudomonadaceae > Pseudomonas > Pseudomonas sp. SWRI18. The sequence goes on from NZ_JACCQQ010000010.1 coordinate 25,415, forward strand.
GTCAGGTACATGGTGTTTCCCCCTTGTTACACGTTACAGCTTAGTTGCCTTTGGCTTCCTTGCTATTCATTGAGACGCTTTCGAGCGCCTTTCGTGCCTGCTGCTTGCGTAATAATTGCCAGTGGGCGATGACGCCCTTGGGGGCCCAGATCTGTGGTTCAGAGGCTTCGAAGTTGTCCGCCTGTTCGCGTTCGGCCACATGCAGTTGGGCCAGTTTGAAGGCGTGCTGCAAGTCGTCGGTCTGGTTGAAGGCCTGGGCGAAGAGGGCGTCGCCGAAGTAAGTGAAATCGGCTTCCTCCGAGCAGCCGAACGACACGCGATCGGCCCGGGAGGCGGTCATGATCAGGGTGCGCTCATCTTTCAAGGCCGGGATGAAGCCGCCGGAGTAGCAGGCCGAAATCACCACGATCTTGTCGCGGTTCTTCAGTGGCGCCAGCACGGCGGCCAGCTCATCGGCGGGCAGGTCGGCCAGTTCCATGCGCGGTTGGTCCAGCACCAATTCATGTTCGTGGGTGCCGTGGCTGGTCATGTAGATAAACACCAGGTCTTCCGGCCCGGTGCGTTCGGCCAGGGTTTGCACGGCGCGACGCAGGCTTTCTCGGGTGGCCAGCGGGCGGTCGGTGATGTGGTCGCGGTGGTTGACCAGGCGTACCTGCCCGCGCGCGCCGAAACGGGTGGCTAGCAGGTTGCTGACGTAATCGGCCTCGCGCAGGAACACGCTTTGCTTGCCGTCGCCGGCCACGGCCAGGGTGTACAGCTCCACCGCAGGCGTGGAGGCGGGCACGGCGATCAGGGCCGCGTCCAGCAGGCGGCCCTGGGCCAGCACGCCGATTTCCAGTGGGTCGGGCAACAAGCCGCCGTCGGCGTCACGCACGCGCATGCCGTTGACCCAGGTGCCGGCCTGTACGGTGCCGTCGGTTAGCACAAGGGTACCTTTGCCCTGGTAGCTGTCGCCGTCGAAGCCGCCGATATAGAAGCTGCCGTCGGTGAGGTTCAGGCGGCCTTCGCCGCTGAAGCGCCAATCGCTGAACTGACCGACATAGTGGCTGCCGTCGACACCAATCAACTCGCCCTTGCCGCTGAGCGCGCCTTCCTTGAATTGGCCGATCCACACGTCGCCGTCGGCGTTCTCATAGCGGCCTTTGCCGTTGAGCTGGTTCTGTTTGAACTGGCCAACATAGATGTCGCCATCGGCGCTGTTGAACGTGCCGTTGCCTTCCAGTTGGCCATCGACGAAATGGCCGCTGAACTGGTTACCGCTGTCGTCGTTGCGCTGGCCTTCGCCATTGGGCTTGCCGTGGGCGAACTGGCCCTGGTACTGGCTGCCGTCGGCCAGCTCCAGGCGACCGAGGCCGGAGTACTGGTCGTCCTTGAACTCGCCGCGATACGTCATCTTGCCCTCTTTGAGGGTGCCTTCGCCGTTGCGTCGCCCGTTCTTGAACCCGCCCACGTACTGGCTGCCCGCGGTGGTCAGGCTGCCCTGGCCATCAAACAGGCCCTGCTTGAACTGGCCCTTGTAGACTTCGCCGTTGCTGCCATGCCACTCGCCCTGGCCGTGCCATTGGCCCTTGTCGAACTGCCCGGCGTACCAGCTGCCATTGGGATAGTCCACGCGACCCTGGCCTTGCAGCAAGCCATCGACCACGTCGCCCCGGTAGCGCCCGCCATCAGGCAGGCGCGCATCGGGCGGCAACAGCGATTCGCCGTCTCCGCAAGCGGTGAGCAACAGGGCAAGGGCAAAGGGAGCGAGTGGGCGCATAGCGGGATCCGGATAATTGAGCGCCGAGTATGCCGCAGCTGCGAGTTTCATACATAAATTTACATACACTGTGGCAAGGTTTATTGCCTCGCCACAGGTACGGCCCTACACGAAGCAGAGGGACAGCGACTCGGCGATGTAAGCGGGTTTTTCCTGGCCTTCGATCTCCAGGGTGGCGGTGGCCTTGAACAGCCATTGGCCAGGTTTTTTCTCGGTCACGTCGGTGAGGGTCACGTTCAGGCGCACCTTGGAATCAACCTTCACCGGCTGGATGAAACGCACGCTGTCCAGGCCGTAGTTGACCGCCATCTTCAGGCCTTCGGGCATGATCAGGATGTCTTCCATCAGCATGGGCATCAGCGACAGCGACAGGAAACCGTGGGCAATGGTGCTGCCAAACGGCGTCTGCGCGGCCTTGACCGGGTCGACGTGGATGAACTGATGATCGCCGGTGGCTTCGGCGAACAGGTTGATGCGTGCCTGGTCGATGGTGAGCCATTCGGAACGTCCCAGTTCCTTGCCGACGTAATCTTTGAGCTGCGCTACGGGTACAGAGGGCATTGCGTCTCTCCTTGGTTCATCAGTTGTTATGGGTGACAGAGAACCAATGTAGATCATCATGGCCATTGGGCCCGGTCAACCCTCCATGCTTTTGGCGAATGCCGATGCATAGGTCGGGCGTGCTTATAATGCAGGCGAGTCTTGAGGGGGAATGACGGATGCTGTTACGTGGCCTGACCTGGCTGGTGCTGTTTCAACTGATCGGCACGGCGATCAATCATTTGCTGCTACCGGTATTGCCGGGGCCGATCATCGGCTTGCTATTGATGCTGGGCTTTCTGGTGTGGAAGGGCGAAGTCGGCGAGCCCTTGAGCTTGGCGGCCAGCAGCCTGTTGCGTTACCTGCCGTTGCTGCTGGTGCCGCCGGCGGTCGGGGTGATGGTGTACGCCAAGAACATTGCCGCAGACTTCTGGGCCATTGTCGGCGCCCTGGTCCTGTCGCTGGTGATCGCCATGGGTTTTGTCGGTGTGCTGATGCAGCACCTGGTCAAGCGCAAGGAGGGGGATCAATGATCTTCGACTGGCAGGGTGCGTGGACGGCGGTGATTCATCATCCGTTGTTCGGCATCGGCATTACTCTGGGCGCCTATCAACTGGTGCTGGCAGGGTTTGAGAAAACCCGCTGGATCTTTCTGCAACCGGTGCTGGTCTCCATGCTGTTGGTGATCGGCGTGCTGCTCACCTGTGGCCTGAGCTATGCCGAATACCGCAAGAGCACCGAGATCATGGGCGTCCTGCTGGGCCCGGCGACGGTGGCGCTGGCCGTGCCGCTCTATCTGAACCTGCGACGCATTCGGCAATTGTTCTGGCCGATTTTTACTACGCTGGTGGTAGGCGGGGTGTTGGCTACCGGCCTGTGTGTGCTGCTGGGCTGGTGGTTCGGCGCCGAGCACAGGATGTTGATGACCATGGCGCCCAAGTCGGTGACCTCGCCGATCGCCATGCTGGTGGCCGAGCAGATCGGCGGCGTCGCGGCATTGGCGGCGGTGTTTGTGCTGATCACCGGGGTGGTGGGCGCGATGGTCGGCCCGGCGCTGCTTTCACGCTTGGGTGTGTACAGCGTTGAGGCGCGCGGCATGGCCCTGGGCATGACCGCCCACGCCGTCGGCACCTCGGTGGCCCTGCAGGAAAGCGAAGAGTGCGGCGCCTTTGCGGCGCTGGCGATGAGTCTGATGGGCGTGGCCACGGCGGTGTTCCTGCCGCTGGTCGTGTCGGTGATTGTTTAAACCGGGTTTAAGGAAACCTTTATGAGTCTGGCGCTGTTCCCGCTCAATACCGTGCTGTTCCCTGGCTGCACCCTCGACCTGCAACTGTTCGAGGCGCGCTACCTGGACATGATCAGCCGCTGCATGAAAAAGGGCGAAAGCTTCGGTGTGGTGTGCATCCTCGACGGCACGGAAGTGGGCCAGGCACCGGACGGCTATGCGCTGGTTGGCTGCGAAGCGCTGATTCGCGACTTCAAGCAACAGGACAACGGCCTGCTGGGGATTCGCGTCGAAGGCGGGCGCCGGTTTCGCGTGCGGGATGCGGGCGTGCAGAAGGACCAATTGCTGGTGGCCGAGGTGCAATGGCTTGAAGAGCTGCCGGACCGGCCATTGGAAGAAGAGGACGCCGACCTGCTTGCGCTGCTCCAGGCGTTGGCAGAGCACCCCATGGTGGCGTCGCTGGACATGGACGCCCATGCGCAAGGGCAGCAAGCCCTGGGTCATCAGCTGGCGTATCTGCTGCCCTTCTCCGAGGCCGACAAGATCGACCTGCTGCAACTCGACGACCCGCAGCAGCGCCTGGATGCGATCCAGATGCTGCTTGATGAGTTGCAGGGCGAGCTGTTTACCTGATGGGGATCTTGTAGTGAGCGGGCTTGCCCCGCGCTGGGCTGCGAAGCGGCCCCAATCCAGGCACCGCCGAACTCAGGTAGAACCAGGTCGCCTCGGTTGGGGCGGCTTCGCCACCCAGCGCGGGACAAGCCCGCTCACTACATGTTCCTGTGTGTGCTCAATAGGCGTAGCGCAGCAGCGCGTGCGATGTGCCGGCCAGTGCGATAAAGCTCAGTACCGCCACCAATGCCGGCAGCAGCAGCCACCAAACTTTTTGCGACATGGCCGGCAGCGGGCGGCGGTATTCGCTGATGCCCAGGCTGAACGCGCACACCGTCATGGCCAGTAGCGTGCCGGCGAGAATGTCGGTGGGCCAATGGGCGCCTAGGTAAACCCGCGACAGCGCGATGAATGCCGCAGGGATGCAGCCCAGCAGCATCCAGGTCAGGCGCAGCCGCGTGGGTTGGCCGCGCCCGGCCAGAACCGCCAGGGCCAGAAAAAACGCGAACGCGCCGGACGCGTGGCCGCTGGGCATGCTGAAACTGGTCAAGGGGTCTGTCAGGATTTCCGGGCGGCCGCGCGCAAAAAACAGCTTGGTCGCGGTGTTGATCACCGCAGCCCCGGCCAGCGTCACGCCGACAAACAGCGCATGACGCCATTGCCGCGCCAGCAGCAGCAAGCCGGTGAACAGGGCGCTGGCTACAAACATCTTCTTGAATTCGCCCAGTTGGGTGATGCGCACCATCACTTCGTCCAGCCAGGGGCTGCGGTGTTCCTGCACGAGGGCGCTCAGGCCGTGGTCGAAGTTATCCAGCGAGTGGTAGCCGATAAACAGCGCGATCAACAGCACCAGGCTGGCGCAACCAATCCATAAGGTGGCGCGCCGATGGCCGCGCAGGCTGCTGTTCAGGCTCAGCCCGATCACCACCGCCAGGCACCCCGCGACCACCGCCGCCTCGGGCCAGAACCCTTCGGGCAACGGCAGGCGGAACGCGGCGCCGGTCGCCCAGCCCGGTAGGAGATACGCCACCGACCAGCCCGCCGCCGCCACGATGCTCACGATCGCGAAGCGTGGGAAGGGCATGTCGCACATCCCGGCCACCATCGGCAGCATGGGCCGCAGCGGACCGATGAAACGGCCTACCAGCAGGCTGGCGATGCCGTACTTGTGAAAGTAGGTTTCGGCGCCGTTCATCCATTCCGGGTGCTGGCGCAGACCGGGCAGGCGCCGGATGTTCTGATGGAAATGTCGGCCCAGGAAGTAGGAAACCCCATCACCCAGCAACCCGCCAAGGAAGCCCAGCAGCAAGGTTTCACTGAGCGACAGTGCGCCGCTGCCGGCGAGCGCCGCAATGGCGAACAACAATACCGTGCCCGGCACGATCAGGCCGGCGATGGCCAGGCATTCCACGCAGGCAACGATGAATACCGCCACCGCCAGCCATTCGGGGTTCTGGCTCAACCAGCCGGTAATGCTATCGAGCCATTGGCCCATACAATCCACTCCATCAATGCAATACATTCTTCAGAACACTGAAGATCCAATTGTGGGAGCGGGCTTGCTCGCGAATGCGGTCGATCAGTCACTACTTCGGCGACTGACACACCGTATTCGCGAGCAAGCCCGCTCCCACACAAGCCAACTCCCACATGGGATCTGCCGTGCTGCAGGTCTCAATGTTTACTCAATCAAAAAATAGTCGCGCCCTTCGACCTGGCCCCTGCGCAACGGGTTCCGTGTGCAATAAGGCGCATAGCTTGCATCGACGAAGCGGTACATCAGGTGTTCATCGCGACCGATTGGAATACCCAGGCGCGTCGTCTGGATGATCTGGGCCGGTGTCTGGCCCACATCCTCGACATAGAGCAACTCCTGATCGAAGCGTTTGGCATCCCACATCGGCACCTTCAGCCCCAGGGCTTTGCACAACAGGGTCTGGCCGGCGCACAGCTTGTGGGACGGGCGCGGGCTGCCGTCGGGATTGGGGTTGTTCAACAACATTTGCGCCAGGCTGGCCGGGCCGGATAACGCGTCGACCCACGGATACGCCGATTTGATCAGCACCGCATTGCCGGGCCCGTGTGCGCTGAAGTTCAAGGAGTCGCCGCCGCGGGCGTAGTACATGTAGATGTGGCCGCCATCCAGAAACAAAGCCTTACGCTTTTCTGTGTAGCCCAATGAAGAGTGACTGCCCTTTTCGGCCGCGTAATACGCCTCGGTTTCAATAATTCGCGCCGAAAGCCAAATTTCGCCGACACGATGGCGGATGACTTTTCCGAGCAACTGCTGTGCAAGCAATTGCGCGTCTCGGTCGAAGAAGCTGTCGGGCAGGGCGCTGGCGGGGAGTTGCGGCATTGAACTGGGCATGGCGGTCAGGGTAAATACGGCTAAATGTGACGGAATCATAACAAGTCCCGCCTTAATTACGGCTGAACACAAGGTTTTTACAGTTCATTTCGACCATCCGCCCCTCACCGCTGTCAGTCAGGCGGCGTCACAGCTATAATCTGCCGCTTTCCTCTTTGCCAAGACTTCCCGACCCAATGACTGAGTCCGTTCTTGACTACATGACCCGCCTGGGTCGCGCTGCCCGTCAGGCCTCGCGGTTGATCGCCCGTGCGAGCACCGCGCAGAAGAACCGTGCCCTGCTGGCCGCCGCCGACGCTCTGGATGCTTCGCGCGCAGGGCTCGCCGCCGCCAATGAGCTGGACCTGGCCAACGGCCGCGCCAATGGCCTGGAACCGGCCCTGCTGGACCGCCTGGCGCTGACCCCGGCACGTATCGACGACATGATCGAAGGCCTGCGTCAGGTGGCCAAGCTGCCTGACCCCATCGGTGAAATCCGCGACATGCGTTACCTGCCGTCCGGCATCCAGGTCGGCAAGATGCGCGCGCCCCTGGGCGTGATCGGCATCATTTACGAGTCGCGTCCGAACGTAACCATCGACGCCGCGAGCCTGTGCCTCAAGTCCGGCAACGCCACCATCCTGCGTGGCGGTTCCGAGGCCATCCATTCCAATCGAGCCATTGCTGCGTGTATCCAGCAAGGCCTGGCCGTGGCCGAACTGCCCGCTGAAGTGGTGCAGGTGGTGGAAACCACCGACCGCGCGGCCGTCGGCGCGCTGATCACCATGCCGGAATTCGTCGACGTGATCGTACCGCGCGGCGGCAAGAGCCTGATCGAGCGCGTCAGCCGTGAGGCCAAGGTGCCGGTGATCAAGCATCTGGACGGCGTGTGCCACGTGTTCATCGACGTCGCCGCCGACCTCGACAAGGCGATCCGCATCGCCGACAACGCCAAGACGCACCGCTACGCCCCGTGCAACACCATGGAAACCCTGCTGGTGCACGCCGGTATTGCCGAGCGCGTGCTGCCGCCGCTGGCCGCCATCTACCGCGACAAGGGCGTGGAGCTGCGCGGATGCGTGCGCACCCGAGCACTGTTGGGCGCGGACGTGATCGAGGCGACCGAGCTGGACTGGTACACCGAATACACGGCGCCGATCCTGTCGATCAAGATTGTCGACAATCTGGACGAGGCCATCGAACACATCAACACTTACGGCTCCAAGCACACCGATGCCATTGTTTCCGAGCATTTCAGCGATGCGCGGCGTTTCCTCAACGAAGTGGATTCCGCTTCGGTGATGATCAACGCCTCGACGCGCTTTGCCGACGGCTTCGAGTACGGCCTGGGGGCGGAGATCGGTATCTCCACCGACAAGCTTCACGCCCGTGGCCCGGTTGGGCTGGAAGGCCTGACCAGCGAGAAGTACGTGGTGTTCGGCGACGGTCATGTGCGCACTTGATGGCTAAACGCATCGGGTTGCTCGGCGGTACTTTCGACCCCGTGCACATCGGCCATCTGCGCAGTGCGTTGGAAGTGGCGGACGCGCTGGCGTTGGACGAGCTGCGGCTGATCCCCAATTTCCGGCCGCCGCATCGCGACACGCCGCAGGTGGCGCCGCAACAACGCCTGGAAATGGTGCGCCTGGCGGTTGAAGGCATTGCGCCGCTGGTGGTGGACGATCGCGAGCTCAAGCGCGACAAACCGTCCTACACTGTCGACACCCTGGAGCTGATGCGCGCCGAGTTGGGCGCCGATGACCAGTTGTTTCTGCTTTTGGGCTGGGACGCATTTTGCGGCCTGCCCTCTTGGCATCGCTGGGAGGAACTCCTCCAGCATTGCCACATCCTGGTTTTGCAACGCCCGGATGCCGACAGCGAACCGCCGGATGCCTTGCGCAACCTGCTGGCCGCGCGGTCGGTAAGTGACCCCTTGGCCCTGACCGGGCCGAACGGGAATATTGCATTCGTCTGGCAGACCCCGCTTGCGGTGTCCGCCACCCAGATCCGTCAACTGCTGGCCAGCGGGAAGTCGGTACGTTTCCTGGTGCCTGACGCGGTCCTGGCCTACATCGATGCGCACGGGCTTTACCGTGCGTCGAACTGAAAAGGCGCGCTTGAACCTACGCACAGTCGTAGCGCGAGCGCCCGAACATACGAGCAAAACAGGTTTTATATGACGAACAAAGACGTAAGCAAAGTTAAGCGCAAAGGCACGTTCAAAAGCGCCCCGCTGCCGGTTGAAGCCCACGTTGGTCCTGAGCTGGCTGGCGAAGAGCTGGTAAAAGTCGCCGTGGCGGCCCTGGAAGACGTGAAAGCCCAGGACATCCAGGTGCTGGACGTGCGCGACAAGCAGAGCATCACCGACTACATGATCATCGCGACCGGTACGTCGAACCGCCAGATCGGCGCGATGCTCGACAAGGTGCGCGAAGCCGTCAAGGCCCAGGGCGTCAAGCCGCTGGGTGAAGAAGGCAAGGGCGACAGCGACTGGGTGCTGCTGGACATGGACGACGTGATCGTGCACATGATGACTTCCAACGCCCGCCAGTTCTACGACCTGGAGCGCCTGTGGAAAGGCGCCGAACAGAGCCGTGCCGCCGATGGCAAGCACCACAGCCCGGAAGTGGGTCACGCGCACTTCGACAAGCTCAACAAAGACCAGGAATAAGGAACGGCTGTGCGCCTGCGTCTGATTGCTGTCGGTTCACGCATGCCCAAGTGGGTGGAAGAAGGCTGGCACGAGTATGCCAAGCGTCTGCCCGCCGAGCTGTCGCTGGAACTGGTAGAGATACCGCTCAATACTCGGGGCAAGAATGCCGATGTGGCGCGCTTCATCCGTCAGGAAGGCGAAGCCATGCTGGCCAAGGTCGGCCCCAACGAGCGCATCGTCACTCTTGAAGTGCACGGCAAACCCTGGAGCACCGAGCAACTGGCGGTGGAACTGGATCGCTGGCGCCTGGACTCGCGTACCGTCAACTTCATGGTGGGCGGTCCCGAAGGGCTGGCGCCGGAAGTCTGTGCGCGGGCGGACCAGCGTTGGTCGTTGTCTGCGCTGACGCTGCCGCATCCGTTGGTAAGGATCCTGATCGGTGAACAGCTGTATCGCGCCTGGACAGTTCTGTCCGGGCACCCTTACCACAAATAATCTGCGCCCCTGCCGATGACCCAGCCGATCCGCATCAAGGACCACGAGAAAGACGCACGTCTGGTACGCGCTCGCGTGGTGTTCGGTGCCTTTATGGTGGTGGGTTTGATCGGCGTGCTGATCGCGCGCCTGTATTTCCTGCAGGTCATCCAATACGACTATCACTCCACGCTGTCGGAAAACAACCGGGTGCATGTGCAACCGATTCCGCCGACCCGTGGGCTGATATTCGACCGCAATGGCGTGGTGGTGGCGGATAACCGGCCCAGCTTCAGCCTGAGCATGACCCGGGAACGTTCCGGCGACTGGCAGCAGGTGCTCGACGTGATCGTCGAGGTGCTGCAGCTGACGCCGGAAGACCGCGTGATCTTCGAAAAGCGCATGCGGCAAGGGCGCCGGCCATTCGAGCCGGTGCCGATCCTGTTTGAGCTGACCGAAGAGCAGATCGCGCGGATCGCGGTGAACCAGTTCCGTTTGCCGGGGGTGGAAGTGGTGGCGCAGTTGGTGCGGCATTACCCGCAAGGGCCGCACTTTGCGCACTCGGTCGGCTACATGGGGCGGATCAACGAGAAAGAGCTGAAAACCCTCGACCCGGTCAATTACAGCGGCACCCATCATATCGGCAAGACCGGCATCGAGCGCTTCTACGAGCCGGAACTGCACGGGCAGGTGGGTTACGAAGAAGTCGAGACCAACGCCCGTGGCCGTGTGCTGCGGGTGCTCAAGCGCACCGACCCGGTGCCGGGCAAGGACATCGTGCTGAGCCTGGACATCAAGTTGCAGGAAGCCGCCGAGATGGCCCTGGGCGGTCGTCGCGGCGCGGTGGTTGCACTGGATCCGAAAACCGGCGAAGTGCTGGCAATGGTCAGCCAGCCGAGCTTCGACCCCAACCTGTTCGTGACGGGGATCAGCTTCAAGGCGTACGCCGAATTGCGCGATTCCATCGACCGGCCGTTGTTCAACCGCGTACTGCGCGGCCTGTATCCGCCGGGTTCGACGATCAAGCCGGCGGTCGCGATTGCCGGGCTCGACGCCGGTGTGGTCACTGCCTCCAGCCGCGTGTACGACCCCGGTTACTACATGCTGCCCAACTACGATCACAAATACCGTAACTGGAACCGCACCGGTGACGGCTATGTCGACCTGGATACCGCCATCATGCGTTCCAACGACACCTATTTTTATGACCTGGCCCACAAGCTGGGCATCGACCGATTGTCCACCTACATGGGCAAGTTCGGCCTGGGTCAGAAAGTCTCCCTGGACATGTTCGAAGAGTCCCCCGGCCTGATGCCATCCCGGGAGTGGAAACGTGCCACCCGCCGGCAGGCCTGGTTCCCGGGCGAAACCCTGATCCTCGGTATCGGCCAGGGCTATATGCAGGCCACGCCACTGCAGTTGGCCCAGGCCACGGCGCTGGTGGCCAACAAAGGTGTGTGGAACCGTCCGCACCTGGCCAGGACTATCGAAGGCGAGAAGCCGGTGGATGAAAACCCGATCCCGGACATCGTTCTGCGCGACCCCTCCGACTGGACCAAGGTCAATCACGGCATGCAGCAGGTGATGCATGGCGCCCGCGGCACCGCGCGCAAGGCAGCCATCGGCGCGCAATACCGTATCGCCGGCAAAAGTGGTACGGCCCAGGTGGTCGCGATCAAGCAGGGCGAGAAATATGACCGCTCCAAGGTGCAGGAACGCCACCGCGACCACGCCTTGTTTGTGGGTTTCGCGCCGGCGGACGACCCCAAGATCGTGGTGGCGGTGATGGTCGAGAACGGCGAATCCGGCTCCGGCGTTGCGGCCCCTGTAGTGCGCCAGATCATGGACGCCTGGCTGTTGGCGAGCGACGGCAGACTCAAACCCGAATATGGCGGCCCCCCTACAAGCACCGAGGTTACGGCCGATGAAGAGTAATTTTGACCGCATCCTTTCCAGTGAAGATGTGATGCGTCGCCGTGCAACGTTGCTGCAACGCATGCACATCGATGGCCCGTTGCTGATCCTGCTGCTGACCCTGGCGGCCGGCAGTCTGTTCGTGTTGTATTCGGCCAGCGGCAAGAACTGGGACCTGCTGATCAAGCAGGCGTCGTCGTTCGGTCTGGGTCTGTTGTCGATGGTCGTCATTGCGCAGCTTGAACCGCGCTTCATGGCGCGCTGGGTGCCGTTGGGTTATGTGGCCGGCGTGTTGCTGCTGGTGGTGGTGGACGTGATGGGCCACAACGCCATGGGCGCGACCCGCTGGATCAACATTCCGGGGGTGATCCGCTTCCAGCCGTCGGAATTCATGAAGATCCTGATGCCGGCGACCATTGCCTGGTACCTGTCCAAGCGCACCTTGCCGCCGCAGCTCAAGCACGTGGGCATCAGCCTGCTGCTGATTGGCATACCGTTCATCCTGATCGTGCGCCAGCCGGACCTGGGTACCTCGCTGCTGATCCTGGCGGGCGGTGCGTTCGTGCTGTTCATGGGCGGCTTGCGCTGGCGCTGGATCCTCAGCGTGCTGGCCGCAGCCGTGCCGGTGGCCGTGGCCATGTGGTTCTTCTTCATGCACGACTACCAGAAGCAGCGGATCCTGACCTTCCTCGACCCGGAAAGCGACCCGCTCGGCACCGGCTGGAACATCATCCAGTCCAAGGCCGCGATCGGTTCCGGCGGCGTATTCGGCAAGGGGTGGTTGCTGGGAACGCAGTCACACCTGGACTTTCTGCCCGAAAGCCACACCGACTTCATCATTGCGGTGCTGGGCGAAGAGTTCGGCCTGGTGGGCATCTGCGCGCTGCTGCTGATCTACCTGCTGTTGATTGGTCGCGGCCTGGTGATCACCGCGCAGGCGCAGACGTTATTCGGCAAACTGCTGGCCGGCGCGCTCACCATGACTTTTTTTGTTTATGTTTTCGTCAACATCGGTATGGTCAGTGGCCTGCTGCCGGTGGTGGGGGTGCCGTTGCCGTTCATTAGCTACGGCGGAACTTCGCTGGTGACGTTGATGTCAGCGTTTGGGGTTTTGATGTCGATTCATACGCATCGCAAATGGATCGCACAGGTTTGAATAAGGTGAAGATGTCAATGCAAGTAATGCGCGGCTGGGCGACTCGGCACGCGTCCTGGATGGGCCTGATCGGGCTGCTGGGCGCAACGCAAGAGGCGCGGGCCGGTGACTATGATGGTTCACCCCAGGTCGCCGAGTTTGTCGGTGAAATGACCCGTGACTATGGCTTCGCCGGCGAACAGCTGATGGGCGTGTTCCGCGAAGCCCAGAAGAAACAGGCGATCCTCGACGCCATCTCCCGCCCTGCCGAGCGCGTGAAGCAGTGGAAGGAATACCGTCCTATGTTCCTGACGGACGCCCGCGTGGCCCGGGGTGTGGACTTCTGGCGCCAGCACGAGGCGGTACTGGCCCGCGCCGAGCAGGAATACGGCGTGCCGGCGCAGGTGATTGTCTCGATCATCGGCATCGAGACCTTCTACGGGCGCAACACCGGCAGTTACCGGGTAATCGACGCCTTGTCGACCCTGGGCTTCGATTACCCGCCGCGCGCCGACTTCTTCCGCAAGGAGCTGCGCGAATTCCTGTTGCTGGCGCGCGAAGAGCAGGTCGATCCGCTGACCCTCAAAGGCTCCTACGCCGGTGCTATGGGCCTGCCGCAGTTCATGCCGAGCAGCTTTCGCGCCTATGCGGTGGATTTCGACGGTGACGGCCATATCAATATCTGGAGCAACCCCGACGACGCTATCGGCAGCGTGGCCAGCTACTTCAAGCGCCACGGCTGGATGGCCTTTGATCCGGTGGTGGCCCGCGCAGAGGTCGCCGGCGATCGTGCCGACGAGGGCCTGACCCAGGGCATCGAGCCGGCGAAGACGGTCGGGGAGTTGCGGGCGCTGGGCTGGTCGAGTCAGAATGCGCTGCCTGACGATATGCCAGTGACGGCGTTCCGCCTTGAAGGCGAAAATGGCCCGGAATACTGGATGGGCCTGAAGAATTTCTACGCAATCACGCGTTATAACCGCAGTGTGATGTACGCCATGGCCGTGCATCAACTGTCAGACATGCTGGTCCAAGCACGGGGCAACAAGTAATGCGGGCATCGCTGTTCAATCAACCGCTCAAGCTGGTGGCGTTCGCCGCGTTGTCCCTGCTGGTCGTCAGTTGTTCCACCAGCCGCGGGCCGGTGCAGCAGAAGTCCGGGGGCGCGGTGGTCCGTGCCCAGCCGGGCCTGGACATCAACCGCGCGCACAAAGACGGCGCGCCGTGGTGGGATGTCGACGTGTCGAAGATCCCGGACGCCACGCCGACCCTGCACACCGGCCCGTACAAGGCCAATCCCTATACGGTGCTGGGCAAAAACTACTTCCCGCTGCAGGATTCCAAGACCTACGTTCAATCGGGCACGGCGTCCTGGTACGGCACCAAGTTCCACGGCCAGAACACCGCCAACGGCGAAGTGTATGACCTGTATGGTATGAGCGCGGCGCACAAGACCTTGCCGCTGCCCAGCTATGTCCGCGTGACCAACCTGGACAACAACCGCACCGTGATCCTACGGGTCAACGACCGTGGGCCGTTCTATTCGGACCGCATCATCGACTTGTCCTACGCGGCCGCGAAGAAGCTCGGTTACGCCGAAACCGGTACCGCGCGCGTGAAGGTCGAAGGTATCGACCCTGCGCAGTATTGGGCCCAGCGTGGCAAGCCGGCGCCGTTGATGCTCAACGAGCCGCCGACCCCGCAGCCGCAAGTGACCGCCTCGACGGGCAAGATCGAGCAATGGACGCCTCCGCCACAGCAGCATGCGCCGGACACGGTCGTCGTGCCCAGGGCTGCGCCGGGCGCAGCGGCAGCGGGTGGCCAATACCTGCAGGTCGGCGCTTTCGCCAACCCCGACGCGGCAGAACTGTTAAGGTCCAAACTCAGCGGCATGGTCAACGCGCCGGTCTTCATCAGCTCCATCGTGCGTAACCAGCAGACCCTGCACCGGGTACGCATGGGCCCGATCGGCTCGCCGAGCGAGGTCGCACAAGTGCAGAACAGCGTGCGCCTGGCCAACCTGGGGCAACCCAGCGTCGTCACGGCTGAATAATAAAGAATTGATGGCTCTGGCTCGTCGGGCCTGGGCTGTGGTTGTTGGCTCGTTGAACAATAAAAACCCCGGGGCAAGGGGTGAGCGGGCAACCGAACACGCGACAGTCTGGCAACGGGCTGTCTGAATAAGTTTTGCCCGCGAGGGCAAGTTTCCATAAGCAATTTCGAGAGACGGATGAACATCACCACCTTAGCCAAACGCACGTGCCTGCTTCTTTCGCTGATCATCACCCCGGCCGCCTGGGCGGTTGAAATGGTGCCGGCCTCCCCGCAACTGGCCGCCAAGGCCTGGGTCCTCATGGATGCCGCCAGCGGCAACGTGCTGGTCGAGAACAACGGTGACCAGCGCCTGCCGCCGGCCAGCCTGACCAAACTGATGACCGCCTACATCGCGACCCTGGAAATCCGTCGCGGCCAGATCGGCGAGAACGACCCGGTGACCGTCAGCGAAAACGCCTGGCGTACCGGCGGTTCGCGGATGTTCATCAAAGTCGGTTCGCAGGTCACGGTGAGCGACCTGCTGCACGGCATCATCATCCAGTCCGGCAACGACGCCAGCGTGGCCCTGGCCGAGCACATCGCCGGCAGCGAAGACGCGTTCGCCGACATGATGAACAAGACGGCCGGCGACCTGGGCATGACCAACAGCCACTTCATGAACCCGACCGGCTTGCCGAACCCGGAGCACTATTCGTCGGCTCACGACATGGCCCTGCTGGCGCGCGCGATCATTCGCGTCGACCCGGTGCACTACGCGATCTACTCCCAAAAGGAGTTCTTCTGGAACAACATCAAGCAGCCTAACCGCAACCTGCTGCTGTGGCGCGACAAGACCGTCGACGGTCTGAAGACCGGCCACACCGAAGAAGCCGGCTACTGCATGGTGTCGTCCGCCGTGCGTGACGGCCAGCGCCTGATCGCCGTGGTCTTCGGCACCAACAGCGAGCAGGCCCGTGCGGCCGAGACGCAAAAACTGCTGACCTACGGTTTCCGCTTCTTCGAAACCCAGACCTTCTACCAGAAGGGTGCGGAGCTCGCGACCGCGCCGGTGTGGAAAGGCGCAACTTCGCAAGTCAAGGCCGGCCTGGCTGAAGACCTGACCCTGACCATGCCTAAAGGCCAGCTGAAAAAGCTCGCGGCCAGCATGACCATGAACCCGCAATTGGTGGCGCCGATCGCCAAGGGCGACGTGATTGGTAAAGTCGAAGTCAAGCTGGACGACAAGGTGGTGCACAGCGCCGACCTGATCGCCCTGGACGCCGTCGACGAAGGTGGTATCTTCCGCCGCGTGTGGGATAGCATCCGTCTATTCTTCTACGGCTTGTTCAACTGATAGTGTGCACCTGCAAAGCCCCGCGTTGATCCGACGCGGGGCTTTGTTGTCGCCAAGGCTTACGCTTACGAGGCCGTTACGCCATGACCGATACCGAAGTAAAGGCGCCAAAGATCGAATTCCCGGTGGTGGACTATCCGATCAAGATCATCAGCGATACCGGCGTAGGCCGCAAAGATCTGATCCTCGAGATTGTGCGTAAGCACGCGACGATCAATGACCAGCGTGTGGACGAGCGATCCAGCTCCACAGGCAAATACACCACAATCCAATTGCACATCGTTGCAATCGGGCAAGACCAGCTCTACGACATCAACAGTGAACTGCGGGCCACCGGCTTCGTGCACATGGTGCTGTGATGCCACAGGTATTGGGCTTTCGCGAGCTCGGCCGGATGGCCTACGAGCCCGTCTGGCATGCCATGCAGCGCTTTACCAACGAGCGCGGCAGCACCGCCGCCGATGAAATCTGGCTGGTGGAACACCCGCCGGTGTTCACCCAGGGCCAGGCCGGCAAGGCCGAGCATCTGTTGCTGCCGGGGGATATTCCGGTGGTGCAGGTCGACCGAGGTGGCCAAGTGACTTACCATGGGCCGGGTCAACTGGTGGCTTACTTGCTGCTGGACGTGCGCAAGCTTGGGTTTGGCGTACGCGACCTGGTGAGCCGCATGGAGGCTTGCCTGATCGAGCTGTTGGCCAGTTACGGCGTGACCGCCGCGGCCAAGCCCGATGCACCCGGTGTGTATGTGGATGGCGCGAAAATCGCGTCCCTCGGCTTGCGCATTCGCCACGGTTGTTCCTTTCATGGCCTGGCCCTGAACGTGGACATGGACCTGGCGCCGTTCCGGCGGATCAACCCGTGCGGTTATGCCGGGTTGGCGATGACGCAACTGAGTGACCACGCCACACCGATTAAATTTGCCGAGGTAAGTGCCCGGCTGCGTGCGCAGCTCGTCAAACACCTCGACTATGCTGAGCAGACGACCCTTACGGGCGGAATCGACTGACTATGACTACTGATGCAGTGCAAACCATGATCCCGACGGTCGACGTGACCGACCGTCCGGCCCCGGCCCCGCGTGCCAAGGTGGAAGCCGGCGTCAAGCTGCGCGGCGCCGAGAAGGTTGCACGCATCCCGGTGAAGATCATTCCGACCACCGAACTGCCGAAGAAACCCGACTGGATCCGCGTGCGCATCCCGGTTTCGCCGGAAGTCGACCGTATCAAGGCCCTGCTGCGCAAGCACAAGCTGCACAGCGTGTGCGAAGAAGCTTCCTGCCCGAACCTGGGTGAGTGCTTCTCCGGCGGCACCGCCACCTTCATGATCATGGGCGACATCTGCACCCGTCGTTGCCCATTCTGCGACGTCGGCCACGGCCGGCCGAAGCCTCTGGACGTCAACGAGCCGCAAAGCCTGGCTATCGCCATTGCCGACCTGAAACTCAAATACGTGGTGATCACCTCGGTCGACCGCGACGACCTGCGTGACGGCGGCGCCCAACACTTTGCCGACTGCATCCGCGAAATTCGCAAGCTGTCGCCGAACGTCATGCTCGAAACCCTGGTGCCGGACTACCGTGGCCGCATGGACGTGGCGCTGCAAATCACCGCCGCCGAGCCGCCGGATGTGTTCAACCACAACCTGGAAACCGTACCGCGCCTGTACAAGGCCGCGCGTCCGGGTTCGGATTACCAGTGGTCGCTGACCCTGCTGCAGAAATTCAAGCAGATGATGCCGCACATTCCGACCAAATCCGGCTTGATGCTGGGCCTGGGCGAGACCGACGAAGAGGTGATCGAGGTCATGAAGCGCATGCGCGAACACGACATCGATATGCTGACCCTGGGCCAGTACCTGCAACCGTCCCGCAGCCACTTGCCGGTGCAGCGTTTCGTGCACCCGGACACCTTCGCCTGGTTCGCCGAGGAAGGCTACAAGATGGGCTTCAAGAACGTGGCGTCCGGCCCTCTGGTGCGCTCCTCGTACCACGCGGACGAGCAGGCCAAGCTGGTCAAGGCTAGTTTGGTGTCGTAATACAGACTTGGCCAACACCGCTGATCCAATGTGGGAGCGGGCTTGCTCGCGAAGGCGGTGTTTCAGTCACCTGATTTATTGACTGACACTGCGCCTTCGCGAGCAAGCCCGCTCCCACATTTCGTTCCGCGTCTGCCAAGGAGAGTTGTGGATGAGCATTGCCGTACCTTCCTTGCAATCCGAAGGCACCATCGCCCTGATCGCCCCCGCCGGCCCCGCCGCGCTGGACGTCGAAAAAGCCGGCCAATGGATGCGCGCCCGCGGCTATGACCTGCGAATCTTCCCTGGCGTGTATGAGCGAGACGGCTACCTCGCCGGCAGCGATAAAGTCCGCCTCAACGACCTGCACAGCGCCTTCGCCGACCCTGCCATCGACGCCATCTTCTGCCTGCGCGGCGGCTACGGCACGCCACGTCTGCTCGACAGCCTGGATTTTGAACTGCTGCGCGCCAACCCCAAGCCCTTCGTGGGCTACAGCGACATCACCGCCTTGCACCTGGCGATCAACCGCTACGCCGGTTTCGTGACCTTCCACGGCCCCATGCTCAATGCCGACTTGCTCGGCGGCAAGCAGCCGCCTACCGAGTCGTCATTGCTCGGCCTGCTGCGCGGTGACCTTGGTGCGGGCAGCGTGCTGGCTCACCCGGCCGCCTTCCCGTTGACCACCCTTGAGCCGGGCATCGCCTGTGGGCGTTTGCTGGGCGGCAACCTGTCGATGATCGCGGCAGTGATGGGCACGCCTTACGAGATCGACGCCGACGGCATCATCCTGTTCATCGAAGACATCAACGAGCCGATCTACCGCATCGACCGCCTGCTCACGCATTTGCGCCTGGCGGGCAAGCTGGCCCAGGTGGCTGGCGTGCTGGTGGGGGATGTGGCGGGTGTGGAAGCTGTTGCCCTGGAGCGGCTGCTGAAGCAGACCTTCGAGCCGCTGTGCATCCCGGTGTTGTCCGGCTGGCGCAGCGGGCATTGCGACCCGAACCTGACGCTGCCGATGGGCGCTTGGGTGCGGTTGGATGCAGGGGAGCAGCGGGTGGTGCTGGAGCAGGATGTGGTCTTTAGCTAGTTGTTGCCTGGCAGGGTCTCATCGCAGGCAAGCCACCTCCCACAGGGGAAATGCATTCCAAATGTGGGAGCTGGCTTGCCTGCGATAGCGACGGTCGCCATAAGCCGGTTTAGCGGTTCTGCAACGATTCCAGCAGTTTCACCGTCGGATACCCATCCGCCGGCCAGCCCAGTGCCTGCTGCGCCGCGCGGATCGCCTTGCGCGTATTGGCGCCGATGATCCCGTCCGGGTTGCCCGCGTCATAGCCATTGGCACTCAACGCCGTCTGCAAATCGATACGCTGTGAGCGGCTCAACGGCAGCTCATCCTTTGGCCAATCGCCACGAATCACGCCGCCACCGCCGAACCGCTCCGACAGCAAGCCAACCGCCAGCGCGTAGGACGACGAGTTGTTGTACTTGAGGATCGCGCGGAAGTTATCCAGTACCAGGAATGCCGGCCCACGGTAGCCCGACGGCAACAGCAGCGCGGCGGACAGTTGGTCGACGTTGGGCGGCATGCTTGCGCCCGGTGGCAGTTGGACGCCCAATTGCAGCCATTCGGCAACAGTCTTGCGGATGCCGCCATCGGCGAGGGCGTAATCAAAGTTCGTCGGCAGTTGTTTTACCTCGAAACCCCATGGCTGGCCTTTCTGCCAGCCGGAGCTTTGCAGGTAGTGCGCGGTGGAGGCGAGGGCGTCAGCCGGGCTGTTCCAGATGTCGCGGCGACCGTCGCCATCAAAGTCCACGGCGTGGGTGTTGTAGGTGGTCGGGATAAATTGGGTCTGGCCCATGGCGCCGGCCCAGGAGCCTTTCATCTGGTCGGCCTGGATGTCGCCGTGTTGGATGATCTGCAACGCCGCCAGCAGTTGCGCCTGGGCAAACGCCGGGCGACGGCCTTCGTAGGCCAGGGTCGCCAGCGAGCGGATCACCGAGTTATTGCCCTGGAACTGGCCGAAGTTGCTTTCCATGCCCCACACCGATACCAGCGCCTGGCGGTCAACGCCGTAGCGTTGCTCGATGCTCTGCAGGATGTCGGCGTACCTGACCAGCAAGGCCTGGCCGTTGCGCACGCGCACCGGCGAGAGGGCGCCGTCCAGGTATTCCCACACCGGGCGGGAAAATTCCGGCTGGCTGCGGTCGGCGCGGATCACTGCCATGTCGGGCGTGACGTCGGCGAAGGCAGTGTCGAACACGGCGGCAGTGATGCCGGCCTGCAGGGCTTGCGCGCGAAAGCCGGCCTGCCATTCGGCAAAGGTCTGGGTGGGTTGGATATCAAGGTTGTCCACGGCCAGCGGGGCCACTACGGCAGGTGCGACCACCGGGGCGGTCTGGAGTTTGGGCAGTGGTTGAGCGTCGGCGGCGGTTGGTTTTTCCGCGCAGGCGACAAGCAGAATGAGGCTGGAGGCAGCGATCAATTGGCGAAGGTGGCAACGACGGGAAAGACTAGAGGGCATGCACAGGTCCAGGGATTACAAATCAGAAGCAGACCTTATCATGCCGGAGGGGCGCTTGCCTTCAGGCAGCCAGAAAGTAAGAAGCCTCCCAGCTATTAGACTGGAAGGCTTCGCGGCGGTAGCTGCCTTTGCCCTTGCCGGCGCGTTCCTGACGGCTGCGGAACAGTGGCTGGGCGATGATGGATTTGGCCTTGTTGGGGCCATGCTTGGATGGCTTTTTGCTCATGATGGTTACTCTCGTGGGTGGGTGGAGCGGTGCAAATAATCCGCCGAAGTGAGGCTGCTGTAAAGCCTGAGAATTGTAAACGCGTTCAAAATGTGGGAGCGGGCTTGCTCGCGAATGCGGTGTGTCAGCCAACTGATTAATTGACTGATACTCCGCATTCGCGAGCAAACCCGCTCCCACATTGGAACTGCGGTTATTCGGCGGGAAGGGTCAGGCGCTGGCCGCACATCAACAGCGACAAACGGCTCAGGCTCATCCACGGCGAGCCGGCTGCCTGGCCCTTGATCTGCGCATCGATGCGCTGCGCTTCCAGCAAAAGCTGCGCCCAGCGTTGCGCCGAGTGCCGTTGCAGGGCTTTGCTCATCAGGGGCTTGCGCTTGTCCCAGACCGGCGGTCGAGCCTGGCTGAAACATTTGTCCAGCGGTGTGCCCTGGCTGTATTGCAAGGCAATATTGGCCAGCACCCGCAGCTCCCTGGCCAGGGCCCACAGGATCACCGGTGGCTCCACGCCTTCGCCGCGCAGGCCTTCGAGCATGCGCAGGGCGTGAGCGGGTTCGCCGTTGAGGATTGCGTCCACCAGCCCGAACACGTCAAAGCGCGCGCTGTCAGCCACGGCGCCCTGAACGGTTTCGACGGTGATCTGCCCGTCTTCAGCCATCAGCTTGAGCTTTTCGATCTCCTGGGCGGCGGCCAGCAAGTTGCCTTCGACCCGCGCGGCGATCAGCTCCACCGCATCCTGGGTGGCCGACAACCCCGATTGAGACAGGCGCTGGCGAATCCACTGCGGCAACTGGCTGCTGTCCACCGGCCAGATCTGGATGAACTGGGTGTGCGCCCCTTCCACCAGGGCCTTGCCCCATTTGGTTTTCTGCGCACTGCCATCGAGCTTGGGCAGGCTGATCAACAGCACCGTGTCTTCGGCAGGCCGTGAGCAATATTCCATCAAGGCTGCCGCACCCTTGTCGCCGGGCTTGCCTGAAGGCAGGCGCAGTTCCAGCAGGCGTTTTTCGGCAAACAGCGACATGCTCGCGCCGGCTTGCAGCAACGTGCCCCAGTCGAAACTGGCGTCGGCGCTGAACACCTGGCGTTCATCGAAGCCTTGCTGGCGCACGGCGGCGCGGATGGCGTCGGTGGCTTCCTGGCACAGCAGCGGATCATCGCCGCTGACGATGTAGACAGGCGCGAGGCCACCTTGCAGGTGCTTGGCGAGTTGGGCGGGGGCGAGTTTCATAGGCAGGGCGAACGGGGCGCTTGGCGCGCCCCGTCTGGCTTACTCGACAGGGACTTCAACAGGCGATTGTTTCGGCGTGTTGTCTTCGTACTCCTGGGCAGCCTTGAGTGCGTCGGCGTCAGCCTTGGCCTTGTCGTCAGCCCGTTGCTGCAGGACCTCGAGCTGTTGCGGCGTGATCATCGCCAGGCGCAGCATCATGCGCTGTACCAGTTCGCGACGCATTTCCTTGCGCACCTGGATGACTTCGGAGTCCGAACCCACCAGGTTGTTGCCGTCGTGGCTGACGATTTTCTGGATCTGGATGTCGTCACCCATCAAAGGCAGCTTGTCGTGGCCCTGGATTTCAAAGCTGAGCACGGTGCTCAGTTCGATATCGGACGCACGCCCGGCGCTGGCATAACTCAGGTTGCGCTGGGTTTCCCGTTCGTTGGCCAGGAACAGCTTGTAGGTCGCGCCGGTGTAGACGTGTACGCCACTGTTTTCCAGGACCTGACGCAACTGGGTCACTGTTTCGCTGTAGGCGTCGCGGGCACTGACGTCCAGTTCCTTGATCGCCAGTTCCTGGGTGCCGGTACCGCGCAGTTGGAAGCCGCAAGCGCTCAGCAGCACGGCAAGGCCCATAACCAGCAAATTGCGTTTGATCATTTTGTTGCTCCCCTTGAAACCATGTGGGCCTTATCGAGGCCCTGAAGGCTTTGTTCGGCGCAGGGCTCAAGCCCTGCGCCCGATCCGATTAGCTAGCGACGATATTGACCAGTTTGCCAGGCACCACGATCACTTTGCGGATCGTCAGGCCCTCGGTGAAGCGCAGCACGTTTTCGTTGATGCGGGCGGCCGCTTCCACGTCTTCGCGGCTGGCGCTGGCCGGCATGTCGATCTGGCCGCGCAGTTTGCCGTTGACCTGGATCACCAGTTGCAGCGTGTCCTGTACCAGGGCGCTGTCATCCTGCACCGGCCAGCGCGCATCAATGACCGCTTCGCTGTGGCCCAGACGGTTCCACAGGTCGTGGCTGATGTGCGGCGTGATCGGGGCCAGCAGCAGGGTGACCGTTTCCAGGCCTTCCTGCACCAGTGCGCGATCCTGTTCAGTGGCTTGTGGGGCTTTTTCCAGCACGTTCATCAGCGTCATCACCTGGGCGATGGCGGTGTTGAACTTGTGGTGCTGGCCCACGTCCTGGCTGGCTTGCTTGATGGCCAGGTGGGTGCTGCGGCGAATGGCTTTCTGCTCGTCGCTCAAGGTCGCCACGTCCAGCTTGCCCGGCAGGCCCTGGCTGATGTGCGCGTGCGCCAGGCGCCAGACGCGCTTGAGGAAGCGGTGCGAACCTTCGACGCCGGAGTCGGACCATTCGGCGCTCATGTCGGGCGGCGAGGCGAACATCATGAACAGGCGGCAGGTGTCGGCGCCGAACTGATCGATCATCGACTGAGGGTCGACGCCGTTGTTCTTCGACTTGGCCATCTTCTCGGTGCCACCGATTTCCACTGGCAGGCCGTCGGCGATCAGCTTGGCGCTTATGACCTTGGCTTTGCTGTCGCGTTCGAGCTCGACGTCGGCCGGGTTGAACCAGGTGTAGGCGCCATTGGCTTCACGGCGATAGTAAGTCTCGGCGACCACCATGCCCTGGGTCAGCAGGTTCTTGAACGGCTCGTCGGAACTGACCAGGCCTTCGTCGCGCATCAGCTTGTGGAAGAAGCGCGCGTACAGCAGGTGAAGAATGGCGTGTTCGATACCACCGATGTACTGGTCCACCGGCAGCCAGTGGTCGGCTGCGGATTTTTCTACCAGGCCGCCTGCATAGTGCGGCGAGGCGTAGCGGGCGTAGTACCACGAGGACTCGACGAAGGTGTCCATGGTGTCGGTTTCACGCTTGGCAGGCTGGCCGCATTTCGGGCAACTGCACTCGTAGAACTCGGGCATGCGCGCCAGTGGCGAACCGGCACCGTCCGGTACCACGTCTTCCGGCAGCACGACCGGCAGTTGGTCTTCCGGCACCGGCACGTCGCCACAGCTTTCGCAGTGGATGATCGGGATCGGGCAGCCCCAATAGCGCTGGCGGCTGATGCCCCAGTCGCGCAGGCGGAACTGAGTGCGCGAGGCGCCGAGGTTTTTCTTGATCAGGGCGACTTCAATCGCGTCGAAAGCACCCTGGAAATCCAGGCCGTCGAACTCGCCGGAGTTGATCAGCTCACCGTGCTCGCCGTAGGCGTCCTGCCACGGGGCCGGGTTGGTGTCGCCCGCGCTGGTGCGCACCACGGACTTGATCGGCAGGTCGTATTTGCTGGCGAATTCGAAGTCGCGCTCGTCGTGGGCCGGCACTGCCATTACGGCGCCATCGCCGTAGTGCATCAGCACATAGTTGGCGACCCATACCGGCAGTTTCTCGCCCGTCAGCGGGTGCTCGACAAACAGCCCGGTCGGCAGGCCTTTTTTCTCCTGGGTGGCGACGTCGGCTTCAGCCACGCTGCCGCCTTTGCATTCGGCGATGAACGCCTGCAGCTCAGGGTTGTTGCGTGCGGCCTGGGTGGCCAGCGGGTGTTCGGCGGCCACGGCGACGTAGGTCGCGCCCATCAGGGTGTCCGGACGGGTGGTGAAGACTTTGAGCGCGCCCGCTTCGCCGATCGAATCGACGTTGTACGGGAACTGCACTTCCATGCCCTTGGACTTGCCGATCCAGTTGCGCTGCATGGTCTTGACCTGTTCAGGCCAGCCCGGCAGGTCGTCGAGGCTCGACAGCAGTTCATCGGCGTAGGCGGTGATCTTGAAGTAGTACATCGGGATTTCGCGCTTCTCGATCAGCGCGCCGGAGCGCCAGCCGCGACCGTCGATCACCTGCTCGTTGGCCAGCACGGTCTGGTCGACCGGGTCCCAGTTCACGGTGCCGCTCTTTTTGTAGATCACGCCTTTTTCGAACAGGCGCGTGAACAGCCATTGTTCCCAGCGGTAGTAGTCCGGCTTGCAGGTGGTCACTTCGCGGGACCAGTCCACCGCCAGGCCCAGGCTGCGCAGCTGGTTCTTCATGTAGGCGATGTTTTCGTAGGTCCACTTGGCGGGCGCCACGTTGTTTTTCATCGCGGCGTTTTCCGCCGGCATGCCGAAGGCGTCCCAACCCATGGGTTGCAGGACGTTCTTGCCTTGCATGCGCTGGTAGCGGGAAATCACGTCGCCGATGGTGTAGTTGCGCACATGCCCCATGTGTAGCTTGCCGCTGGGGTAAGGGAACATCGACAGGCAGTAGAAAGTCTCCTTGCCTGGCTGTTCGCTGACTTCAAAGGACTTTTGCTCGTCCCAGAAGGTTTGGGCGGCATTTTCTATTTCACGGGGCTGATAGTGTTCGTGCATGGCTACTTTTGAACTGGATAGGGGTGGCCTAATCCTCTTCGGTGCAACGTTCAGGTTGATCGACACCAGAAAGCGGCGCGTCCGTGCCCAAACCCTGCGGGAAGTGGAGTGACAGGAAGCGCCGTAGCATACATGAGCCCACTCTATCGAGGGAAACCCTGATTGCGCAGGCCAGGCCGTCTGTCGCGGCGCCGGGCAGGCGCAGCAACGGGGACTACGCTGTTTATTGGGGAGCAAGTCTTTCTTCAATGAGGTGAGGGGATGGTTGAATCGCAGCGAATCGTATCGAAACCGGATATCTACGAAGGATTGATCGACCGTTTGGGTCGTGCATTGGATGCGGCGAGGACGGCGGGCCGATTGCGTGATGAACGGCCCGTTGAGTTGGAGTTGCGCGGTTTGAGCCGCGCGGAGCTGGAGCTGATCAAGGCTTACCTGGAACGCAATGGGCGTACCACGCCTCCCTGGGTGGCGACCCCGCCGGCCAAGGGGCCTGCTCACTCTGCCAAGGTGGTGTGGCTCAAGGACTTGTCTGCCGGTCGTGGCCCGGAAAAACTCCGGTCCGCCCGCTACACGTAGTCAACCGCTCTCCTGTACCGCATCACCGCGCCATTTCACCGTAAAGATTGTCGCTAAACCCCGTTACACCTTAGGCTTCGGGCATCTATGGAGATGCTCGATGCCTATTCGTTATTTCATCAAACAACTGCTCCTGCCGCCCGGCATTCTCTTGCTGTTGCTGGCCCTTGCCTGGTGGTTTCGTCGCAGCCGCCCACGCCTGGCGGCGTGTTGTTTTGCCTTGGGGTTCGGGGGGATGTGGCTGATCAGCCTGCCGGCGGTGGTGGAGTGGGGCGCACGGGCCCTGGAAACCGTACCGCCGCTTGCGCGGGAAGAGTGGTCGACCCTGGCTGGGCGCGCCGACGCCATTGTGGTGCTGGGGTCGGGACGCGAGCGTGGAGACCCGGCCTGGGGCACCGACCAGCCCACCGGTATCGGCCTGGAACGCCAGCGTTACGCCGCGCGCTTGGCCAAGGCGTCCGGTTTGCCGGTGCTGGCCACCGGCGGCCTGCATTACGGCACGCCGCCCAGCGAGGCCGAGTTGATGGCGGTGTCGATGCGCGATGACTTCGGCGTGAACGTGCGCTGGAAGGAAGAGCGCAGCCGCACTACGTGGGAAAATGCGCAGATGAGCGCTGAGATACTACTGCCCGAAGGCGTCAAACGTGTGGTGGTCGTGACTCATGCCTCGCACATGCCGCGGGCGGTATGGAGTTTTGAGAAGGCCGGTTTCAGCGTAGTGCCTGCGCCGGTGGGGTTTCTGGGCGTGGATAACGCTCGCCCGCTGGGTGGCTGGATGCCGGAGTTCAAGTCGATATGGCAGAGCGGGCAGTTGATCAATGAAGCGGTAGGGCAGGTGGGTTATCGGTTGTTCTATAGATAACACCTCAAATCAAACTGTGGGAGCGGGCTTGCTCGCGAATGCGGTGGATCAGTCAATACATCTGGTGACTGACACTCCGCATTCGCGAGCAAGCCCGCTCCCACATTGGTTCTGCGGTGTCTGTCAGACCGTTTTGGCCATCCGGCTTGCCAGCAGCGCCCAGCCGAACAGTCCGAGACACACAATAATCAACGGCCACGACCGCCATTGCAGGTACGGCGTGAGATTGTGCATCGGCACCACTTCACCGTAGAGAATGCCGCGCTCGAATTGCGGGATCTGTGCGGTGATCTGCCCGAATGGGTTGATCAGGCCGGTCACGCCATTGTTGGTGGCGCGGATCATCCAGCGGCCCGCCTCCAGTGCCCGCATCTGCGCCATTTGCAGGTGCTGCAAGGGGCCGATGGAGCGGCCGAACCAGGTGTCGTTGCTGATGGTCAGCAACAGGTCGCTCTGGGCCGACAGGCCGGCGGCGAATTCCGGGTACACCACTTCGTAGCAAATGAACGGCGCAATCTGGTAGCCCTTGGCCTGCAACATCGCCTGGTCGGCGGGGCCGCGGGCGAAGTCCGACATCGGCAGATCGAAAAAGGCGATCAGGCCGCGCAGCATGTCCTGCAATGGCACGTACTCACCGAAGGGCACCAGTTTCTGCTTGAGGTAGGTGCCGTCGCCTTCGCCGACCACGGTGATGCCGTTGAAGTAGCGCTTCTGGTGATGCACTTCCTGGCGGATCGGCACGCCGGTGATCAGCGCCGTATGCCGATCGGCGGCGAACTTGCCCATCATGCCCAGGTAGCCTTCGACGGACTCCTTGAGAACGGGCACGGCGGTCTCCGGCCACACCAGCAGGTCGACGCGCTTGGAAGCGAAGCTCATGTCACGGTACAGCGCGAGCTGCGCATTGAGCTGCTCCGGGTCCCACTTCATGCTTTGTTCAACATTGCCTTGAAGAGCTGCAACGGTCAGCGGCGCGCCAGACGGGCTGGTCCAGGCGTGATGCTTGAGCGCCAGGCCGATCGCCCAGGGCGCCACCAGCAGCACCAGGCCCGCGCCGATAAACGCGTTGCGCTTGCCTGCCAGCAGGCGCGGCAGGTTGCACAGCAGCGCCGCGGTCAGTGCGAGGGCAAACGAAATCAGCCACATCCCGCCCACCGGCGCCAGGCCCGAGAGGGGGCCGTCAAGCTGGCTGTAACCGGAGTACAACCACGGAAAGCCAGTAAGGAACCAGCCCCGAAACGCTTCCTGGCCGACCCACAATGCGGCGAATGTCAACGCATCCGCCAGCGGTGCCTCATTGCGACGCAGCCAGCGCGCCCACAGCCAGGCGGGCAGGGCGAAGAACCAGGCGATGGCGGCGGTAAACAGCAGCATCAGCAAGCCCGCCAGCAGCACCGAAGCGCCGCCGAAGTGGTGAATGCTGTAGTAGATCCAGCTGGTGCCGGCGCCAAACAGGCCGAAACCGAAACACCAGCCACGGCCCAAGGCCTGGCGTGGGCTCAGTTCCCGCAGCCCCACGTAAAAGAACCCGGCCGCCACCAAGGCAAGCGGCCACAGATCGAACGGCGCCAACGCCAGGGTGGTGATGGCGCCGGCCACCACGGCCAGCAGATTACCGGGCCAGCCGGGTGCGATCAGACGGCGCATTTGAGTCCTTATCGGGCAATAGGGGTCAGACGGATCAGGTGGATACGACGGCTGTCGGCATTCAGGATGCGAAAGCGATACGCGCCGATCTCGGTGGTTTCGTTACGTTTTGGCAGATGCCCGAACGCGCTCATCACCAGGCCGCCGACGGTGTCGAACTCGTCGTCGGAGAACTCGCTGTCGAAAAATTCGTTGAAGTTCTCGATCGGCGTCAGCGCCTTGATCAGGAAATCACCGCTGGGCAGTGGCTTGATGTAGCTGTCTTCCTCGACGTCGTGCTCGTCTTCGATGTCGCCGACGATCTGCTCCAGCACGTCTTCAATCGTCACCAGGCCGGCCACGCCGCCGTATTCGTCGATCACAATGGCCATGTGGTTGTGATTGGCGCGGAATTCACGCAGCAGCACGTTCAGGCGCTTGGATTCGGGCACGAAGGTGGCCGGACGCAGCAGGTCCTTGATGTTGAAGCTGTCGCCGTTCTCCTTGAGGATCAGCGGCAGCAGGTCCTTGGCCAGCAGGACGCCCATGACGTCGTCATGGCTTTCACCGATTACCGGGTAGCGCGAGTGCGCCGAGTCGATCACGGCCGGGAGGAACTCCCGTGGGGTCTGGGTC
Source organism: Pseudomonas sp. SWRI18 (assembly GCF_014268345.1). Classification (NCBI taxonomy): domain Bacteria; kingdom Pseudomonadati; phylum Pseudomonadota; class Gammaproteobacteria; order Pseudomonadales; family Pseudomonadaceae; genus Pseudomonas; species Pseudomonas sp. SWRI18. The sequence goes on from NZ_JACCQQ010000010.1 coordinate 54,497, forward strand.
GCCTTGATGCTGATCATCTGCGAGCGCGGGACCATGATGTCGCGTACTTGCAGGTCAGCCACCTGGATGGCGCCTTCGACGATGGCCAGCGCTTCGCTGTCCAGCAACTTGTTCTGGTGGGCCTCGCGCAGCAGCTCAAGCAGCTCCTGGCGGTTTTTCGGCTCGTGGGCAAAAGCCTGGGTCAGTTTCCCCAGCCATGACTTCTGCCCGTTGCTCGATCGGTCTTCGCTCATAGCGATTACTCTGAATCCTTTAGTGTGACAGTTGAGTGTTTTTAAACTTCGTCGTCCGCATACGGGTCCGGATGGCCCAGTTCTGCAAGCAACGTTTGTTCCAGTGCTTCCATTTCCTCGGCTTCGTCATCGTCTATATGGTCGTAACCCAAGAGATGCAAGCAGCCGTGGATGACCAGATGGGCCCAATGGGCCTCAAGTGCCTTGCCCTGTTCCTTCGCTTCGCGTTCCACCACCTCGACGCAGACCACCAGATCGCCCAGCAGCGGGATATCCAGCAGCTCATCCGGTACATCAGCGGGAAAGGACAACACGTTGGTTGCGTAATCCTTTTGACGCCAGGTGTGGTTCAGCGCTCGACCTTCGGGCTCATCCACCAGACGGATGGTCAGTTCCGAGTCGGCGCTGCGCTGGCGCAGGGCCAGCGCACACCATTGGCGAAACTGTGCTTCGCTGGGGACGGATGCTTCGGTGGCCAGCTGCAGGTCAAGCTCAAGCATCGCGGCGCGCGTCCTTGGCCGGTGCGTCGTCGCGATGATCGAAGCGCTCATAGGCCTCGACAATGCGCTGCACCAGCGGGTGGCGCACCACGTCCTTGGGCATAAAGTGCGTGAAGCTGATACCCGGCACGTCCTTGAGCACCTCGATCACCTGGGCCAGGCCCGATTTGGTGCCCTTGGGCAGGTCAACCTGGGTGACGTCACCGGTGATCACGGCGGTGGAGCCGAAACCGATGCGGGTGAGGAACATCTTCATTTGTTCGACGGTGGTGTTCTGGCTCTCGTCGAGGATGATGAAGCTGTTGTTCAAGGTGCGTCCGCGCATATAGGCCAGCGGAGCGATTTCGATCACCTGGCGTTCGATCAGCTTGGCCACATATTCGAAGCCGAGCATCTCGTAGAGCGCGTCATAGAGCGGGCGCAGGTACGGGTCGATCTTCTGGGCCAGGTCGCCGGGCAGGAAGCCGAGCTTCTCGCCGGCCTCGACCGCCGGGCGCACCAACAGGATGCGACGCACCTGCTCGCGCTCCAGCGCGTCGACCGCGCAGGCCACGGCCAGGTAGGTCTTGCCGGTACCGGCGGGGCCGATGCCGAAGTTGATGTCGTTGCCGAGGATTTCCTTGACGTACTTCTGCTGATTCAAGCCGCGCGGGCGAATCATGCCTTTTTTGGTACGCAACGCCACGCTGGCTTCGGCCACGGGGTTGTTGGCGAGGTCTTCGACCGCCGATTCCTGCAGGTACAGGTGCACGGTTTCCGGCGACAGCTCGCTACCCTTGGTTTCGCGGTAGAGGCGGCGCAGCAGGTTTTCTGCGGACGTCGTGTGTTGGGGGTCACCAATGAGCTCGAACTGATTGCCGCGGTTGCGGATCTCGATGCTCAGGCGTTGTTCGATCAGGCGCAGGTGCTCGTCGAACTGTCCGCACAGGTTGGCGAAACGGCGAGCCTCAAACGGCTCGAGAATGAAACGATGGGGTTCTACTATGGGTGCGTTCAAGGTCGCTTTTAGCCGCCCTTTGGCTGTTGAGGTGGATTAGAGAATAACGCCAGCCGCCCGTGTGCGAAAGCACTTACGTCATTGGAATGTTGCACTGTTTTCAATGTGGGAGCGGGCTTGCTCGCGAAGGCGTAGTGTCAGCCAGCCGATATGTCGACTGATACACTGCATTCGCGAGCAAGCCCGCTCCCACATTTTGATCTCCATCAGTCAGTGACACTGGTGGGCAACTGGATCAATGAACCCCGCAACGAATGCGGTTGCGCCGCATCGATATGCACATCGGCAAACTGGCCGATCAGGGTCGGATTGTCGCAGCGGAAGTTGACGATCCGGTTGTTCTCGGTGCGGCCCTGCAATTCGCCGGGGTCTTTTTTCGAATAATCGGTGACCAGGATCCGCTGGGTCGAACCAACCATTTGTCGGCTGATCTCGAAACCCTGCTGGTTCAGGCGATGTTGCAGCGCATTCAGGCGCTCTTTTTTCAGCGTTTCCGGGGTTTCATCCGCCAGGTCGGCCGCCGGGGTGCCGGGGCGCTGGCTGTAGACGAACGAGTAGGAGAAATCGAAACCGACGTCTTCGATCAGCTTCATGGTCTGCTCGAAGTCTTTCTCGGTCTCGCCGGGGAAGCCGACGATAAAGTCCGAGCTGATGCAGATGCCCGGCACCGCCGCGCGCAATTTGCGCAGTTTGGATTTGTACTCCAGGGCGGTGTGGTTGCGCTTCATGGCCGCCAGGATGCGGTCCGAGCCCGATTGCACCGGCAAGTGCAGGTGCTTGACCAGCTCCGGCACTTCGGCGTGGGCCTGGATCAGGCTGTCGGAAAACTCCAGCGGGTGCGAGGTGGTGTAGCGAATGCGCTCGATCCCGTCCACGGCGGCGACCACGCGGATCAACTCCGCCAGGTCGGCCAGGCGGCCGTCGTGGGTCAGGCCGCGATAACCGTTGACGTTCTGGCCCAGCAGGGTCACTTCACGCACGCCATTTTCGGCCAGGTGGATAATTTCTGACATGACATCGTCAAACGGCCGGCTGACTTCTTCGCCACGGGTATAAGGCACCACGCAAAAGGTGCAGTACTTGCTGCAGCCTTCCATGACCGACACGTAGGCGCTCGGCCCGTCGATGCGCGGTTCGGGCAAATGGTCGAATTTTTCGATCTCGGGGAAGGACACGTCGACCTGCGGCAGCTTGGTGAGGCGCGCGGCGTCGATCATTTCCGGCAGGCGGTGCAGGGTCTGCGGACCGAAGACCACGTCGACATAGGGCGCGCGGTCGCGGATCGCGGCACCTTCCTGGCTGGCCACGCAACCGCCGACGGCGATCACCATGTCCGGGTTGGCCAGTTTCAGTTCGCGCCAGCGGCCCAGCTGCGAGTAGACACGGTCCTGGGCCCGCTCGCGGATCGAGCAGGTATTGAGCAGGATCACGTCGGCATCTTCGGCGCGGGCGGTGACTTCCAGGGCCTGATGTTCGCCCAGCAGGTCGACCATGCGCGAGCTGTCGTACTCGTTCATCTGGCAACCGTGGGTTTCGATGTAAAGCTTCTTGGCCATGGGAATCGTCAACTGGTGGTAAAGAACCGCGCATTATAGGGGGCATGCCCATTGGTTCCTAGCGCTGTGCATCGGGTGCCATGCTATAGTTCGCGCCCTCTTTTATATCCCCGATGTGTTATCCGCCCACCATGACCAAACGTGAAGCTCCAATCTATAAGGTGATTTTCCTCAACCAGGGCCAGGTGTTCGAAATGTACGCCAAGCAGATCTATCAGAGCGATCTGTGGGGTTTCCTGGAGGTGGAAGAGTTCGTCTTTGGCGAGCGCACCCAGTTGGTCGTCGACCCGGGCGAAGAGAAGCTCAAAGCGCAGTTTGAAGGCGTGGTGCGCAGTTTTGTGCCGATGCATTCGATTGTGCGCATCGATGAGGTCGAGCGCATGGGCACGCCGAAGATCAGCGAGGCGCGGGGCACCAGCAATGTGATGCCGTTTCCGATGCCGATGCCTGAGAAGTAGGGCGTTAGACCGCGTCGCGTCCATCGCAGGCAAGCCAGCTCCCACAGTCGATCGAGTTCCAACGTTGGAATGCATTGAACTGTGGGAGCTGGCTTGCCTGCGATGGCGGTAGAAGGGTTTAGCTGAAATCAGGGCAAGGGTGAAAAAGGCGAACGCCCGTCGGCACTCTGCAATTCCTGCAAATAATTGCGGAAAATCTGCCCCAGCACCTGCGTCGCCACTTCCAGCTCATCGCGCTGCATGTGCTCGGCCACTTCATCAGCCGTGTCCAGTGCGTCTTCGGCGCCGTTGACTGCGGCCATTTTCAGCACGATGTACGCCTGCACGTTGTTGGCCGGTACGCCTTCGCCTTTGAAAAACATGCTGCCCAACTGAAACTGCGCCTGGGCATGGCCCTGCAACGAAGCTTTCTCGAAGTAGCTCAAGGCCTTGTTGAGGTCACGTGCCGGGTTTTTGCTGTCGTGGAAGTACTCGCCCAACTCGTATTGCGCCTGCGCATCGCCGCCGTCGGCCTGTTTTTGGCACGCGCTCAGGGCTTCGGCCTGGCTGTCTGGCTGGGTATTGAGGGTGCAGCGACCCATCGCTGGGATTAACAACGAGTTGCCGCCTGCTTGTGCATGCGCCAGCAGCGGCTGAAGGAGCAACAGGCAGCCCAGAACCAGGGTGCGGCCGGTGCGTTTCATGGGAATCGACTTACCTCTGACGGGGCGCGCGGACCCTCGGGGGATCCAATAAGCGCGCATTATGAAATAAGCAGGCCTCTGCTTACAAAGTCTTTACTCGTTTTTCTGCTGGTTGGGCAAGTTATCTGCCGGATTGCAGGTAATTTCTCGAAAAAAGTCGGAAATATCTGTCAGTAAAGTAGCAATCAGGCACCGTTTGCGCGGTGCCTGTGGGTTGCGGCCGATTACTTCAGTGCAGCGAAGGCTCGCTCGGCGGCGTCGAGGGTCAGTTTCAGCTCGGCGTCGCCATGGGCAATCGAGGTGAAGCCGGCTTCGAAAGCGCTCGGCGCCAAGTACACGCCGCCTTCGAGCATAAGGTGGAAGAAGCGCTTGAACAGATCGGCATCGCTGCCCATCACGTCATCGAAGGTGACGATATCGTCGGCGCCGCTGAAGTACAGGCCGAACATGCCGCCCGCCTGGGTAGTGACAAAGGGGATACCGGCCGCATCGGCGCGCAGTTGCAGGCCATCGAGCAGGCGCGTGGTGTAGTCGGTCAACTCGGCGTGGAAGCCTGGGCGGCTGATCAGGCGCAGGGTGGTCAGGCCGGCGGCCATCGCCAGCGGGTTACCCGACAAGGTGCCCGCCTGATACACCGGGCCCAGCGGCGCGATGTGCTGCATGATTTCGCGTTTGCCGCCGAAGCAGCCCACCGGCATGCCGCCGCCGATGATCTTGCCGAAGGTGCTCAGGTCCGGCGTCACACCGTAGTAGGCCTGGGCGCCGCCGAGGGCGACGCGGAAACCGGTCATCACTTCGTCAAAGATCAGCACCACGCCGTGCTTGTCGCACTGCTCGCGCAGCCCTTCGAGGAAGCCTGGCGCCGGCGGTACGCAGTTCATGTTGCCGGCCACCGGTTCGACGATGATGCACGCCACGTCCTGGCCCACTTCACTGAGCATCTGCTCGACGGCGCCGATGTCGTTGAACGGCAGGGTCAAGGTGTGTTTGGCAAACGCCGCCGGCACGCCGGCCGAGCTCGGTACGCCTTGGGTCAGCGCGCCGGAGCCGGCTTTTACCAGCAGGCTGTCGGAGTGGCCGTGGTAGCAGCCTTCGAACTTGATAATGCTGTCGCGGCCGGTGAAACCACGGGCCAGGCGGATTGCACTCATGGTGGCTTCGGTGCCGGAGCTGACCATGCGCACCATTTCCATCGACGGCACAATGCTGCACACCAGGTCAGCCATCTCGGTTTCCATGGCGGTCGGCGCGCCGTAGGAAAGGCCGTGTTGCAGTTGCTGACGCACCGCGTCCAGCACGTCCGGGTGGCTGTGGCCGAGGATCATCGGGCCCCAGGAACCCACGTAGTCGACGTAGCGTTTGTCATCTTCGTCGGTGACGTAGGCGCCTTCGGCATGCTTGAAGAACAACGGCGTGCCGCCCACGCTCTTGAACGCACGCACGGGGGAGTTCACCCCGCCGGGGATGTGTTTCTGGGCATTGGCAAACAGGGTTTCGGAACGGGACATGATGGGCTCTCTGAAATCAAATCTTGAAAAGGGCGTTGAACGCACGGGCGCGACGCGTGACTTCCTGGGTGCTGTCGGCACCGAACAGGCCGTGCACCACCGCCAGCAGGTCGGCACCGTGGGCCACCAGGGGGTCGGCGTTCTCCAGGGTGACGCCGCCGATCACGCAGATCGGCAGGTGCAGGCGCTTGCGCGCATCGGCGAGCATCTCAACGGTGGCAGCCGGTGCTCCGGGCTTGGTGCTGGAATTGAAAAAGCGGCCGAAGGCGACGTAGCTGGCGCCTTCCTTGGCGGCCTGTTCGGCCAGTTCGATCTGGCTGTGGCAGGTGGCGCCAATGATCGCCTTGGAACCGAGCAGCGCACGGGCCGGGGTCAGCGGGCCGTCGGTCTGGCCCAAGTGCACGCCGACGCCGAGGCGAGCGGCCAGTTCAGCGTCATCGTTGATGATCAGTTGAGTCTTGTAGCGCGAGCACAGTTCCCGCAGTTTTTGCGCTTCACGCAGGCGCCGGGCTTCGTCGCTGCTTTTGTCGCGGTATTGCAGCAGGGTCACGCCTCCGTCCAGCGCCGCTTCGACGTAGGCGAGGAATTTGCCGGCCAATAATTGGCTGTCGGTAATGGCGTAAAGGCCACGTAGTTTCATCGGGCGAGCCTCTCGGCGTTACGAACAGAAATCCAGCGGTAACCGGCGCGGTACAAACTGGCCCTGGCCGAGTTGTTCGGCATCACGCAGGGTGCGCCAAGTGTAGTTGAGCGCCGATTGCACAGCGCTGACCAGGCCTTCGCCCTGGGCGATTCGCCCGGCCAACGCGCTGGCCAACGTGCAGCCCGAACCGTGATAACTGCCCGGCAGGCGCTGGCAGGTAAAGGTCTGGCGCGTGCCGTCGCGACTGTACAGCCGGTTGTGCACTTCGTGCTCGTCGCCGTGGCCGCCAGTGATCAGCAGATGCTTGATGTACGGCAACAGCTTCTCGGCGCACTCATCCGCCGTGCCTTCAGGCAGTTCTGCGAGGATGCGCGCTTCGGGCAGGTTCGGCGTGGCGATCAGCGACAACGGCAACAGCCGCTCGCGCATCGCAAAGCCGACTTCGTCCTTGCCCAGGCTGCCCCCGCCACCGGCGCGCAGCACCGGGTCGCACACCACCGGCAGGTTCGGGTGCGCCTGCAGCAGTTCAACCACGGTGTCGACCATCGCGGTGGAACCGAGCATGCCCAGCTTGACCGCCGCCACCTCGGAATCGCCGAGCACGGCATTGGCCTGGGCCAGTACCCACTCGCGGTCGAGCACGCGGAAATCGCTGACGTTGACGGTGTTCTGCACGGTCAGGGCGGTGACGGCTGGAGCCGCATGGCAACCCTGGGCGAGCAGGGCTTCGATATCTGCCTGCAAGCCGGCGCCACCACTGGGATCATGGCCGGAGAGACAGAGGACAACGGGGCGAGAGCTGTAGATATTCATGGTGCGCGAGCTTACCACCAAACGCTTTTGGCGGGGCCTTCCGGCGATGTTTGAATGATTGGCGCATTTATCGCCAGTTATAGCGGTTTGCTAGTATTTGCTGGGTGCGTCAGAACGCGCTGTAACCCTCGTTCTAGAGCCTTCAGTAATTTTATTTCAATGGTGTCCATTGGCCTTTAGCGGCTATGCTAGAGTGGATCCAAACGACTAACTGTATTGCCGGTGTACGTCTTCTCAAAAGGATGGGGGGCTTTTTGACATAACCGGACAGGCCACGCTGGGGCTCTATGCGCTATTTGCTGATGTTACTGTTGTGCGGGCTGCCAATGCTCGCCGGCGCCGTTGAGTTCACCCAGGACACGCGAAGCCTGCCGTTGGGCCGGGCCATGCAAGTGCTCGAAGACCCGACAGATGCCTTGACCATCGCTGATGTCAGCGCGCCTTCCGCCGCCGTGCAGTTCAAACCCCACGATAAAGACACCCTGAATGCGGGCTACTCGCGCTCAGTGTTCTGGCTGAGGGTCAATCTGCACTACCTGCCCGATAATGCCGATGCGCAACGCACCTGGTTGCTGGAACTGGCCTACCCGCCGCTCGATCATCTTGACCTCTACTTGCCCGACAGCACCGGCACCTATCGCCTGGCCGGGCGAACCGGGGATGCGCTGGCGTTTTCCACCCGCGAGATCCGGCAGAACAACTACCTGTTCAAGGTCGACTTTGCCCCTGGGGAGGCGAAAACCGTCTACCTGCGCCTGCAAAGTGAAGGCTCGATCCAGGCGCCATTGACGCTCTGGTCCAGCACCGCCTACCTGGAGCAGCAACCGCTGCGCCTGTACGTATTGGGGCTGATTTATGGCGTGTTGCTCGGCATGCTGGTCTACAACCTGTTCATCTACCTCAGCGTGCGCGACACCAGCTACCTCTATTACATCTTCTATATCGCTTCGTTCGGCATGTACCAGCTGTCGGTCAACGGCGCGGCGGTGGAGTACTTCTGGCCGGACAACCCCTGGTGGGCGAATGCCGCGACGCCGTTCCTGATCGGTGCGTCGGCGTTGTTCGGCAGCCTGTTTGCGCGCAGCTTTCTGCACACGGCCCAGCACAGTCGCTGGATCAACCGCTTGCTGCTGACACTGGTGGCCTGCGGTGGCGTGGTGATGCTGCTGTCGTTGATGACCAGCTATGCCCTGGCGCTGCGCCTGGCCACCGGGTTGGCGCTGGTGTTCACCGTGACTATCTTTGTGGCGGCCATCAAGGCCTGGTATTGCGGCCAGCGAGTGGCGCGCTACTTCATCATCGCTTGGTCGGCGTTCCTGCTGGGTGGGGTGGTGAATACAATGATGGTGCTGGGCTACCTGCCCAATGTGTTCCTGACCATGTACGCCAGCCAGATCGGCTCGGCGATTGAAGTGGCGTTGTTGTCCCTGGCCCTGGCCGACCGCATCAACGCCATGCGCGAGCAACAGGCGCAGATCCTGTTCGACGCCAGCCAGAAGCTCGAAGTGCTCAACCAGCAATTGGCCCGCAGCAACCGCCTCAAGGATGAATTCCTCGCCACCCTGACTCACGAACTGCGCACGCCCATGAACGGCGTGATCGGTTCCCTTGAACTGATGCAAACCCTGCCCCTGGACGCGGACCTGGCGAGCTACCAGCAAACCGCGGCGGGTTCGGCGCGGGACATGATGCGCATGGTCAATGGTATCCTCACCCTCACCGAATTGCAGGCTGGACGCTTGAGCGCCCAGCCCCAGGCGTTCAGCCTGCGCGCCACGCTCGACACCTTGCGCCAGCAGTTCAACGCCAGTGCCCAGGGCAAAGGCCTGGCGTTTTCCATCGACGTGGCGCACGAGCTGCCGGACCGCGTGCTGGGCGATGCCGATAAACTGCTGCAGTGCCTGGACTGCTTGCTCGATAACGCCTTCAAGTTCACCCACGAAGGCTCAGTGCGCCTGCGTGTGGTCGGCGTGCCCCAGAGCGACGGTGCCCTGCACATGAGCTTTATCGTCACCGACACCGGTATCGGCTTTGCTTTCCTCGATGAGGCTACGCTGTATCAGCGGTTCTTCCAGCTCGATGGCTCGACGACGCGCGAGTACGGCGGTCTGGGTATCGGGTTGGCGATCTGCCGTCAATTGATCGAGTTGCTGGGTGGGCGCCTGACCCATCATTCCGAACCGAGCAAGGGCAGCCGCTTCCAGCTGGACGTAACACTCAGCCCGGTTGCGCCCGAAGCGAAGCCTGCGCCAGAGCGGCAGCGTTCGCCCCAGGAGTGCGCGCTGCTGTTGGTTGATGACAACAGCGTCGGCCAGTTGGTGGTGCGTGGCATGCTGCTCAAGCTGGGTTACCGGGTGAAAACCGTCGACACGGGTCCGAACGCGTTGGCGGCCTTGCAGGGTGGCGATTTCGACGCGGTACTGCTGGATATTCCCGAAGGCGGGTTCTCATTGTGCTGTCAGATTCGGGCACTGCCTGGCTGTGGTGAGTTGCCGGTGATCGCCTTGAGCACTTCGCTCAATGTGTCGGAGCGGGAGGGTTGCCATGGTGTGGGTGTCTCTGATCGCCTGGCCAAGCCGGTGCGTTTCGAGGCGTTGCAAGCGGTGTTGGAACGCCGCTTGTTGTGTCCAGCAGAGGGCAAAAGCGCCGCGTATTCGGCAGGTTTACCACTTTTTTAAGCGGGTTGACGGTGCTTAACTGAAAACCAGGCCTCAATCAGACGTGGCCTTTTTTCAGGAGGCCCGTATGAACCTGCATCAGTTCGCCGAAACCCACGACGTCACCAACCAGCCCCCGTCCCTGGACGGCACCAACCTGTACCGTATCGATGTGCCCCTGCGAGAATGGTCGCGCCGCTTTGGCGCCGGCTGGGCGCAACCGCGCATCGATGCCTATGGAGCGCTGGCCGGCGGGCCGCTGATGGAGGCCGGGTTCCTGGCGAACCAGAACAAACCGGTGTTCAACAGCCATGACCGTTATGGTCACCGTATCGACCTGGTGGAGTTTCATCCGGCCTATCACGAACTGATGCGCACCGCCGTCGAGCACGGCCTGCCGTCGCTGCCGTGGGCCCATCCCCAGCCCGGCGCCCATGTGGCCCGCGCCGCCATGACTTACCTGCACACCCAGGCCGAAGCCGGCACCGGTTGCCCGCTGACCATGACCTTCGCCTGTGTACCGGCCCTGCGTTTGCAGCCGGAGTTGGCTGACACCTGGCTGCCGAAAATACTCAGCACCCACTACGACCCGCGCAACGTCGGCATCGCCCACAAGGCCGGCGCCACCATCGGCATGGCCATGACCGAAAAGCAGGGCGGCACTGATGTGCGTGCCAACACCACCCGCGCTTATCCAGTGGGCGCCGGCGGCCCGGGCCAAGCCTATGAGCTGGTGGGCCATAAATGGTTCTGCTCGGCGCCGATGTGCGACGCGTTCCTGACCCTGGCGCAGACCGACAAGGGCCTGACCTGTTTCCTGCTGCCCCGGCACCGCCCGGACGACACACGCAACGCGTTCTACATCCAGCGTCTCAAAAACAAGCTCGGCAACTGCTCCAATGCGTCCAGCGAAGTGGAGTTTCGCGGCGCCCTGGCCTGGATGATCGGCGAAGAGGGCCGCGGCGTGCCGACCATCATTGAAATGGTCGCCATGACCCGCTTCGATTGCATGGTCGGCTCCAGCGCCCTGATGCGCCAGGCGCTGACCCAGGCCAGCCATCATTGTGCCCATCGCTCAGTCGGCGGACGCGTACTCAGCGAGCAACCGCTGATGCAAAACGTGCTGGCTGATCTGGCGCTGGAAAGCGAAGCCGCCCTGGCCTTGAGCCTGCGCATGGGCCGCGCGTTGGACCACTTGGGCGATGAGCAGGAAGCCAAGTTCGCGCGACTGGTGACTGCGGTGGGCAAGTATTGGATCTGCAAGCGCGCCCCGGCGATGATCAACGAGGCCGCGGAGTGCATGGGCGGCGCTGGGTATGTCGAGGACAGCATCCTGCCGCGCCTGTACCGCGAGGCACCGGTGAACTCGACGTGGGAAGGCTCCGGCAATGTGCAGTGCCTGGACGTGCTGCGGGCGTTGTCGAAGGAGCCGGGCGTGCTGGAGGCGTTGTTTGTCGAGCTGGGGGACGGGCATGGGGACAAGCAACTGGCGCGGCGGATTGAACAGCTGAAGTCGGCATTCATGGACACCCAGGACATCCAGTACCGCGCGCGACAGCTCACCGAGGATATTGCCGTGGCGTTGCAGGCCAAGTTGCTGCTGGAGGCGGGGAATGGGGCGGTCAGCGATGGGTTTATTGCCGGCCGGTTGGGGGAATCGTCCGGTCGGGTCTACGGCGCCTTGCCGCGTGGCGTGGATGTGGAAGCGCTTGTCGCAAGGTCTACGCCAAACCTGACTGAATAAACACGGACAAAATGTGGGAGCGGCGGTGCGACGATTCGACTTGCTCGCGAAAGCGGTGTATCAGCTACAGATTCGTCAACTGACAGACAGCATTCGCGAGCAAGCCCGCTCCCACATTATTTACCGCATTCCAATCCCACTGTTTAAGTGAGGCCTCGATACAGGCAAGATAAAGACCTGCAACTCAGTACACAGGATGCTTACCGTGACCGAAGCTTTTGTTGTCGTTCAAACCGCCGAAGAAGCCGTGGATCGGCTGGCGGCCCTGCATGAGCGTGCTACCGGCGCGCTCAATCAAGCCCTCAAGCAATACCTCAAGGACCGCGTAGAGCCCGACGCCGAACAACGCGCGCTGTTTCGCTACCCGGAACTGCGCCTGACCTACCACTGCCACGGCGAAGTCCCACAGACCACCCGGGCGTACGCCAAGGTCCAGTTGCCGGGAACCTACAGCGTTACCGTCACCCATCCGGCGGCGTTCCGTAAATACCTGCTGGAGCAACTGGTGCCGCTGATGCACGACTTCACCGTGACGGTGGAAGTGGGCGTCAGCCAACAGAACATCCCGTATCCGTATGTAGTGGAGCAGGGCGACGAGCTGGCCGGTTCCGGCGTGACCGCCGCGACCCTGGCCCGCGTGTTCCCCAGCACCGACCTGTCGGCCGCCACCGATGGCATCGCCGATGGCCTGTACGACTGGGAAAACACCGACCCGCTGCCCCTGGCGTTGTTCGACGCGGCACGCGTGGACTTTTCCCTGCGCCGCCTGGTGCATTACACCGGCAGCGACTGGCGCCATGTGCAGCCGTGGATCCTGCTGACCAACTATCACCGCTATGTCGACCAGTTCATCCTGCATGGCCTGGAACAACTGCGCAGCGATCCGCGGTTCATTCGCATGGTGCTGCCGGGCAATGTGATCATCGACAAGAGCATGGACCATGGCGAAGCGTCGGCGATTGCCGCCGGCGTGGTCTGGCACCGCTACCAGATGCCGGCCTACCACCTGCAAGCCACTGACGGCCACGGCGTGACGCTGGTGAACATCGGCGTCGGCCCGTCCAACGCCAAGAACATCACCGACCACCTGGCCGTACTGCGTCCGCATTGCTGGCTGATGATCGGCCACTGCGGCGGCCTGCGCCAATCCCAGACCATCGGCGATTACGTACTGGCTCACGCCTACATGCGTCGCGACGGGATTCTGGACCGCGTGGTACCGCCGAACATCCCGATCCCGGCCCTGGCCGAAGTACAGATGGCTCTGCAGCAAGCGGCCGCCAACGTGACTGGCGAAAAAGGCGAAGAGCTGAAAAAACGCCTGCGCACCGGCACCGTCCTGACCTACGACGACCGCAACTGGGAACTGCGCTGGGCTCAGGAACGGCCGTTGATCAACCTGTCCCGCGCCGTGGCGGTGGACATGGAAAGCGGCACCATCGCCGCCCAGGGTTACCGCTTGCGGGTACCGTACGGCACGTTGCTGTGCGTATCGGACAAGCCGCTGCACAGCGAGATCAAGCTGCCGGGTTCGGCCAACGCGTTTTATGAGCGTGCGGTCAGCCAGCACCTGAAGATCGGTATAGAGGCGGTCGACCTGCTGCGCACCGAACTCAACTCGCTGCACTCGCGCAAACTGCGCAGCTTCGACGAGCCGCCGTTCCGCTAAGCGTTGGGGATGGTCATTTAACGGTCGGGCCACTAGCATTGTCGGTCCTGACCGTTAGATGTTCCTTGCCATGTCCCGTCCCACCCGTCCCGATTCGCGCCGCCCTGGCGCGAAACCTCCGTATTCTGCCGCGCGTCGCGTCGCCAAGGCGCCGCCGGCCGAGCCGAAGTTGATCCTGTTCAACAAGCCGTTCGACGTACTGACCCAGTTCAGCGACGAAGGCGGGCGCGCGACTCTCAAAGACTTTATCGATATTCCCGGCATCTACCCGGCCGGCCGCCTGGACCGTGACAGCGAAGGCCTGTTGCTGCTGACCAACGATGGCCAGTTACAGGCGCGCATTGCCGACCCCAGGCATAAGCTCGCTAAAACCTATTGGGTGCAAGTCGAAGGCGAGCCCAGCGAAGAACAGTTGCAACGCCTGCGCGACGGCGTGGAGCTCAACGACGGTAAAACCTTGCCCGCCGAAGCCCGGCCGTTGGATGAACCTGAGTTATGGCCACGCAACCCGCCGGTACGCTTTCGCAAAAGCGTGCCCACCCATTGGTTGGAGCTGGTGATTCGGGAAGGGCGCAATCGTCAGGTACGCCGCATGACGGCGGCCGTGGGCTTGCCCACGTTGCGGCTGGTGCGTGTGCGAATTGGCGATTGGACCCTCGACGGCCTGGATCAAGGCCAGTGGCGGGAAGTACCGGCGCGTTTATAAGGCGCCGGACTCGATCAGGCCGATCACCACGCTCTTGATGATGAACGCGGCCACGCCCAGCCCCAGCACGAAGAACAGGATAAACGAGCCAAAGCGCCCGGCCTTGGACTTCTTTGCCAGGTCCCAGACGATAAAACCCATGAAAATGATCAGGATCGTGACCAGGCCGGTCATCATCCATTCTTCAAACAGGACGGGGTCGATGTTGTTCATGGGGCTGTTCCGACAAGACAAGCGAGGAGTATACGGCAGCGTCAGGGGCGCAACATTGACCTGAGTCGAAGTGCAATCCAAATGTGGGAGCGGGCTTGCTCGCGAATGCAGTGTGTCAGTCACATATTCATCAACTGACCCACCGCATTCGCGAGCAAGTCGAATCGTCGCACCGCCGCTCCCACAGGGGATCTTCATTGTTCCTGGGGTCAGGTACGCAGGTGAGTCAACGGCAGTTCGGTACTGTTGAGCACCTGGTTCAGCACAAAACTGGAACGCACACTGGTCACGCCTTCAATGCGGGTCAAATGCCCCAGCAGCAGTTTCTGGTAGTGGTCCATGTCCGGCACCACTACTTTCAACTGGTAATCGGCATCCATTCCCGTCACCAGGCTGCACTCCAGCACTTGGGGCAGGGTGCGGATCGCCGCTTCGAAATTCTCGAAACGCTCGGGAGTGTGGCGGTCCATGCCGATCAGCACATAGGCCGTGAGGCTCAGGCCGAGCATCTTGCGGTCGAGCAGCGCGACCTGGCGGGCGATGTAGCCGTCGTCTTCCAGCTGCTTGACCCGGCGCGAGCACGGCGAAGGCGACAGGCCGATTCGCTCGGCCAACTCCTGGTTGGAGATCCTCGCGTCACGCTGCAATTCCGCCAGAATACTCAGGTCGTATCGGTCAAGCTTGCTCATTGGGTTGGCCTTTGTCGTAACTATTGCGGTGAATTATCCATGAAGGGTTAAAAATTGCGCAAGCACTGTTTATTGACGCAATCTTCGCAATCATCTGTCGGGCGCGGGCGGGTATCTTTATCAACAGAATCACCGCCTGGACAACAGTCCATAGCAGCTCGCCCAATCAGGCCCGCTGCGGCCGCCACCCCAGCAGGGTTGAGCCGGCCTCCAGGCTGCATACTGTCCACAAGACGGCGTGAGGTGAGCCAACGCCAAAAGCGTTGAGCCAGGACGAAGTTCTCAAGGGGTGGCCGACGGGTCGCCCCTTTTCTTTTGCCTGCTGATAACCTGTGTCAGAACCGGGCCTCGCTTTTCCAGTCTCATGGACAGGCCCTAATCCGCAGTGAGGAATAGCATGAAGCGCATCTGGCGTATGGCAGGTGTTGGTTTGCTGGTGGTCAGTGTCGGCACGCAGGTAGTGGCCGATGAGCGCGATAACTCACCGAATCAGGGGCAGCGGCCGCAGGGAGGTGGTGGGCAGCATGAGCGCGGTTCTGAAGGCGGGCGGCCAGAAAATAATCCGCCGCGCCCCGAGAACAATCAGCCACGTCCGCAGAATCAGCATTTTGAACGTGGCGGCCCTGACGGCGGCGGTCAATGGCAAAGCCGTCCGCAAAACAATGAGCAGCCTCGGCCGGCGCCGCAGCCCCAGCCGGCGAACAACCTGCCGATCCAGGGCCGGCCCGATACCGTGCGCCAGACCCAGGAACCGCGCCAGGGCTACTACCGCGACATTCCCCGGCGCAACGACGACAACCGACACTGGGAGGCGGGCGGACCCGGTTCGCGCCCCGGCTACAACGGCCATCCCAACGATAACCGCTGGCCAGGCCGTCCCGACGGCCACGGCAATGGCTGGGGCCCGGGCCCGCAGTATCGCCCCGGCTATATCGTCGACCGCTTCCCGGAGCGTAATTACCGTGTGCCCTATCGTGGCCAGGATTACTTTTTCTCGGGCGGCTACTGGTATCGCCCGCAAGGCCCGCGCTATGTCGTCGTAGCACCGCCGTATGGCATCCGCGTGCATTACTTGCCGGACTATGCCCGGGAAGTATGGGTGGGCGGCTCGCTGTTGTTCCTCGCCGCCGGCGCTTA
This sequence comes from Pseudomonas sp. SWRI18, assembly GCF_014268345.1. Lineage (NCBI taxonomy): Bacteria > Pseudomonadati > Pseudomonadota > Gammaproteobacteria > Pseudomonadales > Pseudomonadaceae > Pseudomonas > Pseudomonas sp. SWRI18. The sequence continues at coordinate 70,703 of NZ_JACCQQ010000010.1, forward strand.
CTACGCCTACGAAGAAAGCACCCAGCAGTACGTGGTGGTGCAACCACCGGCGGCTGTGCCCACGCCGCCGCCCGCGCCCCAGGGCAACGGTTATGACGTGGTGGCGTACCCCGCCAACGGCCAGTCACCGGCCCAGGTGCAGCAGGACGGCAATGACTGTTATCGCTGGGCGGTGCAGCAAAGCGGCTTCGACCCCCAGCAAGTCACCTACGCCCCCGACCCGGCCGTGGTGCGCACCTACCGCCAGGCCCAAGGCAACTGCCTGAGCAGCCGCGGCTATCAGGTGCAGTACTAGGCCTTATTGCCCGTGACCACTTCCCGTGGGTCGGCGTGCACCAGCACTTCGGCGCGCGGGTAGGCTTGGTGGATGGCATCGGCGGCTCTGTCGCTGATGCCGTGGGCGACGGACAGCGTCAATTCCCCCGGCAACTCCAGGTGCAATTGCACAAACCAATGGTTGCCTGACACGCGCGTGCGCAAGTCATGGGCACCCAATACCCCCGGTACGCCACGGGCCAGTTCCAGCATGTGCTGGCTCACGTCCGGCGGCAGCTCCTCATCCATCAGCACCGCAAAGCTTTCGCGGGCGATCTGGATCGCGCTCCACAAGATGTAGCCGGCGATGCCCAGGCCGAACCAGGCGTCCACCTGATGGTAGCCAAGCCCCGCCAACACCAGTGCCACCAGAATGCTGCCGTTGAGCATCAGGTCCGAGCGGTAGTGCAGCGAGTCGGCGCGCACGGCATTGGAGCCGGTTTCACGGACCACCCGGTGTTGCAGCATCAACAACGCGACGGTCAGTATCAGAGAGAAGACGATCACGCCGATGCTCAACCACGGCGCGCCCACCGGTTCCGGGTGTTGCAGGCGCCCGTAGGCCTGGAACGCGATCAGCACCGCGCTGCCGCCGATAAACAACGCCTGGGCCATGCCCGACAGCGACTCAGCCTTGCCATGCCCATAGCGGTGGTCGTCGTCGGCCGGACGCAGCGCGTAATGCACCGCCACCAGGTTCAGCAGCGAGGTCACGCCGTCCAGCAGTGAGTCGGTCAGCCCGGCGAGCATGCTCACCGAGCCGCTGAACCACCAGGCGATGGCCTTGGTGACGATCAGCACACAGGCCACGCCTACCGACGCGCGGGTGGCCAGGCGCAAAAGCCTGGCGTGTTCGGCACTGCTGGTCATAAACGGTCCTTAGGCGGCGGGCTGCAGGCCCAAGGCCGCGAGTTGCTGCACGCTGCCCTTGAACTGGATCATGCGCGGATCGTCCAGCGGCAAGGTACGGCCGGTTTCTTTCTGGATGATGCTTTGCAGCTTGGCGTTGTCGACCTTGCCGTCGGCGCCAATGGCTTCGTGGAGTTTTTCCGGGGCGACCTGGGCGGTCTTGCCCGGTTCGAAGTAAATGGCGCCGGTGGCGAAGTCCACGCCAAAGGCGATCAGGCCGGGGATCACGTAGAACAAAAGGCCGATGGCGTCGAGCGCAGCGATGGCCGGGTCGATCTTGCCGTCGATCTGGCCGCGGCGGTCGGGGTAGAAGATCGAGCCGCAGGCGGTGAGTTGGCTCAGCAGGGTGACGGCGAGGACACCGCCGATGACACGGGAAGCAGTACGCATAAAATTCTCCTGAACTCGTTTGAAAGGTGACTATAAGCCAGATCTACCAGGCGACGATCATCCAATGTGGGAGCGGGCTTGCTCGCGAATGCGGTGTATCAGCTACAGATTCGTCAACTGACAGACAGCATTCGCGAGCAAGCCCGCTCCCACATTCAACCGCATTCCTCTGTAGGGTCAGGTTGTGTCTTTAAGACCATCATCGGCATCCGGCAGTTCGCCGTTATACTCGCCGCTCTGCTTTGGAGCCAGTATGAATTCGTTGCCGATTGATGAAGTTTTACCTGCCCTGCGTGACGCTTTGGCCAACCGCCATGAAGCCGTGCTGGAAGCGCCGCCCGGCGCCGGTAAAACCACCCGCGTGCCCCTGGCTTTATTGAACGAGCCCTGGCTGGCCGGGCAGACCATCCTGATGCTCGAACCCCGGCGCCTGGCCGCCCGCGCCGCAGCGGAGCGATTGGCCAGCGAATTGGGCGAAAAGGTCGGTGAAACCGTCGGTTATCGCATCCGCCTGGACAGCAAGGTCGGCCCCAACACCCGCATCGAAGTGGTCACCGAAGGCATTCTTACGCGCCGCCTGCAGGATGACCCGGCGCTGGACGGCGTGGGTCTGCTGATCTTTGACGAGTACCACGAACGCAGCCTCGATGCCGACCTGGCGCTGGCCCTGAGCCTGAACGGTCGCGATCTGTTTCGTGATGAGCAGCCGCTGAAAATCCTGCTGATGTCCGCCACCCTGGAAGGCGAGCGCCTCTCCGGTTTGCTGGACAACGCGCCGATCCTGCGCAGCGAAGGGCGCATGTTCCCGGTGCGGATGCGCTGGGGGCGGCCGTACCAAGCTGGGGAATTTATCGAGCCGCGGGTGGTGCAGACCATCCTTGAAGCGCTGCATGATGAAACCGGTAGCGTGCTGGTTTTCCTACCGGGCCAGGCGGAAATTCGCCGGGTCAATCAGCAACTGGCCGACGCTCTGGGTAACCGCCCGGATGTGCTGCTGTGCCCGTTGCATGGCGAGCTGGACCTCAATGCCCAACGCGCCGCCATCGACGCCGCGCCCGCCGGTAAACGCAAAGTGGTGCTGGCCACCAACATCGCCGAGACCAGCCTGACCATCAACGGCGTGCGCGTGGTGATCGATGCCGGCTTGGCGCGTGTGCCGCGTTTCGACCCGGGCAGCGGCATGACCCGCCTCGATACCCAGCGCATTTCCCGCGCCAGCGCCACCCAGCGCGCCGGCCGGGCAGGGCGCCTGGAGCCGGGCGTGTGCTATCGCTTGTGGTCCGAAGACCAGCACGAAGGCCTGGCCGCTTATGGCAGTGCCGAAATTCTCGCGGCAGATCTAGCCGGCCTGGCCTTGCAGTTGGCGCGCTGGGGCGTCACGCCCATGCAGTTGGTGTGGCTGGATCTGCCGCCGGCCGCTGCATATGCCCAGGCCGAGGATTTGCTGGTGCGCCTGGGCGCATTGAAGGAAGACAAGCTGACCGCCCATGGGCAGAAGATGGCCGAGTTGCCGGCCCATCCGCGCATCGCCCATTTGTTGTTGCGCGGGCAGGACCTGGGGTTGGCGGCGATGGCGTGCGAGGTCGCCGCGCTGTTGGGTGAGCGCGATATCCTGCGCGGCGGCGGCGCGGACCTGCACAGCCGCCTGGCGCTGCTGTCCGGCGAAGAACGTGCGCGCGGTACTCAAGGCGGCGTACAGCGCGCCAAGCAACTGGCCCGGCAATATCGCGGCTACCTGAGAGGCCAGGCCACGCAACCGGTTGGCGACCCCGATCACCCGCGCTGGCTCGGCGCTTTGCTTGCCCTGGCGTACCCGGACCGCGTCGCCCAGCAACGCCGCCCCGGTGGTGCCGAATACCGCCTGGCCAACGGTCGCGCCGCGCTGTTCGCCGAGGCGGACAGCCTGATGAAGCAAGCCTGGCTGGTCATCGCCGACCTGGGCAGCCGCCAGGGCCAGCGTGAAGAGCGCATTTACCTGGCGGCGGAGTTTGATCCGGCATTGTTCGATACGGTACTCGCCGAACAAGTGCGCACTGTCGACCAGTTGGACTGGGATGAACGCGAAGGCGTACTGCGCGCCGAGCGCCAGCGCAAGGTCGGCGAATTGGTGCTCAGCCGCGAACCGCTGACTGGCCTCGACGAGGCCGCGCGCAGCCAGGCGCTGGTCAACCTGGTGCGCCGCAAAGGCCTGGAACTGCTGCCGTGGACCCCCGAGCTGCGCCAATGGCAGGCCCGCGTCATGCTGCTACGGCACCTCGACGCCGGCAAAACCAGCGAATGGCCCGACTTCAGCGACAGCGCCTTGCTCGCCAGCCTCGAACACTGGTTGATGCCTTACCTGGGCAAAGTCTCGCGCCTGAGTCATTTCGCCAATCTGGATATCTCCAGCTTCCTGCACAACCTGCTGCCCTGGCCTTTGCCCCAACGTCTCGACGAACTGGCGCCGCAGCATGTGAAAGTGCCGTCTGGCTCGTCGGTGCGCCTGGACTACAGCGAACAGCCGCCGATTCTGGCGGTGCGTTTGCAGGAGCTGTTCGGGCTGGCGGATACGCCACGCATCGCGGGCGGGCGTCAGGTGGTCAAGCTGCACCTGCTGTCCCCGGCACGGCGGCCGGTGCAGGTGACGCAAGACCTGGCGAACTTCTGGCGCAGTACCTACGCCGAGGTAAAGAAGGATTTGAAGGGGCGGTACCCCAAGCATTACTGGCCGGATGATCCGTTGATCGCCGAGCCCACTGCGCGGATCAAACCGCGCAAGTAGCCGCGACAGAGGTCAAATGTGGGAGCTGGCTTGCCTGCGATGATATCGCTGCGGTGTAACTGACAAACCGCGTCGTCTGCATCGCAGGCAAGCCAGCTCCCACATGGGTTTTGTGGTGTGGGTTATTGCGCGGCCGGCAACAGAAACCGCGCAATCACCGGCAGATGATTTGAAATGCGCAGCGTATCTTCCTGTCGCACCTTCGCCTCCACCCGCTTGATTCGCGGGCTGTAGAACAGGTAATCAAGCGTGCGATCCGGCCCGTCCACGCTCGGGTCGTTGGGGAAGTGGGTCAGCCATTTTTCACGGTCAATCCCGCTGGATTGGCTGTTGCTCGGGATCATCGGGTATTTGTCCCACAGCAGATGCAGTTCGCTGTCCGGTGAGTACTGCCCGCGTTTGCCGGCGTCCAGACGCAGGAATTGGCCCAGGGGCAGCAGGTTGAAATCCCCGCCGATCAGCCAGGGCGTGCCACGGCTTTCGAATTTATCCAACAGCTTGACCGTGGTTTTGACCTGCTCCTGTACCGCGCTGCGCCCAGGGCCATCGCCGTCCAGCCGCGTGTTAAGCACCGCCAGTTGGCCACCGTCGCTCAGCGGCAGGTAGGTCAGCAGCAGGGCCGGCTTGGGCTGGAACTGGCGGCTCAGGATATTGGCTTCGGGCGCCGGCAATTGCAGGCGTTCGGCGTGTTCGATCTGGTAGCGGCTCAGGGTTGCCAGTTTGCGGCCGACGCTGCCGAAGATGTGCAGGTCTGGCACGAAGTCGGCTTTCCAGTCGAAGGCTTGTGCGCTGCACGGGTAAAGATCGACCAGGCGTTCCTGCAGCAGTGCGAACTGGTCCTGGTAGTGGGAGGGCTTGGCGTTTTCGTCGAGTTCCTGCAACAGCAGGATGTCCGGTTGTTCGTCGCGAATCACCCGCGCCACTTCGTCAAGGCTGGCGGCCATGTCCTCGACCGTCGGGCGGTCGTCGGGGCCGCTGCCGTCGGCGGTGTCATACCAGAACACATAGTTCTTGCCGGCCAGGTATTGCACGTTCCAGGTCATGACCTTGAGCGCCTGGCCCGGCAACAGCGTCGGCGCACGGGGCGCGACGCAGCTCACCGGCAGGGTTTCCTTGGCTTCGGGGCGCCAGGTCGCGCTATAGATCAGGGTCGCGAGCAGGCCTGCGATGATCAACAGGCCCAGCAAGGTGATGCGCAATAAACGGGTCATCGGCTCGGCTTATAGCGTTTCAGGAGTGGGGCGGAGCATATCACCGCGCGTCGGCATCGCCACCGATCAACATGAATAAACGGAACAGCACCACGCTGGTGAACAGTTGCAAAAAGCTGTGAGCGCTGTCGAGCAACAACCCGACCAGCGGCGCAGGCGTCGGATACGCCGCCACGCTGGCGCCCTTGAGCAACCACAGCGGCGTCATCACGCACAGCAGGCACACCAGGATCCGCCAGAAATGCCCACGGGTCAGGCGAAAGCTTTCCTTCATCGCCTCCAGTGCCGGCATCCCGCGCAGTACCAACAGGTACTCGGCGAAGGCCAGCACCACCATCAGCCACAGGCCCGGCAGGAAATACAGCGACAGCCCCAGCAGAATCAGCAGCGTGCTCATAGCCGTCAGCAGGGCGAAGCGCGGCCACAGGGTCAGGGCCCTGGCCCACACGTCCTGGGTGCGCGGCGACTCGCCACGGGTGCGGGCGTCGAGAAACAGGATCAGGGCACCGGTGTACAGCGGGTACACCAGCAACCCCACCACCACGCTGTATCCGGCAAACGCATCCGGGCCGACGACGTGGTTGAGCACCTGTTGCAGCAGGGCTTCGAAGATCACCAACGGCAAACACAACTGGACGATAGCGCCCAGGTTGTGCCGAGTGAAACGCAAGGAGTCACGCAATACGTCTAACGGATTCATCAAGTTCATCGCAGGCCTGAGAGCAAGGGCGACACTTTAACCGATCAGCACCGACGATGAGCAAACGTAAACCTTGAGTAAAGACCATTGAAACAACTCGTAACACCCCCATAACTGGAACGGCGCCTGATACCAGGCGAAACCACGATTTCCAACGGCAATCTAACGAGGTCGCCATGAACAGCGAAGAGCAAACCCTGATCGATGGACTGTTTTCACGGTTGCAACAAGCCGAAACGGACTCAGCCCCCCGCGACGCCCAGGCCGAAGCGCGGATCAAGGAGCACATGACTCGCCAACCGGCCGCCGGGTACTACATGACCCAGTCGATTCTGGTGCAGGAACACGCGCTCAAAAGTCTCGACGCGCAGAACAAGCAACAGGCGCAGCAGATCCAGCAATTGCAGGATGAGCTGCAACGGGCCAAAGCCACGCAGCCTGCCGCTTCGGGTGGCGGTGGCTTCTTGTCGAGCATCTTTGGCGGTGGCGGTTCGCGTGAACCGCAACCGGCCCAAAACGCACCGGCATCGTCGAACAGTGGCTGGCGTGAACCGGCGCGGCCTGCGTTTGGCCAGCCTGCGCCGCAGCAGAACTATCAACAGCCGCCACAACAAGCTGCCGCCGCAGCGCCAATAGGCGGCGGCTTCCTCGGCGGCGCGATGAAAACCGCTGCAGGCGTGGCCGGTGGTGTTTTGCTGGCCGAAGGCATCAGCAGTTTGTTCCACCACAACCAGCAGCCGCAGGTGGTGGAGGAAATCATCGAGCAACCGGCACCGGCCAGCGACACAGGCGGCTGGGGCAATGACGACCAGAAATTCGCCGGCAATGACAGCTGGGGCAGCAACAATTCGGACAGCTTCGCAGACAGCGATTATTCCGACGACTCCTCCTCTTTCGGCGACGATGATTCCTTCGTCTGACCCTCCCGGATCGGGGCGCAACGTCGCCCCGGTCTGATTTTTCCCGGAAACATCCTCGTGGCTGGCATACTTGCACCCTTTCCGGGCCCTGGCGCCTGGCTGTCATGGGGAAGTGCGGTGAAGAAAATTGCAGTGTTCGCCGATGTGCAAAACCTCTACTACACCGTTCGCCAGGCCTATGGCTGCCACTTCAACTACGCCGCCCTGTGGGCTGATATCAGCGCGCGCGGGCAAATCGTCGAGGCGTACGCGTATGCCATCGACCGTGGCGACAGCAAGCAGCAGCAATTCCAGCAGATCCTGCGCAACCTGGGCTTCACGGTAAAACTCAAGCCGTACATCCAGCGCAGCGACGGCTCGGCCAAAGGCGACTGGGACGTGGGCATCACCCTCGACATCATGGACGCCGCCGACCACGTCGACGAAATCGTATTGGCCTCCGGCGACGGCGACTTCGACATGCTGCTCGATCGCGTCATCCACAAGCACGGCGTTGAAGCCGTGGCCTACGGCGTACCGGGGCTGACGGCCAACTCGCTGATACGCGCCGCCAGCCGCTACGTGCCGATCGAAGGCGCGTTGTTGCTCAAATAAATGCTTAAACGGAGTTGAAACAGGTTTGGAACGTATAGCGGTCATCGACTTTGAAACCACCGGCATCACCCCGAGCAGCCACTGCCGAGCCACGGAAATCGGCGTAGTCATCCTTGAGCGTGGGCAAATCGTGGACCGCTACCAGAGCCTGATGAATGCCGGCGTGCGCGTCCCCGGTTTCATCGAGCAGCTCACCGGTATCAGTAACGCCATGCTGCGCAACGCGCCGCCGGCGGAGCGGGTGATGAACGAAGTCAATGAATTCGTCGGCACCACGCCGTTGATGGCGCACAACGCCGCGTTCGACCAGAAGTTCTGGGACTTTGAGCTGGGCCTGATCCGCCGAACCCGTCTGCAGAAGTTCGCCTGTTCCTTATTACTGGCGCGACGGTTGATGCCTTCGGCGCCCAACCACAAGCTCGGCACGTTGAACGCGTTCGCGCAACTGCCCCACACCGGCAAGGCTCACCGGGCGCTGGCGGATGCGGAGATGGCGGCGAACCTCACGGCGCACCTGGCCAAGGAACTGCGTGGGACTCACGGGTTGCGTGAACTGTCCCATGAGTTGCTGTGCAGTTTGCAGAAAGTGCCGGCGGCGAAGATCAACGAGCACCTGAAGAAACATCGCGGGTTCTGAGCCTTCGGCAATCCCAAAAACACTGAAGATCCAACTGTGGGAGCGGGCTTGCTCGCGAAAGCGCAGTGTCAGTCAACACATGCATAGCTGACCCACCGCATTCGCGAGCAAGCCCGCTCCCACAGGGGGTATGCGGCGCTCATCGCGGCTGTGTGCAGCCCAACGCCTGGTCCACCACAACCTTCGCCATCTCCACCAAATGCATCACCGCCCGCTGCTGCACGTTCATCGCTTCAGCGGGTGAATGCGCCGTCTCGACCGCGCACTGCAGCAGATCGGCCGCATGGGCGAGGGCGTCTTCGAGGCTCAGGTTGTCGTTCAGAATAAAGGCGGGCGCATCCGGGGCGGACGCTTTGAGGTAGTAGTCGATGGCGCGGCGGTTGAGCAGGGCGTCTTCGCTGAGGAAACGGGGTGGATCGGGGGTGACTTTGACCATGGTGTAACTCCTCTTGTAAAGCAGGAGCTGCGTCTATTCGCTTGCACGCGATTAGGGTGGCAGCGGCACGCGGGTGTGCAAGACCGGGACAAAAGGCAAACCCAGCAGATCCGAAGATCTCCCGCGCACAGCTGCCATAACAGATCAGGCCTGGTCGCAATGACTGGGCGCTGATTTGCGGAGCATCTGTAAAGCCTATGTTTGATCGGACTTGCACGTCCGGTCACCGAACATTCGATGACGGAGCGAGACTAGCTACCCAATCCGACGGAAACAAGGCCGTGAGATTCTCTCGGAAACGTCCCTCAAATGAAAGAGATCGGTCTTGCTGGCCATTGAAACCTCAGCTTTTTATGGGGGCTTTTATCTGCTTTCTGAATCGTCAGTAGGCTTAGCCCTGCTGCCTCGTCGGACCTTTCTGAATTTTCTCTTCATCCGCCTATCGCCCTTTGCTGCCCCCTACCATCCCGCTGTCATTTGCTTACAGGGACTATGTCATGCAGGAAAGCGATCTTCACACAGCAATCATGCGAAGCCAGTTTGAGCTTCAACGCAACGGCATCGATTTTGGCTCACCTTCAAGCATGGCCTTTCATTTAGGAAACACGATGACAAGCTGCCCGGCAGTCATGGTCTTGCCTAATTCGCCAAGCCTTAACAACGGAGGTAGTTACCAAGTCCTTAGACCCATACATGCCGACTCTCAGGCCCCGAGTACGACTATCGATGACCTCTGGAAATGCACGCAGGAACACTACGGGTTGACGGCAGCAACACTTATTACCGGCGCGACAGGCATACCGATCAGCAAAATAGCCGTGGATACTTGGGTTCACGTTGGCTCCAGCAGGACGACCAACCTGGCGAGCCTTATCGGAATGCGCTTCTTCCCCCGTACGTTGATCAGGCAGCCGACAGCGGCCAGGATCGCGAAAGCAACGTTTGGCACGGTGCGAGTTTTTGGCATTATCGGCCGAGGTATTCCCTTTGTTGCAGCGGGTTTGGCTGTCTTTGATCTAATCAGTATTGGCAAGTGTGCTTATGAGGCAAGAAATGGAAGGTAGTCTGACCAGAGCGGAAATCAGCGAGAAGGTCATTCAACTGTTTGTCGATGTCATCGGTTTCATCGACCGAAGCCAGGTGACTGAGCAAACGGATTTCATCCATGACTTCAAGATCATCGATGACGATTTGACCTGCTTCGTCATGCAGATCAAATGGCAATTCAAGCTGCGAGCGACTCAGGAAGATTGGGACCACATCACGACCATCCAGCAAATTGTCGATTTGATCGTTCAGCGCTCAACTCTTCGTTGAGGCCACTGACGCCATCGCAGGCAAGCCAGCCCCCACAGGTGAACGTATTCGTCTCAGGCAACTAGGTCTACTGTGGGAGCTGGCTTGCCTGCGATAGCGGTAGATCAGCTAGCACTTTTCCCATTCCCCTCCAACTGCCCCAACGGCACCCGCCGTTCTATCGCACTCGACAAGATGATCGAAGTCTTGCTGAACCCAAACTTCGCGATCCGATTGATCAAGTCTTCCAGCTCCGGCATCGAGCCCACCGCCGCCTGCATGATCACGCACGGATCGCCCGTCACCCGGTGGCATTCGGTCAGTTCGGGAATCTCGGCCAGGGCGTCGTATACCTTTTGGCTGCCATGATTGGTCAACCTCAGCTCAATCACGCACTGAATCGGCAAACCCACCTTGGATAAGTCCACCTTGGCCTGATACCCGGTGATCACGCCGCTGGCCTCCAGCTTGGCCACGCGTTCGGCCACGGCGGGGGCGGAGAGGTTTACCGTGCGGGCCAGTTGCGCGTAGGAAGCGCGGCCGTCTTCGAGCAGGGCGCTGAGGAGCATGCGGTCGTATTTGTCCATGATAAGGCTCCGGTTGCGCTTGGCTTTCGAAAGCATGGTTTATAGCCTCCACAACCATGCTTTGAAAAGTGTATGGGCGGTTTAAACAGGTTTTGTAACTTATGTTTATTCCCCTTCGTTTCTAGAATAGGCCTCCCATCTACTGCCAAAGAGCCACCCAATGCCTGGCCCACGTCGCTTTCCCTTACCGTTGATCGCCGCCTTTTTTGCGTTGTATGTAATCTGGGGTTCCACCTACCTGGTGATTCGTATCGGCGTGGAGTACTGGCCGCCGCTGTTGTTGGCGGGGATCCGGTTTTGCACGGCAGGCGCGTTGATGTACGGCTACCTGAGGTGGCGCGGTGTGCCGGCGCCGACCTGGTCGCAATGGAAGGCGGCGGGAATGATCGGTATTTTGCTGCTCACCTTCGGCAATGGCGGCGTGAGCGTGGCGGAACACACGGGCGTGTCGTCCGGCGTGGCGGCGCTGGCGGTGGCGACGGTGCCGCTGTTTACCTTGTTATGCGGGTATTTCTGGGGCGCGCGCAATACTCGCCTGGAATGGGCCGGGGTGATCCTGGGGATTATCGGCATCGCCATGCTCAACATGGGCAGCACCCTGCAATCGAGCCCGATGGGCGCGGCGTTGTTGTTGTTTGCGGCGGCATCCTGGGCGTTCGGTTCGGTGTGGAGCCGGCACTTGCCGTTGCCCCAGGGCGCCATGGCCAGCGCGGCGGAAATGCTGGTGGCCGGTGTGGCGCTGTTGATTGGCAGCGCGGCGTCCGGCGAGCACCTGCAGGCCATGCCGCCGCTGGAAGGCTGGCTGGCGCTGGCCTATCTGACGGTGTTCGGATCGATCATTGCGTTCAATGCCTACATGTACCTGCTCAAGCACGTACGCCCGGCGGCGGCGACCAGCTATGCCTACGTCAACCCCGCAGTAGCCGTGTTGCTGGGGATCGTGTTCGTCGGCGAGACCATTGGGTTGGAAGAAGCCTTGGCCATGCTGGTGATCATCAGCGCCGTGCTGTTGATCAGCCTGCCCCAATGGCGAAAGCCAAAACCGGAAATAAGGTAAACTGCCGCGCAATTGCGACGTGCGCTGAACTTTTCCTACGGTAAACACATGACTTTCGCCACCCTTGGCCTGATCGAACCCTTGCTGCGCGCCCTTGAGACGCTTGGCTACCAGACCCCGACGCCGGTGCAGGCGCAGGCCATCCCCGCGGTGCTGGCCGGTCGCGACCTGATGGCCGCGGCCCAGACCGGCACTGGCAAGACCGCCGGCTTCGCCGTGCCGCTCCTGCAACTGCTGACCCTGGAAGGGCCGAAAGTCGCCGCCAATTCGGCGCGCGCGCTGATCCTGTGCCCGACCCGCGAGCTGGCCGAGCAGGTTCATGCCAGTGTCGCCGAGTACGCGCAAAACCTGCCGCTGACCACCTACGCGGTGTACGGCGGCGTGAGCATCAACCCGCAGATGATGAAGCTGCGCAAGGGCGTCGACATCCTGGTCGCCACGCCTGGCCGCCTGATCGACCTGTTCCGCCAGAACGCCTTGAAGCTCAATCAGCTGCAAACCCTGGTGCTGGATGAAGCCGACCGCATGCTCGACCTGGGCTTTTCCGAGGAGCTGGCGAACATCTACCGCATGCTGCCGAAAAAGCGCCAGACCTTGCTGTTCTCCGCGACCTTTTCCGATGAGATCCGCCTGCTGGCCGGGCAGATGCTCAACGACCCGCTGACCATCGAAGTCAGCCCGCGCAACGTCGCCGCCAACACCGTGAAGCAGTGGGTGGTGCCGGTGGACAAGAAGCGCAAGGCGGAGCTGTTTGTGCACCTGATGCGCAAAGGCCGTTGGAAGCAGGTGCTGGTGTTCGCCAAGACCCGTAACGGCGTGGACGCGCTGGTGGATAAGTTGCAGGGCCTGGGCATCAATGCCGACGGCATTCACGGCGACAAACCGCAAGCCACGCGCCAGCGTGCGCTGGACCGGTTCAAATCCAGTGACGTGCAGATCCTGGTGGCCACCGATGTGGCCGCGCGCGGGCTGGACATCGAAGACCTGCCGCTGGTGGTCAATTTCGACCTGCCGATCGTGGCGGAAGACTATATCCACCGTATCGGGCGTACCGGGCGTGCGGGCAATACCGGTGAAGCGATTTCCCTGGTGTGCGCCGATGAGGTGAACATGCTGTCGGCCATCGAGATGCTCACGCGTCAGACCTTGGCCCGGCACATGGAGCAGGATTTCGAACCGGAGCACCGCGTGCCGGACACCGATGCCAGCGGGCAGGTGGTGAAGAAACCGAAAAAGCCGAAGAAGCCTAAATCGTCGGGGGGCGGCGGTAAGCGCAACCTGGGCAAGTGGGTGGACAGCGGGGAGGTGGCGCCGGCGGAGCCTTCGATCAAGCCGGTGCGCAAGGTGCCTGTCTTTAACACTGGGCCGCGCAAGAAGAAGTAAGATTTTCGGCGCTGCTGATGGCCTCTTCGCGAGCAAGCCCGCTCCCACATTTGACTGCATTCCAACGTTGGAACTCGGTCAAATTTGGGAGCGGGCTTGCTCGCGAAGGCGGCTTTGAATCCACCGCAAGACTTAGTGCTTAAGCCATTCCAACAGGCCAAGCCCAGCCGCCCTGCCACTGGCAAAACACCCGGTCAGCAAATATCCCCCGGTCGGCGCTTCCCAATCGAGCATCTCCCCCGCACAAAACACCCCCGGCAGTTGCTTGAGCATCAGCCGTTCATCCAGCGCTTCAAACGGCACACCGCCCGCCGTGCTGATGGCTTCATCAATCGGCCGCGTTTTCACCAGCGTCAGCGGCAACGCCTTGATATCCACCGCCAACTGCGCCGGATCGTTGAAGTGCTCAGCCGGCGTGACCTCACGCAATAACGCGGCCTTGACCCCGTCCAGCCCCAACTGGCTGTGCAGATGTTTGCTCATCGAGCGCGAGCCACGGGGTTTGGCGAGTGCCGCCTGCACCTTGTCCAGCGGCTTGCTCGGCAGCAAATCGATATGCACCGTGGCGGCGCCGTCGCGATTGATCGCCTCACGGATCGGCGCCGACAGCGCGTAGATCAGGCTGCCCTCGATGCCGGTGGCGGTGATCACGCATTCGCCCAGTCGTGGTTTGTCATCCCCCAACCCGATGGCGACGTTTTTCAACGGCGCGCCGGCGAATTTGCTGATCATCAGGTCGCTCCAGGCCGAGACCTCGAAGCCACAGTTGCTCGGCTGCAAACGCACGTAAGGCACACCTTTGCCTTCGAACACGTTGAGCCAGGCCCCATCGGAGCCCAGGCGCGACCAGCTTCCGCCGCCGAGGGCCAGCAGCACGGCGTCGCTGTGGACAACGTGTTCGCCTGTCGGGCTGTGGATAAGTAAATCGCCTTGGGCATTCCAGCCGGTCCAGCGATGCCGGGTGTGGATAACCACGCCCTGGTCGCGCAGGCGCTTGAGCCAGGCGCGCAGCAGCGGTGCGGCTTTCATGTCGGTAGGAAAGACTCGGCCGGAGGTGCCGACGAAGGTTTGAATGCCCAAACCATGGATCCATTCGCACAACGCCTCGGCACCAAACCCTCGCAGCAACGGCGCCATCTGCGCTGCGCGCTCGGCGTAGCGCGACACAAACGCCGGGTACGCTTCGGAGTGGGTGATGTTCATGCCGCCCACCCCGGCCAGCAGGAATTTGCGCCCGACCGAAGGCATGCCGTCGTACAGGTCCACGCGCACCCCGGCCTGGCTCAAGACTTCGGCGGCCATCAGCCCGGCTGGGCCGCCGCCGATAACGGTGACGCGGTGAGGTTGGGTCTGAGGCATGGGCAGGGCTACGGCGCTGTGAATAGGCCGAACATTCTACCGGACAGAGCGGCGCCTGCCTGATCAAAAAATGTACACTTTCCTACAAGCCTTGCTGCGGCGTGTTCTTAGCCGCTTACGCTCAAGTTATCCACAGGCCGTTCCACAGCCATTGTGGGTAACGCCCACACCTCAATGACAACCTGATGACGTCCATACCCGTTGTGCGCTGTGGTGCAGAATGCCATGGCGGCGCGCCAGGGCCGGGCGGTCCTTGCTGTAGCCGCCGCCGATCACGCCCATCACCGGAATGTCGCGGCCCAGGCAGTGGCGCATCACGCTTTCGTCGCGTTCGGCGACGCCTTGGTCTGTCAGCTTGAGGTAGCCGAGAGCGTCGTCTTTATGCACATCGACGCCGGCGTCATACAGCACCAGATCAGGTTGATAGAGCGGCAACAGGTAGTTGAGCGCGTCGTCCACCACCTTGAGGTAATCGGCATCGCCCATGCCCATGGGCAACGGAATGTCCCAGTCGCTCTGGGCCTTGCGCGCGGGGAAGTTCTTTTCGCAGTGCAGCGACACGGTGATGGCGTCCGGTGTGTCGTGGAGGATGCGCGCGGTGCCGTCGCCCTGGTGCACGTCGCAGTCGAAGATCAGCACGCGGTTGACCCGGCCGCTGGCCAGCAGGTAATGGCTGATCACGGCCAGGTCATTGAAGATGCAAAAGCCCGCCGGATAGTCGTAGTGCGCGTGGTGAGTGCCGCCCGCCAGGTGGCACGCCAGGCCGTGCTCCAGCGCCTGTTCCGCCGCCAGGATGGAACCGCCCACCGCCCGCACGGTGCGGCGCGCCAGGGCCTCGTTCCAGGGCAGGCCGAGGCGCCGTTGGTCTTCGCGGGACAACTCGCCGCCCATGTAGCGTTCGATATACCCAGCGTCATGGGCAAGCGCCAGAATCTCGGGCGGGCACAGGTCTGGGCGCAGCAACTGGCTGTCTTCGGTCAGGCCGCTGTCCACCAGGTGGTCGCGCAACAGGCGGAACTTGTCCATGGGGAAGCGATGGTCCGCCGGGAACTCAGGGCTGTAGTCATCGTGGTAGATCAAAGGCAAGGGCATGGGATTTTCTGACGGGAACCTGCGACGGATCTTACCAGCGCTGTACACTCACGCACATGGCAAGGAGAGGGGCCCCATGGAGCCGATACTGCAATTGGAAAGCGCACGCCTGGTGCTGCGCCAATGGCGCGACAGCGACTTGCCGGACTTTGCGCGCATGTGCGCGGACCCGCAGGTGATGCGCTATTTCCCGGCCAAATTGAGCCACCTGGAAAGCGCCGCGTTGATCGGCCGTATTCGCGGCCACTTCGCCGAATACGGCTTTGGTTTTTGGGCCTTGCAGCGCAAGGACACCGGCGAATTCATCGGTTTGACCGGGCTGCAGAACGTCAGCTTTGAAGCCGGCTTCACGCCTGCGGTGGAAATCGGCTGGCGCCTGGCCCGTGAGCATTGGGGCCTGGGTTACGCCAGCGAGGCCGCCTGGACCGCACTGCGCTGTGGGTTCGACCGCCTACAGTTGGATGAAATGATTGCATTCACCACCGAAGCCAATCTGCCATCACAAAAAGTCATGCAGGCCATCGGTATGCATTACGATCCGCTGGCAGATTTCGAACACCCCAAGGTCGCAGCCGATGACCCGCTGCGCCATCACGTTTTGTACCGCATCACCCGCGCCCAATGGTTGGACACGCTGCACGGATAAGCAGCGCGGAATGCCCCGTAGATTGTAGGAGTTGCTCTATGAGCCAAGTATTGGAAGATCTGGTGGACTTGCTGACCCTGGAACCGATCGAGGAAAACCTCTTTCGCGGCCGCAGCCAGGACCTGGGCTTTCGTCAACTGTTCGGCGGCCAGGTGCTCGGCCAGTCGCTGTCGGCGGCCAGTCAGACCGTGGAAGAAGCGCGGCACGTGCACTCTCTGCACGGTTATTTCCTGCGTCCGGGTGACGCGGCGTTGCCGGTGGTGTACTCGGTGGACCGGGTGCGCGACGGTGGCAGTTTCAGCACCCGCCGCGTGACGGCGATCCAGAAGGGTCACCCGATCTTCACCTGCAGCGCCTCGTTCCAGTACGACGAAAAAGGTTTCGAGCACCAGACCACCATGCCCGTGGTGGTCGGCCCGGAAAACCTGCCGTCGGAACTGGAGTTGACCAAGCAGCGCGCGCACCTGATCCCCGAGCACATGCGTGACAAGTTGCTGTGTCCCAAGCCGATCGAAGTGCGCCCGGTCACCGAAAAAGATCCGTTCAACCCGCAGCCGTCCGATCCGGTCAAGTACGTGTGGTTTCGGGCCGACGGCGCCCTGGCCGACGCGCCGGCGCTGCACAAGTACTTGCTGGCCTACGCTTCGGATTTCGGCCTGCTGACCACGTCCTTGCTGCCCCATGGCAAGACCGTGTGGCAAAAAGATATGCAAGTGGCCAGTCTGGACCACGCGCTGTGGTTCCACGCCGACCTGCGTGCCGATGACTGGCTGCTTTACGCCATGGACAGCCCATGGGCCGGCAATTCCCGGGGTTTCTCCCGTGGCAGCGTGTACAACCGCGCCGGGCAACTGGTGGCTTCGGTGACCCAGGAAGGCTTGGTCCGCCATCGCAAGGACTGGGCATGAGCCTGAGCGCGGTCAAGCATTGGGTGTTCGACATGGACGGCACCCTCACGGTGGCCGTGCATGATTTTGCCGCCATTCGCGTGGCCCTTGAGATTGCGCCCGAGGACGACATCCTCACACACCTGGCCGCGTTGCCGGCGGATGTCGCGGCGGCCAAGCATGCCTGGTTGCTGGAGCACGAGCGTGAGCTGGCGCTGGGTTCGGTCGCGGCGCGAGGCGCGGTTGAGCTGGTTCGCGAGCTGGCCGGGCGCGGGTATCGCTTGGGCATCCTGACGCGCAACGCGCGGGAGTTGGCGCATGTCACGTTGCAGGCGATCGGCCTGGCTGACTGCTTTGCCATCGACGATGTGCTGGGGCGTGAGGATGCGCCTCCCAAACCCGACCCCGGCGGTTTGCTGAAACTGGCGGCGGCCTGGGACGTGGCGCCGAGCGAGATGGTGATGGTGGGGGATTACCGCTTCGACCTGGATTGCGGCCGGGCAGCGGGGGCGCGGACGGTGTTGGTCAACCTGCCGGAAAACCCGTGGCCGGAATTGGTGGATTGGCATGCCGAGGATTGTGCGCAATTGCGCCGGATGATCCAGCCCAGGCAATGAAGAACCAATGTGGGAGCGGGCTTGCTCACTACACACGGTCATCGCAGGCAAGCCAGCTCCCACAGGGTGATTGGGTTTCTTCAGGGGCTATTGAGGAAACAGTACTTTCTGCCCCTCCTGCGATGTAAACATCTTATCCCCGTCATGTCCCACGCCCGATACCTCCACCAGCCTGTGGCTCAACTGCGGATGCCGCAGCTTCAAGGCGTCAAAATAGTTATGCCCTCGAATCAACCGATAAGCGCCCTGGGTCTCGGCTTCGCAGCCTTTGTCGAGCGCCGGGTGGTTGGGGTCGGTGTCCCGCTGCCCCAGCAGATACGTGATATCCCGTGACACATAAGCCTGTTCCAACTGCTGGGGCCCGCGGCCCTCGGCGTAGGCTGGCAACGTCTGCATGCCGTACTTCCAATCGTTGAAGCTCGGGCAATCGGCCACGGCGAATTCTACAGGGCGTTGTGGGTTGAAGTAGGCATAGGACGAAGGGTTGGCCACTACATAACGCAGGCTGATGCCTTCGCTGTGCAGGGCAGGGTGGTCGTGA
Source organism: Pseudomonas sp. SWRI18 (assembly GCF_014268345.1). Lineage (NCBI taxonomy): Bacteria > Pseudomonadati > Pseudomonadota > Gammaproteobacteria > Pseudomonadales > Pseudomonadaceae > Pseudomonas > Pseudomonas sp. SWRI18. The sequence continues at coordinate 89,041 of NZ_JACCQQ010000010.1, forward strand.
CCCATGAGGGCGAAACGTTGCACCACCTGGCCGCCGCCGGAATGACCCGCCACCACGATTTCCTTGAGCGCCGGGAATAAGCTGCGGTTGCCCAGGTGCTTGATGATCTGGTCCAGGGCGCCGAAGGAGCTGATATGGCCGGGCCCCGTCGATGCCTCGCCGGCCATCCAGTCGTTGCCGTTCCAGCGCAACACCTGGTTACCCAAGTGGTTGCGCTTGATGTCGGCGTCGTTGAGAAACTGCGGCGCAATCACCAGCGTGGTGCCGCCAACCTTCGCGTGCGCAGCCGCAGCCTCACCGCTTTGCAGATAGGTCTGCGCGTTACGCAGGCGGCCATGCACGATGATCAGCACGCGGGTGACGTTCGGCAGCGGCTGGCGCCAGTCCTGGCTCATGCCCAGGCTGAGGTCGCCGGCCTGCAGGTGAAAGCGATCGGGGCTGACCACCTTCACGCCATGCTCGGCCGCCAGGGTGGGACACGCCAATAACACCGCCAGCAGCCATCCCCATCGTGTTTTCATTTAAAGGCTCTTGGCGGCAAAGGTGTCGCATTGCGAGATCTGGCCCTGGGCAAAGCCGGTCTTGAACCAGCGCACCCGCTGCGCGGAGGTGCCATGGGTAAACGAGTCCGGTACCACGCGGCCCTGACCCTGTTGCTGCAAACGGTCGTCGCCAATGGCGTTGGCCGCATTCAGGGCCTCCTCGATGTCGCCGGGTTCCAGCCAGTTCAAGCGCTTCTGCGCGCGGTTGGCCCACACCCCGGCGAAGCAGTCGGCTTGCAGTTCCTGGCGTACCAACAGCCCGCCGTCACCTTCCATCTGCCGGCCCTGTTGGCGCGCGGCCTGGATCTTCGACGAAATGCCGAGCAGCGTCTGCACGTGGTGCCCGACTTCGTGAGCGATCACGTAGGCCTGGGCAAAGTCGCCGGCGGCCTGGAAGCGTTGCGACATTTCCCGGAAGAACTCCAGGTCCAGGTACACCTGCTGGTCAGCCGGGCAGTAGAACGGGCCGCTGGCCGAGGTAGCGCCGCCGCAGGCGGAATTCACCCGGCCACGGAACAGGACCAATTTGGGGTTCTTGTAGGCCAACCCGTTTTCCTGGAACACCTGGCCCCAGGTGTCTTCGGTATCGCCCAGCACGGCGCGCACGAAATCAGCCTGCTCATCGTTGGCCGGCGGCGCCTGGCGCGACTGTGTGCTCACCGAAGGCGCCTGTTCCATCTGCCCGGTCAGTTGGCCGAGGATCTGCATCGGGTCCTGGCCGGTCAGCCAGCCGATGCCGACGATCAGCACAATGGCCGTGAGGCTCAGGCCCTTGCCGCCACCGAAGCGCATGCCGCCACCGCCGCCGCCATCGCGGGCATCCACCACGTTGTCGCTGCGTCGGCCTTTTTTCCATAGCATGTGGGCAATCCTCTGGGTGATGACAGTATTTGAGTATGGCTGTAATTAGCGGCAGTAGCCTTCGCCGGTATCGACAATCAGGCAGTCCTTCTTGTCGGCCAGCCATTTCAGCCCGGTGGCTTCACCGTCGCCGGCACGCAAGAGCTGCGGGCCGTCCGGGCGATTGAAGGCGATGCCGTCCTCGGCGGCCTCACCCTTGAAAGTGCCCGAGTCGTCGGCATCGAGGCCGTATTGCATGGTGAGCAGGTAGTGACCGCGGCCGACGCTGTCGTCCTTGGCGATGGTCAGGTAGAGGCCTTCGACGCCGATCCATTTACCGACCCATTTGTCGGTGGGCGGGGTTTCCGGCACCAGGGTGGCCTGCACGGAAGCCGGCGCGGGTTTAGGCGCGTCCTTGGCTTCTTGATTGCACGCGGAGAGCAGGGCAAGGGCAGACAAGGCGAAGAGTATTTTTTTCATAGTGGCAGGGCCTTGGTTAAAAAATGTACAGCACGGAGATCAATGTGCAGCGTTGGACTCGAATCCCGTGATTTAGTGCGCTGTTCGCACGGTGTTTGGTTATGCTCTTGGGGCAGACTCTGGCCCAACTGCTAGATTATCGGGTTGAACGCCATCGCGCTTCCCACACGAGGATTCAATGACACTCAGCACCCCCCTTTCCGGCGTCAACCATCCTTTCAAAGGCATTTTGCTGATTGTGCTGGCGACATTTCTGTTCTCCAGCCACGACGCGTTGTCCAAATACCTGGCCGGGTTCTATCCGATCGTGATGGTGGTGTGGGCACGTTACCTGGTGCATACCCTGTTGATGGCGGGCATTTTCCTGCCGCAATCAGGCCTGCGCGTACTGCGCAGCAAACGGCCTGGCATGCAGGTGGTGCGGGCGTTGTGCCTGTTGGGCACCAGCCTGTTTTTCACGGCGGCGCTGCATTACATCCCGTTGGCCGAAGCCACGGCGGTGAACTTCCTCGCGCCGATCCTGGTGACAGCGCTCTCTGTGCCGCTGCTCGGCGAGCACGTGACGCGTGGCCAATGGCTGGCGGTGATCTGCGGGTTTGTCGGCGTGGTGATCATCATCCACCCCGGCGGCGAATTGTTTACCCCGGCGGTGCTGCTGCCGCTGTGTTCTGCGACGTTTTTCTGCTTCTACCAATTGCTCACGCGCATCCTGAGCAAATTCGACACGCCGACCACCAGCAATTTCTTCGCCGGGCTGTGCAATACCCTGGTGATGAGTGCGATGGTGCCGTTCTTCTGGCAGGTGCCAACCCTTTGGCACGGCGTGTTGATGCTGGCGCTGGGCACGTGCGGGATGACCGCGCACTTGATGCTGACCCAGGCCTTCCGCTTCGCAGCGCCGGCGTTGCTGGCGCCGTTCGGCTATTGCCAGATCGTGTTCGCCGGCTTGCTTGGCTGGCTGGTGTTCAGTCATACCCCCGACATGACCACCGTGGTCGGCATCGGGGTGATCTGCATGAGCGGGTTGGCCGCTGCCTGGCAGCAGCGGCGCAGGTAGATCAGGCGTCTACGGCGGGAATCCTGCGCGGCGCCATGAAGTACATCCAGGTCAGCGCAATGAAGTACATCGCCGGGATCAGGGTGAACAACACGGTGTAGTTGTTGTGGGTCACCGTCAGGATGTGACCGACGATCTGGGTCATGAACATGCCGCCGATGGCCGCGCACATGCCGCCGAAACCGAACACCGTGCTCATCATGTGCTTGGGCGTGTAGTCCATCACCAGGCTCCAGATGTTGGCGGTCCAGGCCTGGTGCGCGCCAATCGCCAGAGAGATGGCAAACACCGCGACCCACAGCTGGCTGGAGCCGGCGGCCATGATCACACCGACGATGCAGCAGGCAAACAGCAGCATCGACAGCAGCCGCGCCTTGATTGAGTTCATCCCGCGACCGATCAGAAATGAAGAGAGAATCCCGCCCCCCACGCTGCCGAAGTCCGCAGTCAGGTAGATGATGATCAGCGGGATACCCATCTGGGTCACGTTAATGCCCAGGTTGTATTGCTGGTTCAGGAACGGCGGCAGCCAATACAGGTAGAACCAGAACACCGGTGCGGTCAGCGCGTAGGCAACGGCGAACGCCCAGGTACCACGCATGCGCAGGATGCGGCTGAACGGTACGCCAGGTTGTTCCGGCTCAACCTGCTGTTGCACGTAATCCAATTCGGATTGTTTAACCGTCGGATGCTCTTCGGGGTTGTAGTACTTCAACCCCCAGAACACCAGCCAGATCGCGCCGAGCGATGCCATGCACAGGAACGCCGCTTGCCAGCCCCACACGTGCAGGATCAAGGGCAACAGCATCGGCGTCATCATTGCGCCGACGTTGGTGCCGGCGTTGAAGATACCGGTGGCCACCGCACGTTCACCCGCCGGGAACCACAGACGTGTGGTTTTGACGCACGCCGGGTAGTTGGCCGCTTCGGTCAGCCCGAGGATGAAACGACACACCATAAAGCCCACCGCCGACGTGGCCAGGCCGTGGGCGCCGGTCGCCAGGCTCCACAGCAATACGGCGCAGAAGAACACGCGTTTCACGCCCACCCGGTCGATCAAGCGGCCTTGCAGCACAAAGCCGATGGCGTAGCCGACCTGGAACCAGAAGTTGATGTTGGCGTAGTCCATCGCCGTCCAGCTCATTTCCTTGGCCAGGATCGGTTGCATCACGCCCAGTGCGGCGCGGTCGATGTAGTTCAGGGTGGTGGCGAAAAACACCAGGGCCAGCATGCCCCAGCGCGTTTTACCCACGGCCAGGGCGCCGCGGATCTTGTCGCCGATGCCGGCGTGCGGGTTGCCTGGGCGATCGGCCAGGACGGAGTTTTGCAGAGGCATGAGGTCGTACCCGTTTTTTGAAATTTTTATGGTGTGTTTTGGGTCTTCTTTGCGTGATCGATGGTGCGCAGTGGCTAAAAAATCGTCAATTCGCCAAACCGGCATAGTGTTCGATAATCGCACTAAAAACTAACCGGTTCGTACATTTTAATTGCTGCGTGTAGGCTGGGGGCGAATAATTTGCTGCAAACAACAATTGCCGGGAGTCGCCCATGCAACGTTCCATTGCCACCGTTTCCTTGAGCGGCACCCTGCCGGAAAAGCTCGAAGCCATTGCCGCCGCCGGGTTCGACGGGGTTGAAATATTCGAGAACGACTTGTTGTATTACGACGGCAGCCCGCGCGAAGTTAAGCAGATATGCGCCGACCTGGGCATTGCCATCACGTTGTTCCAGCCGTTTCGCGACTTCGAAGGCTGCCGCCGCGACCGCCTGGCGCGCAACCTTGAGCGCGCCGAGCGCAAATTCGATCTGATGCAGGAACTGGGCACCGACCTGGTGCTGGTGTGCAGCAATGCATCGGCCGATTGCGTGGGCGACGAGTCTGTTTTGCTCGATGATCTCAGTCTGCTCGCCGAACACGCCGGCCGCCGTGGCCTGCGCATTGGCTACGAAGCCTTGGCCTGGGGCAAGCATGTGAATACCTGGCAACAGGTGTGGAACCTGGTGCGCCAAGTCGATCATCCGGCCCTTGGCGTGCTGTTGGACAGCTTTCATACCTTGTCCCTCAAGGGCGACCCGAACGCCATTGCGCAGATCCCCGGCGACAAGATCTTTTTTGTGCAGATGGCCGATGCGCCGATCCTGGCCATGGACGTATTGGAGTGGAGCCGGCATTTTCGCTGCTTTCCCGGCCAGGGCGAATTCGACTTGGCGGGGTTCCTCGCGCCGATCATCAAGAGCGGCTATACCGGGCCGTTGTCCCTGGAAATTTTCAACGATGGTTTTCGCGCCGCGCCCACCCGGGCGAATGCGGCGGATGGCTTGCGCTCCCTGTTGTACTTGGAAGAAAAGACCCGCGAGCGCCTGAAACAGGAGGCCACCGCGCAACCGGTGGAGATTCTGTTTGATACCCCAGCCGCCAGCGAGTACGACGGCATCGAATTCCTGGAGTTCGCGGTGGATGAAAGCCTCGGCGCCAAACTCACGCACTGGCTGGAGCGCCTGGGCTTCGTCAAGGCCGGGCAGCATCGCTCCAAGAGCGTGAGCCTGCTGCGCCAGGGCGATATCAACCTGATCCTCAACTGCGAGCCCTATTCCTTCGCGCACAACTTCTTCGAAGCCCACGGGCCGTCGTTGTGCGCCACTGCGATGCGGGTCAAGGACAGCGCCAAGGCCCTGGAGCGGGCGGTGGCTTACAAGGGCCAGCCCTATCGCGGCCTGGTCGGGCCCAATGAGCTGGAGCTGGCGGCGGTGCGCGCGCCGGACGGCAGCCTGATCTACCTGGTGGACCCGAGCGAAGGCAGCCTATACGACACGGATTTCAATCTGCAACCGCCATCGTCATCCAGCGGTGGCTTGCTGCGCATCGACCACATGGCCATGGCGCTGCCGGCCGACAGCCTTGACAGTTGGGTGCTGTTCTACAAGAGCCTGCTGGACTTCGAAGCCGACGATGAAGTGGTATTGCCCGACCCTTATGGCCTGGTCAAAAGCCGTGCATTGCGCAGCCGTTGCAGCTCGATTCGCTTGCCGTTGAATATCTCCGAGAACCGCAACACGGCCATTTCCCACGCGCTATCAAGCTATCGCGGCTCGGGCGTGCACCACATTGCGTTCGACTGCGCGGATATTTTCGCCGAGGTGCGCCGCGCCAAAGAGGCCGGGGTGCCGCTGCTGGATATCCCGCTCAACTATTACGACGACCTGGCGGCACGCTTTGATTTTGACGAGGAGTTCCTCAGCGAGCTGGCCTATTACAACGTGCTGTACGACCGCGACGCGCAGGGCGGCGAGTTGTTTCATGTGTACACCGAACCCTTCGAGGGGCGGTTTTTCTTCGAGATCATCCAGCGCAAGAACGGCTATGCCGGCTATGGCGCGGCCAATGTGGCGGTGCGCCTGGCGGCGATGGCCAAATCGCGCAGCGGTGCGGTGCGCCAGGCACGTTTATAACGGCGGGCGAGGTGCTTCCTTTCGTTGCGCATCGCGGCCCATAATCATGGCCTGCATACACTGGCCGTGAGCGCACCATGACCTCCGAGGCACCCCGCAAGAGTCGTAAGAACAATCCGGAAAAGACCCGCGAGAACATACTCCAGGAAGCCATTGTCGAGTTTGTCCAACAGGGCCTTTCCGGCGCTCGTGTGGACGCAATCGCTGAGCGCATCCACACCTCCAAGCGCATGATCTACTACTACTTCGGCAGCAAGGAGCAGTTGTACGTCGAGGTGCTCGAGAAGCTCTACGGCGATATCCGCAACACCGAGACCCGCATGAACCTCACCGCCCTGGAACCGCGCGAAGCGATCCGTCGGCTGGTGGAGTTCACTTTTGATCACCACGACCAGAACGTGGATTTCGTGCGCATCGTCAGCATCGAAAATATCCACAATGCCGAATTCGTGAAGCGCTCGGATGCGATCAAGGCGATGAACAGCAACATCCTCGAAGCGTTGGGCGCAACGTTGCGCCGTGGAGCGCAGATGGGGTTATTCAGAGAGGGGCTGGAGCCGCTGGACGTGCACCTGCTGATCAATTCATTCAGTTTTTACCGCGTGTCCAACCGCCATACGTTCAGTGAGATCTTTCAGATCGAGCTGTCGGATGAGGCGGTCAAGCAGCGGCATCGGGACATGATTTGCGAGTCGGTGTTGCGCTACTTGCAGGCCTGAGTACACGCAACGCTCCAAGCTGGAATGCAATCCATGTGGGAGCCGGGCTTGCCCGCGATAGCAGTGTGTCAGAGCTACACCTTCGCCTGGCAAACCGCTATCGCAGGCAAGCCAGCTCCCACAGGTTAATTCGGTTTCGGCAGTCAGGTATTCAGGCTCTGGAAGTGCGCCAGCATGCGTTGCGCATCCGCCGCTTGCCCGCTGAACAACTCAAACGCCTTCACCGCCTGAAACACCGCCATGTTGCCGCCATCCAGGGTGCGGCAACCCAGGGCGCGGGCATCGCGCAGCAGTTCGGTTTCCAAAGGGAAATAAACAATTTCCGCCACCCATAGCTCTGCCCGCAACAGGGCCGCTGGCACCGGCGTTCCGGGCAGCTTGGTCATGCCCATCGGCGTGGTATTCACCACACCATCCGCCTCGGCCATCGCGTTTTCCAGATGGCCGCCAACCTGGGCGCGACCGGTGCCGAAATGCTGCGCAAGGTTATCCACAAGGTCGCGGGCGCGTGTGACGTCCACATCGAAAATACTCAGGTGCTCCACGCCTTCTGCCAGCAACGCATGCGCCACCGCCGCGCCAGCCCCGCCGGCGCCCATCTGCACCACGCGTTGACGGGCCACGTCATTCAAATTGCGTCGAAACCCTTCAGCAAAGCCCAGGCAATCGGTGTTGTGGCCGATGCGTTTGCCGTCCTTGAACACCACCGTGTTGACCGCGCCAATGCCGCGGGCCTCTTCGGACAAGCCATCGAGCAGCGGCAGGATGGCCTGCTTGCATGGGTAAGTGATGTTCAGTCCGGTGAACTGCATCAACTCGGCGGCGTGCAGCAGGTCGGGCAGGGCGTTGATGTCCAGGTGCAGCGGCTCAAGGTCGATCAAACGGTACAGGTAGCGCAGGCCCTGGGCGTCACCTTCCTGTTCATGCAAAGCGGGCGTGCGAGAGGCCTGGATGCCGGCGCCGATCAGGCCGGCGAGGATGCGCGGTTTCATTGTGCCGACCCTTTGAGCAGGTGGCTGAAATGTTCCAGGGCCAGGTGGTAGCCCTGGCTGCCGAACCCGGCCAATACCGCTGTGGCAATGGGCGAGACGAACGAGTGATGACGGAACGCTTCACGGGCATGCACGTTGGACAGATGCACCTCGATCACCGGCACTTCACTGGCGACCAATGCGTCACGAATCGCCACCGACGTGTGGGTCCAGGCCGCCGGGTTGATCACGATGCCGGCGCAACGCGCGCGGGCACCGTGGATCCAGTCGAGCAATTCGCCTTCATGATTCGTCTGGCGGAATTCGATTTTCAGCCCCAGTTGTACGGCGCTGCGGCCACACAGGGCGGCGACGTCGGCCAGGGTTTCATGGCCGTAAGTAGCGGGCTCACGGGTACCGAGCAGGTTCAGGTTGGGGCCGTTGAGCACCAGCACGAGGGGCGGCATAAGGGGGTCTCCACAGTTCTTGTCAGTTGTGCGGACAAAATGTACTGGTTGGTTACTTTGGTCAATTCGTGTGGGCGGATATGTTCGATTATCGAACCTTTAATTGTCGCCCGAAGAAGCCAAGGTATTACGGGGGATTGCTGGGCGGGCAGGGATTGCCGAGCGTCGGCCGCGTATTTCCAACCATTGGCATGAGCGGTTACAACCCCACGTTCGCCGGTTTTTTAGTCGTTACTAGTCTGTGAAGCAGCTTCGGAAAAAGAAGCCGGTTGTCGGGTGGCACGGAAAAATTGTTACCTGACGGAAAATAACCTAACGGATGGGTTAGTATGAGAGTAGGTGCTTACAAAGGATATGTAATTTCAGTATTTCTCAGGGACGAGCATTGCCCACCCCATGTGCATGTCAGGGGACGGGTATGGGATGCGCGTTTTCGTTTCAGTTTCCTGGATGGGGAAGTGGAGTTGTGGGATGTAAATCCTGAACGCAGCCGGCCACCTCAAGCGGTCCTGAAGGACATACGCGAGGCAATAATGCAGCGACACTATCTGGCGCGGGCACGCAGGATCTGGTGGGAAAAGCTGCAAACGGTTTGCCTGGAGAATCATTCCTGGAATTGGGACGCTGGTGAATTGGTTCCAGGGCTGGTCATTCGACGTGGTGTCTATGTCATTGCAAACGCCCGGCACGACGTAGTAGAGCAACGGACAATTTTGAATCTGGTAAGAGCGCCTGATAACGTGGGAATTAATTTATGAAAATCGTAAAAGCCAAAGTCATACCCTATGTCCCCCTCACCGACGCTGATGTCGAAAAGGCAATAGCCCGCGGGCGCAAGCTCAAGCGTCTGTATGCCAACGCCAGCAACGTGCGCTATCAAGACGACTGCATTTCCATTGGCTTCAGCGACGGCAGCCGTGTCATGTTGCCGGTGGCCGGTCTGCCGGAGTTCGAGGGGTTTTCCGCGCAGGACTTCCAGCAGTTGGAAGTGGGGTTCGGCGGCAAGGCGCTTTGCTGCGAGGCCAAGGATCTGGACGTTTCGATCACGGGCCTGATCGCGACAAGCCAGCCGCTGATGGACCTCGCGACAAGCCTGGTGGCCTCCCGCAATGGTCGCAAACGCAGCGCCGCCAAATCGGCGGCCGCCCGGGCCAATGGCAAGAAGGGTGGCCGGCCCCGCAAGGAAGTCGTGGAGCCCGGCGATTCAACGGATGTATGAAATTCCAGTGTGGGAGCTGGCTTGCCTGCGATAGCGGACTGAAGTGCCAACCGGTGTTTGGCTGATACACCGCTATCGCAGGCAAGCCAGCTCCCACAAGGGATTGCTGGTGTAGGGCAGGCTTATCGCCGGGTCAGCAACACCCCGGATTCCATATGGTGCGTCCACGGGAACTGGTCAAACATCGCGCATTGGGTAATACGATGAGTGTCGTGCAACTGCGCAATGTTCGCCGCCAACGTCTCCGGGTTGCAGGAGATGTACAGGATGTTGTCGAAGCGTCGGGTCAGTTCACAGGTGTCTGGGTCCATGCCGGCGCGCGGCGGGTCGACGAACACGCTGCCGAACTCGTAGCTTTTCAGGTCGATGCCGTGCAAGCGGCGGAACGGGCGCACTTCGTTGAGGGCTTCGGTGAGCTCCTCGGCGGAGAGGCGCACCAGGGTGACGTTATTCACCGCGTTTTCATCAAGGTTGCTCAGCGCGGCGTTCACAGAGGTTTTGCTGATCTCGGTGGCCAGCACTTTGCGCACGCGGGTCGCCAGCGGCAGGGTGAAGTTACCGTTGCCGCAGTACAGCTCGAGCAGATCGTCCGGGCGATCGCCCAAAGCTTCGTATGCCCAGTTGAGCATCTTCTGGTTCACGGTGCCGTTGGGCTGGGTGAACGCGCCTTCAGGTTGGCGATAGCTGAAAGTACGGCCGCCGACTTCAAGTTTTTCCACCACGTAGTCATGGCCGATCACATCGCGCTTGCCCTTGGAGCGGCCGATGATGCTCACGTTCAGGTCTGCTGCCAGCTTGTTCGCGGCGCTATGCCAATGCTCGTCCAGCGGGCGGTGATAGCACAGGGTGATCATCGCGTCGCCGGCCAGGGTGGTCAGGAACTCCACCTGGAACAACTTGTGGCTCAGGGCGGCGCTGGCTTGCCAGGCGGCCTTGAGTTGCGGCATCAGTCGGTTGATGCGTTGGCTGGCAATCGGGAAGTCTTCGATCAGGATCGGCGTGCGCTTGTCGTCCTGCGAGAACATCGCATAGTGGCGCTCGCCGTCCTCGCGCCACAGGCGGAACTCAGCCCGCAGGCGGAAGTGCTGCAGCGGTGAGTCGAATACCTGCGGCTCGGGGGCGTCGAACGGCGCCAACAGATCACGCAAGCGCGTGACCTTGTCCTGCAGTTGAGCGGTGTAGCGTGTGGCGTCAAGAGTCATGCGTTGAACCAGCCCAGCTTGATCACAAACAGAATCGACAGAATCACCAGTGCCGGGTTCAGCTCACGGTAGCGGCCCGAAAGCAGCTTGATGGCGGTCCAGGCGATGAAACCGAAGGCGATGCCGTTGGCGATGGAGTAAGTGAAGGGCATCGCCAGGGCGGTGATCACCACCGGCGCTGCAACAGTAATGTCGTCCCAGTCGATTTCGGCCAGGCCCTGGGTCATCAGCACCGCTACAAACAGCAGCGCGGGTGCCGTGGCGTAGGCCGGCACGCTGGCCGCCAGTGGCGAGAAGAACAACGCCAGCAGGAACAGGATCGCGACCACGATGGCGGTCAAGCCGGTACGGCCACCGGCGCTCACGCCCGCGGCCGATTCGATGTAGCTGGTGGTGGTCGACGTACCCAACAGCGAACCGGCCATGGCGGCGGTACTGTCGGCGATCAGCGCACGGCCCATTTTCGGCATATGGCCGTCCTTGCCCATCAGGCCGGCACGCTTGGCCACGCCGATCAGGGTTCCGGAGTTATCGAACAAGTCCACGAACAGGAAGGCGAAGATCACGCTGACCAAACCGATATCCAGCGCACCCTTGATATCCAGTTGCAGAAAGGTTGGCGCCAGGGACGGTGGTACCGAAGTCACGCCGATGAATGGGGTAAAGCCCAATACGATGGAGGCGATGGTCACCGCCAGGATGCCGATCAGCACCGCGCCGCGTACGGCCAGGGCTTCCAGCGCGACGATCAGCACGAAACCCAGGGTGGCCAGGATCGGCGCCGGTTGTTTCAGATCGCCAAGGCCCACCATGGTGGCGGGGTTGCTCACCACGATGCCGGCGTTGTGCAGCGCGATCAGCGCCAGAAACAAGCCGATACCCGCGGCAATCGCCGAGCGCAGGGGCAGCGGAATGGCGTTGATGATCCATTCGCGGATGCGAAAAATCGACAGCAGGAAGAACAGCACCGCGGAGATGAACACCGCGCCCAGCGCCACCTGCCAGGTATGGCCCATGTGCAGGACCACCGTATAGGTAAAGAACGCATTGAGGCCCATGCCCGGCGCCAGGGCGATCGGGTAGTTGGCGATCAGGCCCATCACGGTCGAACCGATGGCGGCCGCCAGGCAGGTCGCGACGAACACCGCGCCCTTGTCCATGCCGGTCTCGCCGAGGATGCTCGGGTTCACGAACAGGATGTAGGCCATGGCCAGGAATGTCGTGATGCCCGCGAGGATCTCGGTGCGCACGTTGGTGTTGTGTGCCTTGAGTTGAAACAGCTTTTCCAGCATGCCTGCTCCCTGTGACGCTTGGTTGCGTCGTGATTTGTTGACCTCTAAGTCAAAGCACAAACTGCGCCAAGCGCCTGTGGTTTCAGAGAGGATCGGAAAAAGCGGCGCATCATACCAGCAGCCGAGGCCTTGAGGCATACTGCGCCGACGTTTAAACGAAGGTCACCCGCCCCATGAAAAAAGCCAACCTGTGGAGTCTAGCCCTGATCCCTTGTCTGAGCCTGTGCCTCGGCGCAGCACCGGCGTGGGGCGCCACTGCACCGCCCTTGAGCGAGGTGCGTGTGTTCAAGGTCGAGTCGGCGGGTTGCACCGAAACCATCCCTGAACGCGTGAACACCACGCAGATGTGCACGCACCGCGGAGCCACCAAGGTCTCCGTGATGGAAGTCGGCCTGGGCAATAATCCGGTTGGCCGCTTCAATGGTGCCGTGCTCGATGGCCAGCGAACCGCTGTGTGCCAAGTCGGCAGCATCAGCCAGGCCTGCAGCGGGGCGGGTACGCTGATGGGCTATATCTACGTGTTTGAGCTGAATGTGCAGGCGCAAGGCTGGTTCGAATACAGCAACGCCTCCATCAACCCGCCGCGCAACACCCTCAAGACGCTGCTCGATATCCGCTGATCAATCCGCTTGAACGCTCAAAACCCCAGGAAGTCGTACCCCTGAGACGGCGACTTCCCAGAACGCCGCGGATGTACACCAACCCGTGAGGTGTTTATGAGCGCGACCCCCAATGGCGCGGCGGATCAACCGTTCGTCAGCCACTCCATACGCCTGAGCCTCAACGGCCAGGATCGCCAGCTGGATGTGCTGCCCTGGACCACCCTGCTCGACCTTTTGCGCGAACAGCTAGATCTGGTGGGCAGCAAGAAAGGCTGCGACCACGGCCAATGCGGTGCCTGCACGGTGTTGCGCGATGGCAAACGGATCAATGCCTGCCTGACCCTGGCCGTGATGTGCGACGGCGCCGAGCTGACCACCATCGAAGGCCTGGCCACCGGCGACCAGTTGCACCCGATGCAGCAGGCCTTCATCAAGCACGACGCCTTCCAATGCGGTTATTGCACCCCCGGCCAGATCTGCTCGGCCGTCGGCCTGGTCAACGAAGGACGCGCCCATGACAGCGCACAGATCCAGGAACTGATGAGCGGCAACCTGTGCCGCTGCGGCGCCTACAACAATATTCGCGATGCCGTGCAGGAAGTCTTGGGAGGTGAGCAGTGAATCCCTTCCATTACAGTAAACCGGTCGATGTGCAGGAGGCCGTGCACCTGAGCAGTGGCGCTTCACGTTTTATTGCCGGAGGCACCAACCTGCTGGACCTGATGAAAGAAAACATCAGCCGCCCCGAGCACCTGATCGATATCACCGGGCTGCCGTTAAACCATATTCAGGAGACGGCCGAGGGCGGTGTGCTGATCGGCGCGCTGGTGAGCAATGCCGATCTGGCCTGGCACCCGCTGATCGAACAGCGTTATCCACTGCTGTCCCAGGCGATCCTCGCGGGCGCCTCGCCGCAACTGCGCAACATGGCCAGTACCGGCGGCAACCTGTTGCAACGCACACGGTGCTACTACTTCTATGACACCAACGTGCCCTGTAACAAGCGCGAACCCGGCAGTGGCTGCCCGGCGCGCACCGGCCTGAACCGAATCCACGCGATTCTCGGCGCCAGTGAACAGTGCGTCGCGACCCATCCTTCAGACATGTGCGTCGCCCTGGCAGCGCTGGCAGCGCGGGTGCATGTCGAAGGTCGCGGCGGCGCGCGGGTCATCGAGTTCGCCGACTTCCACCGTTTGCCCGGTGATGCGCCGCAGCGCGACAACCAATTGGCCGATGACGAGCTGATCACCGCCATCGAACTGCCCGCCGACAACCTGGCGAGCCATAGCAATTATCTGAAAATCCGCGACCGCGCCTCCTATGCGTTCGCCCTGGTGTCCGTGGCCGCAGCGCTCGAGCTGGACGGCGACACCATTATCGATGCGCGCCTGGCGTTGGGTGGCGTGGCTCACAAACCCTGGCGTGACCGCGCGGTGGAAGCGTCGCTGATCGGCCAGGTGGTCAGCCGCGAAACCTTCAGCCAGGCCGCCGACGCGCTGCTGCAGGACGCTGAGCCGCTGGTGCACAACGGCTTCAAGATCAAGCTGGCACGCCGGGGGATTATTCGTGCCCTGAGTGACGCCGCTGTCGCAGGAGAACGCCCATGACCGCTATCGGAAAACCCCTGGACCGTGTCGACGGTCTGCTCAAGGTCACTGGCCAGGCGCGTTATGCCGGTGAATTTCCTGAACAAGGCTTGCTCCACGGCAGCGTCGTGTCGAGCAGCATTGCCAAGGGCCGCGTGATTAAGATCGATGCGTCCCGGGCCCTGGCGTTGCCGGGCGTGGTGGAAGTCATCCACCATCTCAACCGGCCCAAAATCGCGAGCTACGACGATGCCTTCCAGGATGCGGATGCGGCCGACGGTTCGCCGTTTCGCCCGCTCTACAACGACCGCGTGCTGTACAGCGGCCAGCCCCTGGCCCTGGTGATCGCCGATAACCTTGAGCTGGCGCGACATGCCGGTTCCCTGGTGGAGATCGAGTACGCAACCGAGGCCTTCGAAACCGACCTGGCGGCAGTGCAGGAACAGGCCCACCCCTCACCGCAAACCCCGCCAGGTCCGCGCGGCAACTTCCAGGCCGAATGGGCCGGCGCCGCCATCAGCCTGGACCTGCACTACAGCACGCCGGTCGAACACCACAACCCCATGGAACCCCACGCCAGCACCGTCCTGTACCAGGCGGACGGCACCCTGCATATCCATGACAAGACCCAAGGCCCGCAGAACTGCCAGGCCTACGTGCAGAAAGTGTTTGGCCTGGATAAAAGCCAGGTGCGCATCTTTGCCGCGTTCGTTGGCGGCGCTTTTGGCTCCGGCCTGCGCCCGCAGTATCAATTGCCGCTGGCGGTGATGGCCTCGCTGGCGCTCAAGCGTTCGGTGCGGGTCACGCTGACGCGCCAGCAGATGTTCACCTTCGGCTACCGCCCGCGCACCTTGCAACGCTTGCAAATGGGCGCCGCCGCCAACGGGCGTCTGCTGGCATTGGGGCATACGGCTATCGGCCAGACGTCGCGCTTCGAGGACTTCAGTGAGCATGTGGTGGAATGGAGCGGCATGCTCTACCACTGCGACAATGTGCAGCTGACGTATAAGCTGGCGCCATTGGACGTGTTCACGCCTTTGGATATGCGCGCGCCGGGCGCGGCCCTCGGGGTGATCGGCCTGGAATGCGCCATGGACGAGCTGGCCTGCGCCTTGGCCATCGACCCGGTGCAACTGCGCTTGATCAATTACGCCGAGCGCAACCAGAACGAAGACAAGCCCTGGTCGAGCAAGGCCCTGCGCGAGTGTTACAGCGAAGGTGCCGAGCGTTTCGGCTGGAGCCAGCGCAACCCGGAACCGCGCAGCATGCGCGATGGCCGCCAGTTGATCGGCTGGGGCATGGCCGGCGGCGTGTGGGAGGCTATGCAAATGAAGGCCAGCGCCAAGGCGCGGATCGACGCGCACGGCAAGCTCACTGTCAGCAGCGCCACCACCGATATCGGTACCGGCACTTACACGGTGATGACCCAGATCGCGGCGCAGGCCAGCGGCGTATCGGTCGACGATGTGACATTTGTGCTGGGTGATTCCTCCTTGCCCACAGCGCCGCTGCAGGGCGGCTCGTTTACCGTGTCCTCCGTCGGCACGGCCGTGCAGCAAGCCTGTGAAGCCTTGACCGCCAAGCTGCTGGAAATTGCCCGGCAGACTTACCCGGTGTTCAAGGATGCCGAGTCCGTGCGCTTCGAAGAGGGCCATCTCCACGCCGGCGACGTGAGTGTATCGCTGGCGCAGCTGGTCAAGGACAGCGGCCAAGACGCAATGGAGGTGCAGGTCGACAGTGAGCCGGACAAGAAACGTGAAGGCTACGCCACGGCGACCCATTCGGCAGTGTTCGTCGAGGTGCGCGTGGACGAAGACCTGGGCACCATCAAGGTCAGCCGCGTGGTCAGCGCCATTGCCGCCGGGCGCGTGGTCAACCCGAAGATGGCGCGCAGCCAGATCCTCGGCGGGGTAGTGTGGGGCGTCGGCATGGCCCTGCACGAAGAGACCCAGATCGACCATCACTTGGGGCGCTACATGAATCATAGCCTGGCGGAATACCACATTCCGGTGAACGCCGATATCGGCGAGATTGACGTGTTGTTTGTCGAAGAACACGACGAGATCGTCAACGCCCTGGGCTCCAAGGGCGTCGGTGAAATCGGCATTGTCGGCGTAGCGGCGGCGGTGGCGAATGCGATTTATCACGCCACCGGAAAGCGGGTGCGGGAGTTTCCGATTACCTTGGATAAGGTGCTCTAGCGCCAACCTTCAACCCATCGAAGATCCAAAATGTGGGAGCGGGCTTGCTCGCGAAAGCGGTGGGTCAGTTAACTGTGTATCGACTGACACGCCGCCTTCGCGAGCAAGCCCGCTCCCACATTTACTGTATTCCAACAATAAGATGGCGGCGGGCCTAAACCTTAGGCTCTTGCACCGGCACATGCATCCGATCCCGATTGGCCAGGGTTGGAAACAACTTGATCCACACCCCGGTCACCACCAGCGTACCGATCCCGCCCATGACCACGGCGGGCACGGTGCCGAACCAGTGCGCGGTAATCCCGGACTCGAACTCGCCCAACTGATTGGACGCGCCGATAAACAAGCCGTTGACCGCACTGACGCGCCCGCGCATTTCATCCGGCGTTTCGAGCTGCACGAACGACGCACGGATCACCATGCTGATCATGTCGGCTGCGCCCAGTACCACCAGCACCGCCAGGGAAAACCAGAACGAAGTGGACAGCCCGAAGGCGATGGTCGCCACGCCGAACACGCCCACGGCAGTGAACATCACGCGGCCGACGTGGCGGTCGACAGAGAACCGCGCCAACCACAAGGACATCAGCAACGCACCCACCGCCGGTGCCGAACGCAGCAGGCCCAGGCCCCAGGCGCCGGTCAGCAGGATGTCCTTGGCGAACACCGGCAGCAAGGCGGTGGCGCCGCCCAGCAGCACCGCGAACAAGTCGAGAGAGATGGCGCCGAGGATGTCCGGGCGGCTGCGGATGAAGCGGATGCCGGCCAGCAGCGAATCCATGGTCGCCTTGGCTTTATTCAGCGGTGTCTGGCGCGCGGGCAAGTTCAGGGTCAGTGCGCAGGCAATGAGGTACAGCACCACCGTGGGGCCATACACCCACACGCTGCCAAATGCATAAAGCAAACCACCGAGGGCCGGGGCGACAATGGTTGCCAACTGCTGGGCCGACTGCGACGAAGCCACGGCCCGCGGGAACAGCGCGCTGGGCACGATGCTCGGGAGCATCGCCTGGGTGGTGGGCATTTCGAACGAGCGCGCGGCACCCAGCAGGAAGGCGAGGATAAAGATCATCTCGCGGGTCACGTTGCCGGTCAGGCCACCGATGGCCAATGACAGGGCAATCAACGCCTGCACGGTCTGGCAGATGGCGGCGACCTTGCGTCGCTCATAGCGGTCGGCGACATGCCCGGTGTGCAGCATGAACAACACGCGCGGTACGAATTCCACCAACCCGACCAATCCCAGGTCCAGCACATTGCCGGTCAGTTGGTAGAGGTTCCAGCCGATGGCCACGGTGAGCATCTGGAAGCCGCTGGCGGTAAAGATGCGCGCCAGCCAGAACGCGATGAAAGGGCGGTGGTGACGCAACAACAACGCGGGTTCACTGGGCATTGGGAGTTCAGGTCAGGGCCGGAGGAAGCGCCGAGATTATCATTAAGTTGTAACAGATAGTTGCGCCAACTGAGCTGAGACACTCTGTCACGCGGCAAAAGACCACGCCGCTTTCCATTGAAAATGGGACTACTCTTTCAGCAATGCTTGATCCAGATCAATTTCCGCACCTTGGTCTGGCGGCCTCAGGGCCTGATTCCCTGCACGGCGGGTAAAAAAAGAAACGAATCGAAATTCGCCAGACTCCATATCCGTGGGGGCAGTGGGTGCAGGCTTGCGCCCGGAACCGGTATCACCTGACAGAGGAAGACTTATGTTCGGTTTGGAGGCGCTAGATCTCGCCCGAATCCAATTTGCGTTTACCATCTCTTTCCACATCCTGTTCCCGGCGATCACCATCGGCCTGGCCAGTTACCTCGCGGTGCTGGAAGGCTTGTGGCTCAAGACCAAAAACGACACCTACCGCGATCTTTACCATTTCTGGTCGAAGATCTTTGCCGTCAACTTCGGCATGGGTGTGGTGTCCGGTCTGGTCATGGCCTATCAGTTCGGCACCAACTGGAGCCGCTTCTCGGACTTCGCCGGCGCCGTCACCGGGCCGCTGCTGATGTACGAAGTGCTCACGGCCTTCTTCCTCGAGGCCGGCTTTCTCGGCGTGATGCTGTTCGGCTGGAACAAGGTGGGGCGCAACCTGCACTTCTTCTCCACGGTCATGGTGGCCGTGGGTACCTTGATTTCCACGTTCTGGATCCTGTCGTCCAACAGCTGGATGCAGACGCCCCAGGGCTTTGAAATCGTCGACGGCCGCGTGATTCCCACCGACTGGTTTGCCATCGTCTTCAACCCGTCGTTCCCCTATCGCCTGGCGCACATGGCCACGGCGGCTTTTGTGGCCACCGCGTTCTTCGTCGGCTCCTCGGCGGCCTGGCACCTGTTGCGTGGCAAGGACAACCCGGCGATCCGCAAAATGCTCTCTATGGCGATGTGGATGGCCCTGATCGTGGCGCCTATCCAGGCGGTGATCGGTGACTTCCATGGTCTCAATACCCTGGAACACCAGCCGGCGAAAATCGCTGCGATCGAAGGCCATTGGGAGAACAAAGGCAACGAGCCGACGCCGTTGATTTTGTTTGGCTGGCCGGACATGAAGGCCGAAAAAACCAAATACGCGGTGGAAATCCCTTACCTGGGCAGCCTGATCCTTACCCATTCCCTGGACAAGCAGGTGCCGGCCCTCAAGGAGTTTCCACCCGAGGACCGCCCCAACTCGACCGTCGTGTTCTGGTCGTTCCGGGTCATGGTCGGCCTGGGGTTCCTGATGATCTTCACCGGTCTGTTCAGCCTCTGGCTGCGCCGGGGCGACAAGATGTACACCTCCAGACCGTTCCTGTACCTGGCGTTGTGGATGGGCCCGTCCGGCCTGATCGCGATCCTCGCGGGTTGGTTCACCACCGAGATCGGCCGCCAGCCGTGGGTGGTGTATGGCTTGATGCGCACGGCGGATGCTTCATCCGGGCATAGCCTGGCGCAGATGACTATCACCCTGGTGCTGTTCGTGGTGGTGTACTTCGCGCTGTTCGGTGCGGGCCTTGGCTACATGATGCGCCTTGTGCGCAAAGGCCCGGTCACCCATGACGTCACTGAGCCAACCCATGGCGGGCCCGGCCAGAAACGCACACCGGCGCGTCCGTTGTCGGCTGCCGATGATGGCACCGAGAATGACACTACATCCCAGCACGACGACATCCAGCACAAGGGGCATTGAGATGGGTATTGATCTTCCGCTGATCTGGGCCGTGATCATCATCTTCGGCATCATGATGTACGTGATCATGGACGGCTTCGACCTGGGGATCGGCATTCTTTTTCCGTTCGTTCCGGGCAAGACCGACCGCGACGTGATGATGAACACCGTAGCGCCCGTGTGGGACGGCAATGAAACCTGGCTGGTGCTGGGCGGCGCGGGGTTGTTCGGCGCCTTCCCGCTGGCCTATTCGGTGGTGCTGTCGGCGCTGTACCTGCCGCTGATCCTGATGCTGATCGGCCTGATCTTTCGCGGCGTGGCCTTCGAGTTTCGCTTCAAGGCCAAGGACGACAAGCGGCACCTGTGGGACAAGGCGTTTATCGGCGGCTCGATTGCCGCCACCTTCTTCCAGGGCGTGGCGCTGGGCGCATTCATTGATGGTTTCCCGGTGGTCGACCGCCAGTTCGCCGGCGGTTCGCTGGACTGGGCCACGCCGTTCACGATGTTCTGCGGCGTGGCGCTGATCGTGGCCTATGCCTTGCTTGGCTGCACCTGGCTGATCATGAAGACCGAGGGGCCGCTGCAGGAAAAGATGCACAACCTGGCACGGCCGCTGGCGCTCGTGGTGTTGGCGGTGATCGGCATTGTTAGCCTGTGGACGCCGCTGACGCATCCGGAAATCGCCTCGCGCTGGTTCACTCTGCCGAACCTGTTCTGGTTCCTGCCGGTGCCGATCCTGGTACTGGTGACCCTGTACGGGCTGTTCCGCGCCGTGGCACGGCATGCGCATTACACGCCGTTCCTGCTGACGCTGGTGCTGATCTTCCTGGGTTACAGCGGGCTGGGGATCAGCCTGTGGCCCAATATCATTCCGCCGTCGGTGTCGATCTGGGACGCTGCCGCGCCGCCGCAAAGCCAAGGCTTCATGCTGGTGGGCACGTTATTCATCATCCCGCTTATCCTGGGTTACACGTTTTGGAGCTACTACGTGTTCCGCGGCAAGGTCACCCACGAAGACGGTTATCACTAGGAGGGTATTTCCATGTCCGGCAAACCTTCGTTACACGAGATTGAACAGGCCGAGAAGCGGCCGTTGTGGCGGCGCCTGGGGTGGCTGGCGATGATCTGGGCCGGCAGCGTGCTGACCCTGTTCGTCGTGGCCAGCCTGATGCGCATGTTCATGAATGCGGCCGGCCTGACCACGCACTGACTTCCCATCCCGTTGCCTTGCGGCACGGTTTTTTGGTCTTGCCTCTCTTCGGAGTGGCAGGGCCTTTTTTTTACTTGCGCGCCTTGAGGATCACGAATTTCGGCGTGGTGGCGACGTGTTCGACGCCCCGGAACAAGCGCGCCAGCTTGGTGTGATAACCCAAATGCCGGTTGCCCACGATATACAGCGCACCGCCGACCACCAGCGCTTCCCGCGCCTGTTGGAACATGCGCCAGGCGAGGAAATCACCGACCACTTGCTGCTGGTGGAACGGCGGGTTGCACAGCACCACTTCCAGAGAGTCGGCGGCCTGGCCCGCCAGGCCATCGGCGGCACGCACGACTACATCGCGCTCACCCAGCGCGGCTTGCCAATTGGCGGCGGCCGATTGCACGGCCATATACGATTCGTCCACCAAGGTGTACTGCGCGTCAGGGTTTTGCAGCGCACTGGCGATGGCCAGTACGCCGTTACCGCAACCCAGGTCGGCCACCCGCGCGTTGCCGAGGTTTTTCGGCAGGTGCGGCAGGAACGCGCGGGTGCCGATGTCGAGGTTTTCGCGGCAGAACACATTGGCGTGGTTCAGCAGTTCAATGGCCGGTGCGTCCAGCGTGTAGCGGGTGGGGTAAGGCGAGACGGCAACCGGGCGGTCTTGCACCGTGGCGATCAGCAAGCGTGCTTTTTTGACCGCCAGCGACGCCTGCATCGGCCCGATATAGCGCTCCAGCAACTCGCCTGCCGCCCTTGGCAAGTGCTTGATCATCGCCCCTGCGACGACCTGGGCACCCGGCGCCAAGTGCCCTTGCAGGCGGATCAATTGTTCTTCAAGCAGTGCCAGGGTTTTCGGCACACGAATCAGCACGCAATCGAAAGGCCCGGCGGGTGTCTGGCTGGCCGGAATGAACGGTACAGCGTCAAAGCCCTTGCCGTTGCGTATCAGGTTTTTCTCCAGGCCCTGGGCCGCCAGGAATGAGTCGCCGCTGGAGGTGACCTGCATGTGGCCCTGAAGGCTGGCCGCCAGGGCGCCGAAGCTGTCGTTGAGCACCAGCACGCGGCTTGCAGCAGGCAGCTGCTGTTCGGCCAGATGATTGAGCAGGTACTCGTCAGCGGCATCGAACGCTTGCAGCGGATCGTTATGTTGCTCTGGCTGGCGGATCAGATCGAGCTGGGCGAAGGGGCTTTCGAGCAGGGGCATGGCGGGGGAGGCTCTGGGTAAACGATGAGTGTTCGGCAGTGGCCGGCCGAACCGTCTGAGTGAACTGCGTGCTGCACCGGTGGGCTGCTTAACACTCAGAATGGGCCGCAAATATTACTTTTTTTTCGGCGGGATGGCATGGCGTTTCTCGTTGGGCTAAAACAGCCCCATTTTTGATGCGCGGAGCACGGCGGCGATTTTGTTATTGACGCCTAGCTTCCTGAGTATGCGGCTGATGTGAAAGCCTACCGTCCGCGGTGTGATGGAAATAATCGCGGCAATCTCGTCAGCCGTCTTGCCCATGGCCGACCATTTGAGTATTTCGGTTTCCCGTGGGGTCAATGTGCTGGCGGGGTGGGCATGGGGTTTGTCGGCATGCTTATGCACCATTACCGCATGCATCGCATGGCAGAGCCATAACATCAGCGCGGCTTTTTCGTACAGTTCTTCCGGTGTGACTGCGCCCCTGGAGCGACTCAGGGTCAACATGCTGAATACGCCCCGGAAA
Source organism: Pseudomonas sp. SWRI18 (assembly GCF_014268345.1). Lineage (NCBI taxonomy): Bacteria > Pseudomonadati > Pseudomonadota > Gammaproteobacteria > Pseudomonadales > Pseudomonadaceae > Pseudomonas > Pseudomonas sp. SWRI18. Next base: position 111,719 of record NZ_JACCQQ010000010.1, read on the forward strand.
TCATGCACGGTCAAGGTCACCGCGTTGTGCAAGTGCAAGGCTTGCGCCAGTTCCCAGAGGCCTGGTACGTCTTTGAATGTTTCTGCACCCCAGACAAGGGGTAAGACATTCTCGTTGCAGTACTTCACCACAGGGTCTACGACGGAGAACTTTGCCTTGGCATACGTTGTTTTCCATTCATCTGGATAGTTGGTGAGTTCAATCGGAGGGGTTTGCTCTTTAGGTAAGTTGGAACTCATCTTGAAGTAACAGTGGTGGAAGCCGAGTTCATAGGTTTTAGTCTTCACCATATCAAAAATCTCGGTGACCTCATCCTCGCCTTTATATGGGGGGGCTGTGTATTTTGCCAGCGGATCATTGAATACTCTCCATGCCATGCCATTTTTCCGTGCCGTGAGGTACTTCCTGAACCCCTCCAACGCTGCACGAAAATGAGTGTAGGACAAGGGCTACATTCCAAGAGGAAAATTTCGTTATTGAGCGGAAGGATTTTAGAATTTTCTGCAAGGCTATCCGCAGATGCTCTCCGGCAGGCCGTTGGAAATCAAAGCTTATTAAAGGTTTGAAGCGTACTGTAACGATCAACTAACACCGTCTTATGACGTTCCTAAAAAGGCTAATAGCGAATTGATTAGCGGTGAAATTATATTGCCATTACTGCTGTTTGCAGGATGCCATCACTCGCCGTAGGTGTTTCCCCGCGCTACTTTGAGAGACACTAGGGCACCTGTTGAACGGAGGCCCCCATGACGGCCAGTGCTGAGAAATTTACCCGCCAGACCTTGCTCGATGTGCAATCGCTGACCCCCAGCCTGTTTACCCTGCGCACCACCCGCGATCCTGGGTTTCGTTTCACGGCGGGCCAGTTCGTGCGCCTGGGGGTGACCAAGGCGGATGGCAGCACCGTATGGCGCGCTTACTCGCTGGTGTCGTCGCCGTTTGACGAGCACTTGGATTTCTTCTCCATCGTCGTCCCGAACGGTGAGTTCACCAGTGAGCTAAGCCGTCTGCGGGTAGGCGACACGCTGCTGGTGGAACGTCAGGCAACCGGCTTTCTGACCTTGAGTCGTTTCGTCGATGGTCGCGATTTGTGGATGCTGGGCACCGGCACCGGCGTTGCGCCGTTCCTATCGATTTTGCAGGATTTTGAAGTCTGGGAAAAATTCGAGCGCATCATCCTGGTGTACAGCGCACGCGAAGCCAGGGAGCTGGCGTATCAGGCGCTGATCAAGGAACTGGGTGAGCGCGAGTACCTGGCCGAATACGCGCACAAGCTCACCTACGTTCCCATCGTCACCCGTGAACAACATCCAGGCGCGCTGAATGGGCGCATCACCACCCTGATCGAAAATGGCGAACTGGAAAGGGCGGCCGGCGTGGAGTTGACCCCGGAGCATTCCCGCGTACTGATTTGCGGCAACCCGCAGATGGTCGATGACACGCGGCAGTTGCTCAAGCAACGAAATATGAACCTGAGCTTGAGCCGCCGTCCGGGCCAGGTGGCGGTCGAAAACTACTGGTAATAAAAAAGGCGCCTCAAGCAGGGCGCCTTTTGTCCAAACCGGCAGTTACTGCAGCGGTTTGTCGTTCTGGGCCTTGAGCAGATCGCGGATCTCGCCCAGCAACACTTCTTCCTTGGTCGGCACCGGTGGCAGCTTTGGCGCAACGGCCTCTTCGCGCTTCAGGCGGTTGATGACTTTTACGCCCATGAAGATCGCGAACGCGACGATCAGGAAGTCCACGACGCTCTGGATGAATTTACCGTAGGCCAGGATCACCGCGGGTGCGTCGCCTTGCGCCGCCTTGAGTGTCACGGCCAGGTCACCGAAGTCCACACCGCCGATCAACAGACCGAGTGGCGGCATCACCACGTCGCCTACAAAGGATGAAACAATTTTGCCGAAGGCGGCGCCGATGATGATACCGACCGCCATATCGACCACATTACCTTTGACCGCGAAGGCCTTGAACTCACTGATCACGCCCATAGGTTATTCCTTGTTACAGATGAGAAGGGTGGAACTCAGTGTAAGTCAGTCGTACCGGGCTTGCCTGACACAACTGTGAACACTGTTAGTTTTAATCGACACATTAAATCGCAAATAGTTTGCAAAGTGCCACCAATCGCGCGCGAGATACGCGCCAAATCAGGGGTTTACCAGATTATTTTATTAATCGCGGTGGTACGGCTTTTCTATTTATCTTCTGACTCGCGGGTCACTAGCCTCTGGCAAGCACAACTGAATGTGCATTAAAAAAACCAGAGGAAACCTCGATGAAAAATCCAAAGAGCCGCGGGCCTGTCGCAGCGCGATCCGTGCTGGTACTGGTGACCGCCAGCCTGCTTTCCCTTTCTGTGCAAGCCGCCAACCTGACGCGCGATAACGGCGCCGCCGTGGGCGACAACCAGAACTCGCAAACCGCCGGCCCCAACGGCCCGGTATTGCTGCAGGACGTGCAACTGATCCAGAAGTTGCAACGCTTTGACCGCGAACGCATCCCTGAGCGTGTGGTTCACGCCCGTGGCACCGGGGCCCACGGCACCTTCACGGTCACGGACAGCCTCAGCGACCTGACCAAGGCAAAAGTGTTCGCCGCCGGCGAAGCCACGCCGGTGTTCGTGCGCTTTTCCGCCGTGGTCCACGGCAACCATTCCCCGGAAACCCTGCGTGACCCGCGCGGTTTCGCCACCAAGTTCTACACCGCTGACGGTAACTGGGACCTGGTCGGCAACAACTTCCCGACGTTCTTTATCCGCGATGCCATCAAGTTCCCGGACATGGTCCACGCGTTCAAGCCAGATCCGCGTACCAACCTGGACGACGATTCCCGTCGCTTCGACTTCTTCTCTCACGTGCCCGAATCCACTCGCACCCTGACCGAGCTGTACTCCGACTCGGGCACCCCGGCCAGCTACCGCGAAATGGACGGCAACGGTGTGCACGCCTACAAGTTGATCAACGCCAAGGGTGAAGTGCACTACGTCAAATTCCACTGGAAGAGCCTGCAAGGCATCAAGAACCTGGATCCCAAGCAGGTCACCGAAGTGCAGGGTCGTGACTACAGCCACATGACCAACGACCTGGTCACCCATATCAACAAGGGCGACTTCCCCAAGTGGGACCTGTATGTGCAGGTGCTCAAGCCGGAGGACCTGGCCAAGTTCGATTTCGACCCGCTGGACGCCACCAAGATCTGGCCGGGTGTGCCCGAGCGTAAAGTCGGACAAATGGTGCTGAACCGCAACCCGGCCAACGTCTTCCAGGAGACCGAGCAAGTGGCCATGGCCCCGGCCAACCTGGTGCCGGGTATCGAGCCGTCGGAGGACCGCCTGCTGCAAGGCCGAGTGTTCTCTTACGCCGACACCCAGATGTACCGCCTGGGCGCCAATGCCCTGCAGCTGCCGATCAACGCGCCACGGGTGACGGTCAACAACGGTAACCAGGACGGCGCGCTCAACATGGGCAAAACCACGAGCGGCGTGAATTACCAGCCAAGCCGCCTGGAACCACGCGAAGAACCGCAGGCCGCGCGTTATAGCCAGTCGGCCCTGTCGGGCAGCACCCAGCAGGCGAAGATCCAGCGTGAGCAGAACTTCAAGCAGGCTGGCGATTTGTATCGCTCCTACAGTCAGAAAGAGCGTCAGGACTTGATCGAAAACTTCGGCGGCTCCTTGGCGACCACTGACGAGGAGAGCAAGCACATCATCCTGTCGTTCCTCTACAAGGCCGACCCGGAGTACGGCACCGGCGTGGCCAAGGTTGCCAAGGGCGACCTGGCTCGCGTGAAAGCGCTGGCGGACAAACTGACTGACTGATCCGTTGGTTCCGGTCGGCGCCCGCAAGGGCGTCGACCCCTGGCAGGAGAAACCCATGCGTATTTCTATCGGTTTGCTGATGGCCATGCTGGCCTTTGTCGCTCATGCCGAGCCCTCCGACCCGGTCGCGCTCAAGGCTCAGCTTCAAGATTATTACTTCGACGCCGCCCGCCGTGGCGATGTCGACATGCTCAACACCTTTATCGAGTCCGGCTACAGCCTCAACAGCCAGGACGACAAGGGCTACACGGCGCTGATCCTCGCCGCCTATCACGGCCAGGGCCCGTTTGTGGAGCGTTTGCTCAAGGCTGGTGCCGACGCCTGCGTGCAGGACAAACGCGGCAATACCGCGCTGATGGGGGCGATTTTCAAGGGCGAGTTGAAAATCGCCCAGCGCCTGCTGGCCACCGACTGCAACCCCGACCAACGTAACGGCGCCGGGCAGACCGCCGCCATGTACGCCGGGCTGTTCAAGCGTGTCGAGCTGCTGGACGAACTCAAAGCCAAGGGCGCCGACCTCAACGCCGAGGACCCGGTCGGCAACAGTGCTTCACGATTGGCCAGCGGTGAAATCCGGACCCCGGCGCCGCGCTGAGCTATCATCGCGGTTTTTCGGTTGGAGGTTCTCAAATGGCCAAGGCCAAGCGCATGTACGGCTGCACGGAGTGCGGCGCGACCTTTCCCAAGTGGGCCGGCCAATGCACCGAGTGTGGCGCCTGGAACACCCTGACCGAGACCATGATCGAAAGCGGCGGCGCGGCGGCGCCGACCGGTCGAGCCGGCTGGACCGGGCAACAGGCACAGATCAAGACCCTGGCCGAAGTCAGCGTCGAAGAGATCCCGCGCTTTTCCACCGCGTCCGGCGAGCTGGACCGCGTCCTCGGCGGCGGCCTGGTGGACGGTTCGGTGGTGCTGATCGGCGGCGACCCCGGTATCGGCAAGTCGACGATCCTGCTGCAAACCCTGTGCAGCATCGCCAGCCGCATGCCGGCGCTGTACGTCACCGGCGAAGAATCCCAGCAACAAGTGGCCATGCGCGCGCGCCGCCTGGGCTTGCCCCAGGACCAACTGCGGGTGATGACCGAAACCTGCATCGAAAGCATCATCGCCACCGCGCGCATCGAAAAGCCCAAGGTGATGGTGATCGACTCGATCCAGACCATCTTCACCGAGCAACTGCAATCGGCGCCGGGCGGCGTGTCCCAGGTGCGCGAAAGCGCGGCGCTGCTGGTGCGTTATGCCAAGCAGAGCGGCACGGCGATCTTCCTGGTCGGCCACGTGACCAAAGAGGGCGCGCTGGCCGGGCCACGGGTGCTGGAGCATATGGTCGACACCGTGTTGTATTTCGAAGGCGAGTCCGACGGTCGTCTGCGCTTACTGCGGGCGGTGAAGAACCGCTTCGGCGCGGTGAACGAGTTGGGCGTATTCGCCATGACTGACCGGGGGCTGAAAGAAGTCTCCAACCCCTCGGCGATCTTTCTGACCCGCGCCCAGGAAGAAGTCCCAGGCAGCGTGGTGATGGCAACGTGGGAAGGCACCCGGCCGATGCTGGTCGAAGTGCAGGCGTTGGTGGATGACAGCCATTTGGCCAACCCACGGCGCGTCACCTTGGGACTGGATCAGAACCGTCTGGCGATGCTGCTGGCGGTATTGCACCGTCACGGTGGCATTCCGACCCACGACCAGGACGTGTTCTTGAACGTGGTCGGCGGGGTCAAGGTGTTGGAGACAGCGTCCGATCTGGCATTGATGGCGGCGGTGATGTCGAGCCTGCGCAACAAACCGTTGCCCCACGACCTGCTGGTGTTTGGCGAAGTCGGCCTGTCCGGCGAAGTCCGCCCGGTGCCCAGCGGCCAGGAACGCCTCAAGGAAGCCGCCAAGCACGGCTTCAAACGCGCGATTGTGCCCAAGGGCAACGCGCCGAAGGAAATGCCTGCGGGGTTGCAAGTGATAGGTGTGACACGTCTCGAACAGGCGTTGGATGCTTTGTTCGAATAATTCAGTAACACCGCGACCCCCATGTGGGAGCGGGCTTGCTCGCGAAGGCAGGGTGTCAGTCGATAAATTCATCGCTGACACACCGCTTTCGCGAGCAAGCCCGCACACATTTGAATTGTGTTGGCTGTTATAGCTGCAGCAAGGTGCCCAACTCCCGTTCCAGTTCTTCCTGATCACCCAGATTCAACTCGATCAGCCGCCGCAGATGGCTGATCGAGTCCAGGTCGATTTCCTTGCACACAAAGCCTAATTGGCCGTGGTCATCGTGGGTCAGCTTGACCTGCATCTTTATATGGGCCTTCGGATCCAGGCGAATGTCGACGTCGAACGGCAGCGCCTTATTGCCTTTCCAAGTGTCGGGCCGCTTTATCGCCAGGCCCTTGAGCGACAAATCCAGCAATTCCACCGGCCAGTCGTGGCCGTTTTGCCGCAGTTCGGTGGCTGCATCAATCGCGATCCGGCGGAAACAGCGGCGATCAGACGGTGGCTCGGTCATGGTTAAACCCTCTGTGGATAGAAGGAGTGTAGCCCTGCGCCATCATTGGCCCGGTTTTTCTGCTTTTTTTGCCTTGGCAAGGCTCTAGACCAACGTAGGGGGGTGGCCTTTAAGGCCAGTAGCGCTAAACTCCGGTTGGCTGTCCTTTCTGTCCACCCTGGCTGGAATATAAAAATGAAAAATAATAATAGCCTGCTACGCCACTTACCCTGGCTGGTGCTGGCAATCGTAGGAGCGTGCGCCCTGGGCGTAGTGGCCTTGCGCCGCGGCGAGGCGATCAACGCCTTGTGGATTGTGGTTGCCGCGGTGGCCATTTATCTGGTTGCTTACCGTTACTACAGTCTGTTCATCGCTAACAATGTGATGCAACTCGACCCACGGCGGGCCACCCCCGCAGTGCTCAACAACGATGGTTTGGACTATGTGCCGACCAACAAACACATCCTGTTTGGTCACCACTTTGCGGCGATTGCCGGTGCAGGCCCGCTGGTCGGCCCGGTGCTGGCGGCGCAAATGGGTTATCTGCCCGGCACGCTCTGGCTGATTGCCGGCGTGGTGCTGGCCGGTGCGGTGCAGGACTTCATGATCCTGTTCCTGTCCACGCGTCGTAACGGCCGTTCCCTGGGGGACATGGTTCGCGAAGAGATGGGCCGCATTCCCGGGACCATCGCGCTGTTCGGCTGCTTCCTGATCATGATCATCATCCTTGCGGTGCTGGCGCTGATCGTGGTCAAGGCCCTGGCCGAGAGCCCGTGGGGCATCTTCACGGTGATGGCGACCATCCCGATCGCGATGTTCATGGGCATCTACATGCGCTACATCCGCCCGGGTCGCATCGGTGAAATCTCGATCATCGGCGTGCTGTTGCTGCTGGGTTCGATCTGGCTGGGCGGGCAAATTGCCGCTGATCCGGTGTGGGCCAAGGCCTTCACCTTTACCGGTATCCAGATCACCTGGATGCTGATCGGCTACGGTTTCGTCGCAGCGGTACTGCCGGTTTGGCTGATCCTGGCCCCACGCGACTACCTGTCGACCTTCCTGAAAATCGGCACCATCATCGCCCTGGCGATCGGCATTCTGGTGACCATGCCAGACCTGAAAATGCCGGCACTGACCCAGTTCATCGACGGCACCGGCCCGGTGTGGAAGGGCGGCCTGTTCCCGTTCCTGTTCATCACCATCGCCTGTGGCGCGGTCTCGGGTTTCCACGCGTTGATCTCTTCGGGCACCACGCCCAAGTTGCTGGCCAGTGAGAGCCATGCCCGTTATATCGGCTATGGCGGCATGTTGATGGAGTCGTTCGTGGCCATCATGGCCATGGTTGCCGCTTCGGTGATCGAGCCTGGCGTGTACTTCGCCATGAACAGCCCGGCTGCCATTGTCGGCACCGATGTGGTCACTGTTGCGCAAACCGTCAGCAGCTGGGGCTTTGCGATTACGCCTGAGGCGCTGTCGGCCGTTGCCCATGACATCGGTGAAACCACCATCCTGGCGCGTGCCGGTGGTGCACCGACGCTGGCAGTGGGTATCGCGCAGATCCTGCACAGTGTGCTGCCGGGTGAAAATACCATGGCGTTCTGGTACCACTTTGCGATCCTGTTCGAAGCGCTGTTCATTCTGACGGCCGTCGACGCCGGTACCCGTGCCGGTCGTTTCATGCTGCAGGACTTGCTCGGCTCCTTCGTCCCGGCGCTCAAACGCACCGAGTCCTGGACCGCCAACCTGATCGCGACCGCCGGTTGTGTGGCCATGTGGGGTTACCTGCTGTACCAGGGCGTGATCGATCCACTGGGCGGCATCAACACCTTGTGGCCGCTGTTCGGTATCTCCAACCAGATGCTGGCGGGTATCGCGCTGATGCTGGCCACCGTTGTGCTGATCAAGATGAAGCGTCAACGCTACATCTGGGTGACCCTGCTGCCGGCGGTCTGGCTGCTGATCTGCACCACTACGGCGGGCTTCATCAAGCTGTTCGACGCCAACCCGGCGATCGGCTTCCTGTCGCTGGCCAAGAAATACAGCGATGCCCTTGCCAACGGCCAGATCCTCGCCCCGGCCAAGAACATCGACCAGATGCAGCACGTGATCTGGAACGCCTACACCAACGCAACGCTGACGGCGCTGTTCCTGTTCGTGGTATTCAGCATCCTGTTCTTTGCGCTCAAGGTCGGCGTAGCCGCCTGGGGCAACAAGGAACGTACGGATAAAGAAGCCCCGTTCCAGGCCGTACCGGACGCGTGATCGAGGATTGCAACCATGTTCAATGACATCAATCGCCTCGGTAAATACCTCGGTCAGGCCGCGCGCCTGATGGTCGGCATGCCCGACTACGATACGTACGTCGAGCATATGCAAACCAAGCACCCGGACAAACCGATGATGGACTACAAGGCGTTCTTCCGCGAACGCCAGGAGGCCCGTTACGGAGGCAAGGGTGGACCCAAGTGCTGCTGACCCGGTAGTTAGGGTTGCGGTGATCCCCTGTGGGAGCCGGCTTGTGTGGGAGCTGGCTCCCACATTTGTTTTGTGTTCCTTCAGTTATAAGGAGAACTGTCTTTGTCCTCTCCCATCCCCGTCACCGTCCTCAGCGGCTTCCTCGGTGCCGGCAAGACCACCTTGCTGCGCCATCTGCTCAAGGCCGAGCACGGCCTGAAGATTGCCGTGATCGAAAATGAATTCAGTGACGCCGGTATCGACACCCAGTTGTTGGGCGCGGAGCCGGTGCAAGTCATGACCCTGTCCAATGGCTGCGTGTGCTGCACCATCCACACCGACCTGACCAAAGCCCTGTACCTGTTGCTCGAGCGCCTGGACAGCGGTGAGATCGCCTTTGACCGCCTGGTGATCGAGTGCACCGGCCTGGCCGATCCGGCCCCGGTCGCCCAGACCTTTTTCATCGACGAGGAACTGCGCGAGCGCTACATCCTCGACGGCATCATTACCCTGGTAGACGCCGCCCACGCCGAGCATCACCTGACCCAGACCATCGCCCAGGCCCAGATCGGTTTTGCCGACCGCCTGCTGGTCAGCAAGCGCGACCTGGTGGATGACGCCACCTTTGATGCCCTCAGCGAACGCCTGACCCGCATCAACCGTCGCGCGCCGATCCGCGTGGTGGACCATGGCGCCATCGACCTGGCCGAACTGCTCGATGTGCGCGGCTTCAATCTCAACGCCGGCATGAGCCTGCGCCCGGTGAGCGCCGCGCCGTCCATTGACCGCATCTCAAGCCTGGTACTGCGCACCGACCAGCCGCTGGACATCGACCGGCTCAGCGCGTTCATGAACGAGCTGCTGGAAGACCACGGCAAGCAACTGCTGCGCTACAAAGGCGTGCTGAACATCGCCGGGGAAGAGCGGCGCATGGTGTTCCAGGGTGTGCTGAAGCTTTACGGGTTCGATTGGGATACCGAGTGGGAGGAGGGTGAGGCGCGGGAGAGTGTGATTGTGTTTATTGCCGATGAGCTGCCGGAAGACAAGATTCGCGAAGGCTTTGCCAAGGTCTACCAACCCTGACTTGAAACACGGTCAAAACTGTGGGAGCTGGCTTGCCTGCGATGGCGGTCTGTCAGTTATCCCATCAATGGCTGGACCACCGCTATCGCAGGCAAGCCAGCTCCCACAGTTGACCCTGTTTCAAGTTGAAATTGGCATAAAAAAGCCCGGCTCTTCAGCCGGGCTTTTTGTTCAAGCAACCGCTATCAAGCGCCGTACACTGGCAGCTTCTTGCAGATGGCCTTGACCTTCTCACGCACCGCATCGATCACGGCTTCGTTGGAAAGGTCCGCCAGGATGTCGCAGATCCAGCCGGCCAGTTCCTTGCACTCTGCTTCCTTGAAGCCGCGAGTGGTCACCGCCGGGGTACCGAAGCGCAGGCCGGAGGTGACGAACGGCGAACGTGGGTCGTTCGGCACGGAGTTTTTGTTCACGGTGATGAAGGCTTTGCCCAGGGCAGCGTCAGCATCCTTACCGGAAATGTCCTGCTTGATCAGCGACAGCAGGAACAGGTGGTTCTCAGTACCGCCGGAAACCACGTCAAAGCCGCGCTCGATGAACACGCCAGCCATGGCCTTGGCGTTCTTGACCACTTGTTGCTGGTAGGTCTTGAACTCAGGCTGCAACGCTTCCTTGAAGCAGATCGCCTTGGCGGCGATCACGTGCTCCAGCGGGCCACCCTGGGCGCCCGGGAATACCGCGGAGTTCAGCTTCTTCTCGATCTCGGCATTGGCGCGCGCCAGGATCAGGCCGCCACGTGGACCGCGCAGGGTCTTGTGGGTGGTGGTGGTGACCACGTCAGCGTAAGGCACCGGGTTCGGGTAGACGCCAGCAGCGACCAGGCCGGCCACGTGGGCCATGTCGACGAACAGGTAGGCGCCAACCTTGTCAGCGATTTCGCGGAAGCGTGGGAAGTCCAGGATCTGCGAGTAGGCAGAGAAACCGGCCACGATCATTTTTGGCTTGTGCTCGACCGCCAGGCGCTCGACTTCGTCGTAGTCGATCAGGCCGTTGGCATCGATACCGTATTGAACGGCGTTGTACAGCTTGCCGGAGGAGGAAACGCTGGCGCCGTGGGTCAGGTGACCGCCGTGGGCCAGGCTCATGCCCAGGATGGTATCGCCGCCTTGCAGCAGGGCCAGGTACACGGCGCTGTTGGCTTGGGAACCGGCGTGGGGCTGGACGTTGGCGTAATCGGCGCCGAACAGTTCCTTGGCACGGTCGATGGCAAGCTGCTCAACCACGTCAACGTACTCGCAACCGCCGTAGTAGCGCTTGCCTGGGTAGCCTTCGGCGTACTTGTTGGTCAGCACCGAACCTTGAGCCTCCATCACCGCAGGGCTGGTGTAGTTTTCCGAAGCGATCAGCTCGATGTGCTCTTCCTGGCGCACGGCTTCTTGCTCCATGGCGGCAAAGAGATCGGCGTCGTACTTGGCAATAGTCAAATCACGGCTGAACATGGCGGTCCTCAAGGATCGGGGGCAGAAAAGGAGGGCATTCTAACCCAATGGGTTTTAGATGGCATATGAAAGGACATCATGTCGCGGACAAGTGGGGTTCACTTGGGATGAGTGGTGCCAGTGAGGGCCTATTCGCGAGCAAGCCCGCTCCCACACTTGACCGAGTTCCATCCTTGAAATGCGGTCGAATGTGGGAGCGGGCTTGCTCGCGAAGGGGCCATCAGCCGCACTGAAAAGGTTCAGTCGAACATGAACAGCGCATCATTGCTGAACTGCGCCGCAAACCGATTCGCCGGCATCGGCCGCCCGAACAGATAACCCTGCACCTCATCGCAGCCATGTTCGCGCAGGAAGTCCAACTGCTCATGGGTCTCCACGCCCTCTGCGATCACCGCCAGATTCAGGCTGTGGGCCATGGCGATAATGGCGCGGGCGATCTGTGCATCCTGCTCGCCGGACGGCAGGCCATCGACGAAGGTGCGGTCGATCTTCAGCACATCGATAGGGAATTGCTTGAGGTAGTTGAGCGACGAGTAACCGGTGCCGAAGTCGTCCACCGCAATGCTCAGGCCCAGGTTCTTCAGGCTGTCGAGGATCTGCATGGCCTCGTTGACTTCGCGCATCAGGATACTTTCGGTCAGCTCCAGCTCCAGGCACGCCGGCGACAGGCCGGTGTCCTTGAGAATGGTGGCGATGCGCGTGCCGAGCTGGCCGTCGGAGAACTGCCGCGCCGAGATGTTCACAGACACTTTCGGCACGCGCACCTTGTTCTGGTGCCAGCTCTTGAGCTGGCGGCAGGCTTCGCTGATGACCCAGTCGCCGACATCGACCACCAGGCCCAACTCTTCCAGCACCGGGATGAAGTCGCCCGGCGGCACCAGCCCGCGGCGCGGATGGCGCCAGCGGAGCAGGGCTTCGGCGCCGGTCAGGCGCTTGCCGTCGCCGCTGAACTGTGGCTGGTAATAGAGCACGAATTCGTTCTGTTCCAGGGCGTGGCGCAAGTCGCTTTCCAGCTCCAGGCGTTCCAGCGCGCTGGCGTTCATGTCGGCCTGGTAGAACTGGAAGTTGTTCTTGCCGCGTTCCTTGGCGTGATACATCGCCGTGTCGGCGTTTTTCATCAACTGGCTCAGCTCATTGCCGTCCTGGGGGCTGAGGGCGATGCCGATGCTGGCGGTCACGAAGAACTCGCGGCCTTCCAGTACAAAGGGCTTCACGAGGCTTGCGAGGATCTGCTCGGCCACATGAATCGCGCGGTTCAACGCCAGTTCACGGTTGACCCGTGGTTGCAGCAGCAAGGTGAACTCGTCGCCGCCCATGCGCGCCACGGTGTCGTCTTCGGCCACGCAGCCCAGCAGGCGCGTGGCCATTTCCTTGAGCATGCGGTCGCCGGCGGCGTGGCCCAGGGAGTCGTTGATCGGTTTGAAACGGTCGAGGTCGAGGAACATCAGCACCACCCACGACTTCTGCCGCTCGGCCGCCTGCAACGCGGTGTGCAGGCGGTCCTGGAACAGCGTGCGGTTGGGCAGGTGGGTCAGGGCGTCGTAATAGGCCAGGCGATGGATGCGCTGTTCGCTGGCTTTGCGCTCGCTGATATCACTGAAGAAACACACGTAGCTGGCCAGGTCGCCTTCATCGTCGAACACGGCGGTAATGCCGACCCACGCCGGGTAATGCTCGCCGTTGCGGCGCTTGAGCCACACTTCGCCTTCCCAGGTGCTGTGCTGGTGCAATTGCTTGAGCACGTAGCGCAGGTGCGCTTCCTGCTGTTCGTCGACGGTGAGCAGGTTCGGCAACTGGTCGAGTACATCGCTCACCGCGTAGCCGCTGACCCGGCTGAACGCCTCGTTGGCCTGCACGATGTAGCCCGCCGGGTCGGTGATCAGGATCGCCGAGGTGGAATGTTCGAATACCGTGGCCGCCATGCGCAGGTCTTTTTCGGCGCGGCGTTGCTGGCTGATGTCGCGACCCACGCCAAGGATGCCCTCGAAAGCGCCGTGCTCATCCCACACCAGCACCAGGCGCAGCTCGATTGGCACCTTGCGCCCGTCGGCGCGCAGGCAGTCGAACAGGAATAGTTGGGTTTGAATGTCATCACGCAGCGTGTTCAGCGCCTCGAGATTGCCCAGCGCGCGGCTGACCTGTTCCATCAGGCTATAAATGCCGTTCAGTTGCTTTGGATTGGCGATGATCGACTGCCAGCCGTGCTTGAACACCCAGTCCACGTCATAGCCCAGCACCGCATTGACCGAAGGGCTGATGTAGTTGAGGGCCAGTTGGCTGTCGGTGGAGCAGATCACGTCGCTGATGCTTTCGGCCAGCATGCGGTAGCGCTTTTCACTGTCGCGCAAGGATTCGCTGGCTTCGATCTGGTCGGTGATGTCCTTGGCCACGCCGATAATGCGGGTGATCTGCGCCGTCTTGTCGCGCGCCAGGGCTTGTTCGCGAATGTCGAAGCGGCGCCACTGGTTATTGCGATGGCGGAAGCGCAACTGGCACTGCAATTGGGTGGTGTAGCCGATCTGGCGCTGTTGCTGGCGCAAGTCGTGATAATGCTCGGCGTCTTCGGGGTGCAGCAGGATTTCCCAGAAGTACTCGCCCATTTGCTGCAGTTCGGCTTTGTTGTAACCGAGGGTATGCCCCAAATGGTGGTTGCTGAAGATCATGCGCTGGCTGATGACGTCCTGCACATACAGGTGGTCTGGCACAGTGCGGACCACGTCCGACCAGAACCCCTCACGCTCCACCAGCGACAGCTCGATCAGCTTGCGGCTGGTGATATCGCTGATGCTGAGGATCACTGCCTTGAAATCGTCCTGCTGCTCCGGCAGGCGCATGACCAGCCACAGGTATTGGTCGTTGCCGGCCACGTCCTTGAGCTGGATCTCAAGCTCCAACTGGTTCTGGCGGGCCAGGAAGGCTTCGAGTATCGAGTAACCGATCGCGGTGGCGTTGTGCGGGCAGTCATCGATCAGGCGGTCCCAGGCTTCTTCGCAGGAACTCACATTCAACAGGCGCACCGCCACCTGGTTGACCTCGGTGACGCGCAGCTCCTTGAGCAGTCGCTTGCGCTCGTCGGGGTTGTCCTGCAGCCAGGCATGCAATTGTTCGCGGGTCTGCAACGAGGTCTTGTCGAAAAAGGCGTTGAGGCCAGACAGGTCAAGCACGCACAGGGCCACGCCGGTGCCTTCGAAAATGTCCTGGTAGCGCCGCCGGCCCTCATTGACCTGGCGCTGACGGCGGCGCATGTTCAGCAACACGATCACAGGGATCAGCGAGAACGCCAGGCCCAGCAGGCATTTGCCGATAAACGCCGGCAGCAGTTGTTCCAGCACGGCGGTGCGGTCGAACAGCCCGCGCAATTGCCAGTCGCTTTTGCTCAGGGGCGTGACCAGTACGCTTTTGTTCATTTCGTCCGGCGTCAGCGCGCCGGCCCATTGCGCTGGCATGCCGCTGTCACGGCTGACGACGCGGTGGTTAACGCGATTCTCGATGACCCACGTCGGGCGTTGGCCCTGGCTGTCCTGGCGCGTCAGGCTGGCCAGGTAGTCGGGTGTCAGGCGCAGTGCCCAATACATCCTCGAGCCGCCGCTGGGCTGGTGCAGCAGCAGATAGATAACGGTGCCGTCGTTGCTGTTGCTCAGGTAATAGGATTGGGAGTGGCTGCGCTGGACCAGCTCTTCGAGCCAGGCGCCATCCTGGCTGTCAGTGGCGCTGTCACTGATCATCGCGCCGCTGGGGGCGAGCAGGGCGACGCTGCGCAGCTCCGGCAGCGAGCGCTGCAGCATGCGCATCAAGGCCACTTGCTGTTCGCTGTCGCGGGGCGGTTCGACCATCGGCAGCAGGTTCAGGGCGATTTTGGCGCTGAGGGCCATGTTCAGGCTGATCTGTTCAGCCAGGTCGGCGCTGTAGTCGATGGTGTATTGCTGCTGGTCCTTCTGGTTTTGCTGCAGTTGATCCAGCAACTGCCAGAACAAAAGCGCGAGCAGCATGAGGACAAGCGTCGCCAACGCGCCCTTGAGGGTGCCGTGCAGGGGCGCTCCCGGCGCTATATGAGCGGCGCGCAGGGGAGTTGGCGGCGTGACTTTGGACAAGCTGTGATCCTGCGGTTTGGCTGGACTGGCGCGCGACGTGCACTATAAGCCGGACGCCCGGAGGGCGGCTAGCATGCCTTGACTTGTGGCAAAGTGCCAGCCCCGCCTGGCGGCTACTACAGTGTGCCGCTGGTGTGGATCAGGCTGTCCGCCAGCCGGCCCAGGATCGCAAGGGTGAACAGGCTGATAACCACAGAAGCCGTGCGGTTGATGGTGTGCGGCGTCAACCAGGCGTAGCCGCCCCGCTTGATGCGGGCGCCAAACAGCACCCACGCACACCCCACCGGTATCACCACCAGCGTGAACTGGGCGACGAACTGCATGTACAAGGACACATCGGTAAACGTCTGGATCGGCACAATAAACGAAACGATCAGCAACCCCTTGGGGTTGATCAGCGTCAGCATGAAAAACTGCAGGTTGGACACCCGTGCTTCAGGCGGGGACTTAAGTGTCTCGTCGGGATTGCGCCACAGCAGGTATGAAGTCCTGATCAAATAACAGATCGAGGCGAACTGCACCACTTTCAGCCCCCAGGGCGCACGGTCGCCGAGATGGCTGAACAAGTAGCCCCAAAAGGAGATTTGCGCCAGGTAGGCCAGGCACTCCAGCAGGCTCAGCGGCCAGGCACGCCTGAACCCCTTGAGTATCCCCGAGCGCAACAGCAACGTGTTGGTGGGGCCCGGCATTAATAGCAGCAAACCGAGTGCGGACAGGACGCCGAGCATGAAGGGTTGTTTCCTGGAGACTGGGGGGCAGGGTCGGCTAATCTAACAGATAGATTTCGATACGCCCGGCCACTTGGGTTAACCTTGGGGATTGGCAATGCTATGTACAGCGCCATGACGCTACGTAGGCCTGTTCTTACTTTTTCATGAGGTCCACATTTTGGCTCAATACGTCTTCACCATGCATCGGCTGGGCAAAGTTGTCCCACCGAAGCGGGAAATCCTTAAAAACATCTCGCTGTCCTTTTTCCCTGGCGCCAAGATCGGCGTGCTCGGCCTCAACGGCTCGGGTAAGTCCACGCTGTTGAAAATCATGGCCGGTGTCGATACAGAGTTCGAAGGCGAAGCCCGCCCGATGCCCGACCTGAACATCGGCTACCTGCCGCAGGAGCCGATCCTCGACCCGACCAAAACCGTGCGTGAAGTGGTCGAAGAGGCGGTCAGCGTGATCAAGGACGCCCAGGCGCGCCTGGACGAGGTCTACGCCGCCTACGCCGAACCGGATGCCGACTTCGACAAGCTGGCCGCCGAGCAGGCCAAGCTCGAAGCCATCCTGCAGGCCGGCGACGGTCACAACCTGGAGCGCCAGCTGGAAGTGGCCGCCGACGCGCTGCGCCTGCCGGCGTGGGACGCCAAGGTCGAGTTTTTGTCCGGTGGTGAAAAACGTCGTGTGGCCTTGTGCCGCCTGCTGCTGTCGGCCCCCGACATGCTGCTGCTCGACGAACCGACCAACCACCTGGACGCCGATTCCGTCGCCTGGCTGGAACATTTCCTTCACGATTTCCCGGGCACCGTGGTTGCGATCACGCACGACCGCTACTTCCTGGACAACGTGGCCGGCTGGATCCTCGAACTCGACCGTGGCGCCGGCATCCCTTACGAGGGCAACTACTCCGGCTGGCTGGAAGCCAAGTCCGACCGTCTGGCCGCCGAATCCAAGCAGCAGTCGGCCCACGAAAAAGCCATGAAGGAGGAATTGGAGTGGGTGCGCAAAGGCGCCAAGGCCCGCCAGTCCAAATCCAAGGCCCGTCTGCAACGCTTCGAAGAAATGCAGTCGCAGGAATTCCAGAAGCGCAGTGAAACCAACGAGATCTACATCCCGGCCGGTCCACGCCTGGGTGACAAGGTCATCGAGTTCAAGAACGTGTGCAAAGGCTATGGCGACCGCGTGCTGATCGATAATCTGTCGTTCTCCATGCCAAAAGGCGCGATCGTCGGCGTTATCGGCGGTAACGGTGCGGGTAAATCCACGCTGTTCCGCATGCTGATGGGCAAGGAAACCCCGGACTCCGGCAGCATTGAGATCGGCGAAACCGTGCAGTTGGCCTGCGTGGATCAGAGCCGTGAAGACCTGGACGGCAGCAAGACGGTGTTCCAGCAGATCTCAGACGGTTCCGACCAGATCCGCATCGGCAACTATGAAATCCCGGCGCGCACCTATGTCGGCCGTTTCAACTTCAAGGGCGGCGACCAGCAGAAGTTCGTCAAGGACCTGTCCGGTGGTGAGCGTGGTCGCTTGCACCTGGCCCTGACCCTGAAAGAGGGCGGCAACGTCCTGCTGCTCGACGAACCGTCCAACGACCTCGACGTTGAAACCCTGCGTTCCCTCGAAGAAGCCCTGCTGGACTTCCCGGGCGCCGCCATTGTGATCTCTCACGATCGGTGGTTCCTTGACCGCGTCGCGACGCACATTCTGGCGTACGAAGACGACTCGCAAGCGGTGTTCTTCGAAGGCAACTACACCGAGTATGAAGCGGACCGTAAAAAGCGCTTGGGTGAAGCAGCTGCCCAGCCGCATCGCGTACGGCATAAAAAACTGGCCTGATTCGGGTCGGTGGTTTGAAAGAGCGGAGCCTTCGGGCTCCGTTTTTTGTGGTTTTTTTCAGGCAGACCGAGGTGGGTTCATCGCAGGCAAGCCAGCTCCCACACCTGACCGCGCCGAGGCTGATGTACTCGATCAATGTGGGAGCTGGCTTGCCTGCGATAGCGGTTCAACTGTTGGTGCATGCTCTAAATTGAAATCCCTTTTTTGGTGCGATAAAGCGCACTTATTTATATGCAGCGCACCATTTAAATTCACAAAGGCGACATTTTGCCCTGTTGCAGTGCGAAATGAATTGATAAAGTCCGGCTCAATCTCCCTTAACAACAATCAATTTGCCGAGACTTTTCATGACCGAATCCGTCGAGTCCTTCCTCGCCCGCCTCAAGAAACGCGACCCCGACCAGCCGGAATTCCACCAGGCCGTAGAAGAAGTCCTACGCAGCCTGTGGCCGTTTCTTGAGGCCAATCCCCATTACCTGAGCGCCGGCATTCTGGAGCGCATCTGCGAACCTGAACGTGCGATTACTTTCCGGGTTTCGTGGGTGGATGATCAGGGCAAGGTTCAGGTCAATCGCGGTTTCCGTATCCAGATGAACAGCGCCATCGGCCCTTACAAAGGTGGCCTGCGCTTTCATCCTTCGGTGAACCTTGGGGTGCTGAAATTTCTCGCCTTCGAGCAGACCTTCAAGAATTCCCTGACCTCGCTGCCCATGGGCGGCGGTAAAGGTGGCTCGGATTTCGACCCCAAGGGCAAGAGCGACGCCGAAGTCATGCGCTTCTGCCAGGCGTTCATGAGCGAGCTGTACCGCCATATCGGCGCGGATGTGGATGTACCGGCCGGCGATATCGGCGTGGGCGCCCGTGAGATCGGCTTCCTGTTCGGCCAGTACAAACGCCTGAGCAACCAGTTCACTTCGGTGTTGACCGGCAAGGGCATGACCTACGGCGGCAGCCTGATCCGCCCGGAAGCCACCGGTTTCGGCTGCGTGTACTTCGCTGAAGAAATGCTCAAGCGCAACGGCCAGCGGGTCGAGGGCAAGCGCGTGGCCGTGTCCGGCTCCGGTAACGTGGCGCAATACGCGGCGCGCAAGGTCATGGACCTGGGCGGCAAAGTGATTTCCCTGTCTGACTCCGAAGGCACCCTGTACGCCGAAAACGGCTTGACCGAAGAGCAATGGTCGGCGCTGCTGGCGCTGAAAAACGTGCAACGCGGTCGCATCAGCGAACTGGCCGAGCGTTTCGGCCTGGAGTTCCGCAAAGGCCAGGCACCCTGGGCACTGGCCTGCGACATCGCGTTGCCCTGCGCGACCCAGAACGAACTCGACGCCGATGCCGCACGCACGCTGCTGCGCAACGGCTGCATCTGCGTGGCCGAAGGCGCCAACATGCCGACGACTTTGGAGGCTGTGGATATCTTTATCGAGGCCGGTATTCTGTTCGCCCCAGGCAAGGCCTCCAATGCCGGTGGCGTAGCAGTGAGCGGGTTGGAAATGTCGCAGAACGCCATGCGCCTGCTGTGGACCGCCGGTGAAGTGGACAGCAAGCTGCACAGCATCATGCAGTCGATCCACCACGCTTGCGTGCATTACGGCGAAGAAGACGGGCGGATCAACTACGTGAAAGGCGCGAACATCGCGGGTTTCGTCAAAGTCGCTGACGCGATGCTGGCCCAAGGCATCGTCTAAACCTCGGGCTCGATGCGCAGCACTTCAATCAACTGATCGCCGACGGGGCGTTTCCACAACACCTCGTCGCCTACCTGGGCACCCAGCAACGCGCGGCCCAGGGGCGAGCCCCAGTTGATCAAGCCGGCGCCCGCATCGGCCTGGTCCTCGCCGACCAACTGGATACGCTGCTGTTCGTCCTGTTCAATGGCGAAGGTCACCCAACTGCCGATCTGTACCTTGTCGGTGGACGTGGCCGGTACCACGACCTGGGCGCTTTGTACGCGCTGGTTGAAGTAACGCAGATCCCGTTCAAGGTCAGCCTGGCGCTGTTTATCAGCCTGCTCGCCCTTGGTGGATTCGCTGCTGTATGCCTGCTGCAACTGCGCGACCTTGGCCTGCAACTGCACCAGCCCCTGTGCGGTCAGGCGATTGGGTTGCTGGCTGACTTGGCGCTCCACTGGCTGATCAGCCTGGGCGGCGGCGTTGTCTTCATTTACAAATGCACGGCTCATGGTGTTCTCCCTCAATGGAGTTTGGGCCATGTTCACCGCGCTTTAGTTTCGATGGATATCTGAAAGCGACCTATTGCGAGCGATAAGCCCTGGCGGCGTCGCGGTCTTTCTCCTGTTGCCACGCCCGATCCCGGTCATCCCAGTGGCGTTCCTTATAGTCGCGCAGGTCCTCGTTCTCGCGCATCGCCTTGCACTGACGAAAACCGTCTTCCCAGCCTTCGGCGTATTGCCGGTCCTTGAGATAGCGAGCAACGTTCTTGCGAAACTCACCGGTAATCACCCCGGCGGCCTGACGACCGCTGCTGCAGCCATCATCGAAGCCGTCGGCAAAAGCCGGTGGGTAACCCTTGGCTAGCAAATCCTGGTGAGTTGACTGGCAACCGGATAACACCATCACTGCACACAGCAATACCGCAGACCGCCACATGGCGTACTCCCTGGCCGTTTCACGGCTTATAGGGAGAAGTCTAGATCGGGATTCGTTGGGGGGATGTGAAAGGGGTGTGAGAAAGGTGTGGCGGGCGCAAACCGCACGATGGTCCTGGCCGAACTCAGAACCAAATGTGGGAGCGGGCTTCGTTGCTTGAGTCTTGCATAAGCAGTCGACCGCATTCCTGTGGCGAGCGGGCTTGCCCCGCGCTGGGGTGCGAAGCGCCCCCAATGAAGGCGATGCGGTGGATCAGGCCTACCTCTGCGCCGGGTTTTAGGGCTGCTGCGCAGCCCAACGCGGGGCAAGCCCGCTCGCCACAGAGGACCCAGTTTGCTGCGCGACAGCGCTACGTCGAAGCGGTAGTGGAACTCCCACATTTTGATTTTTGCCAGGCTTCAATCAGTAGTGATACCACTTCACTTCGAGCATCACTTCATTCACTGGTGTCGACAAGTGGCTGTATTCGCGCTGCGCGCTCAGGCGCAGGCCCAGGTTGCGCGACAGTTCCCATTGCTGGTTGAGGCTGATGCTGCGGCGCACTTCGCCATTGGTGAAAAAATCACCCTTGGCTTCCAGGCTCAAATTGCCCAGCGGGTTTTTCCACAGCACGCCGGTATTGAACCCGGCCGCCGGGGAGATGGCTTCGTTGAAGTCATTGTTGTGTTCCACACGCACGGTGCCGAGGGCGAAGCCGAGCATGTCGTCGCGCAGTTGCCAGGTGCCGCCGGCGCCGCCGTTGACGTGGGCGACCAGGGTTTCGTCATCGTGTTTGCCGGGCACCCGCTCCAGGCCGCCGGTGACTTGCCATGACCAGGGCTGCAACAAGGCGTTGCGCGGGGTCAGGGAGCGGATGGTGGCCAGGTCCAGTTGCTGCAGTTGCCAGTGGTTGCCTTCGTACTGGCGCAGTTTCATTTGCAGGATTTCGATCTGCGCGCCGAGGGGAAAGCCTTCGGCGTTGTCGTTGAGGTCATGGTAGGCCATGCGCAGGCCGTATTCGCCGAAGGCCTTGTCGCCACGGGTGCCGATGCCGGCTTGCCAGGTGCGCGATTCATGGCCGTTTTCCGGCAGGCCTGGGGGCGTGATCTTCAGGTCGGGCGCGGGGTTCTGGTTGATCGCGCGCAGCAGTTCGAAGCTGCGCTGGGAGCGGGCGGTGTCGCGTTCCAGGCCATTGGCGCGGTAGCGGCCCAGGCGATAGGCAGCGTCGATGATCAGGGCCTGGCGCTCGCGGGGCAACGCTTTGAAGGCTGGTTCCTGCAATTGTTTCTGGTCGTCGCTGACTTTGAGTACCCATTGTTGCTCATCGCCATCCAACGGTTTGGCGCGTTCGAGCAGCTCGCGCTCACGGGACGGCCGGTAATCGATCTTTTCTACAAGACCTGCCTCTTTCACGGCCTTGACCGTGTCGGTCGGGATGGCGGTGAGCGGAAACTGTTCGGTCAGGCGCAGGCCGGGGCGTGCCACTTGCAGCAGTTCGAGCAGGCGATAGGAGCAGTTTTCGTCGAAGAAGAAATAGTCGAACTGGATCTGCTTGAGTTCCCACACGTGCTCGACCATGCGTTTGGTCTCGACTTCGGTCAGGTTCAGGCGGTATTCCCACAGGTCGCGGTTTTCGAGGCTACGGTACTCGGAGAGTTTTTCCTGGTAGGGCACCAGGGCGAACAGGCCGGGGTAACCACCCATCAGGCCTTTCCAGGCATAGAGGATGCTGTTGTCGGAACCCTCGATATAGGCGCCGAAGTTGATCGCGTAACTGAGCAGAGCGGTGTTGTTGCTCTGTACGTCGGCCTGGTCGATGCGCAGCAGGGTGTGGCCAAACATGGAGGACGGGCTGTTAAGGTAGGCCGCCGGGAAGATCATCACCGCGCTGTGGGGGGCGACGTCCTTGAACCATTGCTTGAATTCTGTGCAGTCAACGGCCGGCAGGTCAGTGAGGTGCAACTGATCCTTGAGCCAGCGGGTACGTGCGGGATAAACGCATTGGGCATGTTTTTCGCCAAGGCTGGCCGGTGCGTAGAGCGCATCAACGGTGGCCTTGAGTTCGGCCTCGGGATGGTGGGCGCCATCGGCGGCGAGGAAAAACTTCTTGTCGCTGACATAGCTGCGCCAGCCGCTGATTTTACCGGCTTCGTAATGGCCCAAAGATAGCCAGAACGGATCATTGGCCAAGTGCTGCAAACGTTGATCATCGATAGGCGGCGCCGCGTACAGCGGGGCGCAGGTAAAGAGTGCCAGCCAGGCAAAGCGTTTGAGCATAGGGGCAACTTAAGTCGGAATAAATAAAGACCCAAAGGGGAGGCGGGTCCAAAAAGAGCCCGCGCCTTTGGTAGGCGCGGGCGGGTCGAGCTTAAGCCTGGGTAGCGTATTTCGCCAGACGGGCATCGCTTTTCAGTACAGCAATGGTGTTGTTGTGCACATCGTCAGCGGTCACGTCAGCTTTGCTGAAGATTTGCTGGAAGTGTTCGTGAGTCACGGCTGCGAAGTGCTCGCGGTCTTCCGGTGCAACGCCCAGTACCACCGCGTAGGTGGTCAGCGCTTCGCCATTACCCTTGGCCATGTCTTCGGACAGCTCGTTCATCATGCCATTCATGGCAATCCAGGACTTGCCGCCATAGGACAGCGCGCTGTTGGTGCTGCAACCGTTGGTGCCCGAGGTCATGCCGAAGGTGGCGTTACCCGAAGTGCCGTTGGTGGTGGAAGCCAGGAAGTGAGCTGGAGTGCCACGCTGGCCTTCGAACAACATGTTGCCCCAACCGCAGTTCGGGCCACCGGGTGCTTCTGCCATTGCATTGAGGGATACGACGGTGAAGAGAGTACCGAGAAGGATCCGTTTCATAGCTTTGTTCTCTTTGTGTGCAAACCAATGGACAAGGGTTCAGGCACTTCATAGCGCCCTAGGGATCGGTTATTAGTCCAACCCGCGCAGTTTGGAGTTTAGGCACGTTCCAAGGGTTCCGTGAGTTTTTTATAAAACACCGAATCATGTCACGATATTTTTGCAGGACGCATCCCGCGTCCATGCCTTCCCGAAAAGCGCGCCTTGCCAGAGCGCGTGACCGGGAGCCAGAATGCCCCATCTGCCCCGCCTGATGTAAGGAAGCCCGATGCCTGATCCTGTTGCTGCCAGCTTGCGTCTAGCGCCCGAAGCGCTGACTCGCCCTTTCTCCGCTGAACAGTTCAGCTTCTCGACCACCAATGATCTGGAGCCTTTTCGCGGTGTGCTTGGCCAGGAACGCGCGGTTGAAGCCTTGCAGTTCGGTGTGGCCATGCCACGCCCCGGTTACAACGTGTTTGTCATGGGCGAGCCCGGTACCGGCCGCTTTTCGTTCGTCAAACGCTACCTGAAGGCCGAAGGCAAGCGCCTGCAGACCCCGGCTGACTGGGTCTATGTGAACAATTTCGACGAGCCCCGTGAGCCCCGTGCCCTGGAATTACCGGGCGGCGCTGCGGCGGCATTCATCGCCGATATCAATGGCCTGATCGATAACCTGGTGGCCACTTTCCCGGCCGCCTTCGAACACCCCACGTACCAACAGAGAAAAAGCGCCATCGACCGCGCCTTCAACCAGCGCTACGACAAGGCCCTGGACGTGATCGAGCGCCTGGCCCTGGAAAAAGACGTGGCGCTGTATCGCGACAGCAGCAATATCGCGTTTACCCCGATGCTCGACGGCAAGGCCCTGGACGAGGCCGAGTTCTCGCAGTTGCCGGAAGCCGATCGCGAGCGTTTCCACACCGACATATCCGAGTTGGAAGAGCGCCTCAACGAAGAACTGGCGAGCCTGCCGCAGTGGAAGCGTGAGTCCAACAACCAACTGCGTCAGTTCAACGAAGAAACCATCACCCTGGCCCTGCAGCCATTGCTCGCACCTCTGTCGGAAAAATACGCTGAAAACGCCGCCGTCTGCGGTTACCTGCAAGCGATGCAGGTGTACTTGCTCAAGACCGTGGTCGAGCAATTGGTCGACGATGCCAAGACCGACGCCCAGGCGCGCAAGCTGCTCGAAGAGCAATACTGCCCGAGCCTGGTGGTGGGCCATTCAGTCAACGGCGGCGCACCGGTGGTGTTTGAACCTCACCCGACCTACGACAACCTGTTCGGCCGCATCGAATACAGCACCGACCAGGGCGCGCTCTACACCACCTATCGGCAGTTGCGCCCAGGTGCCTTGCACCGCGCCAACGGCGGCTTCCTGATCCTTGAAGCCGAAAAAATGCTCGGCGAGCCGTTCGTGTGGGATGCGCTCAAGCGCGCCCTGCAGTCGCGCAAGCTGAAAATGGAGTCGCCGCTGGGCGAGCTGGGCCGCCTGGCCACCGTGACCCTCAACCCGCAGATGATCCCGTTGCAGGTCAAGGTGATCATCATCGGTTCGCGCCAGTTGTATTACGCGCTGCAGGACGCCGACCCGGACTTCCAGGAGATGTTCCGGGTGCTGGTGGACTTCGATGAAGACATCCAGATGGTCGACGAAAGCCTGGAGCAGTTCGCCCAGTTGCTTAAAACCCGCACCTCGGAAGAGGGCATGGCGCCGCTGACGTCGGATGCGGTGGCGCGGCTGGCCACGTACAGCGCGCGATTGGCCGAACACCAGGGGCGTTTGTCGGCGCGCATCGGCGACTTGTTCCAGTTGGTGAGCGAGGCGGACTTCATTCGCCACCTGGCGGGTGACGACATGACCGACGCCGGCCACATCGAGCGCGCGCTCAAGGCCAAGGCCACGCGCACCGGGCGGGTCTCGGCGCGGATTCTCGACGACATGCTCGCCGGGGTCATCCTGATCGACACCGCGGGCGCGGCGGTGGGCAAGTGCAACGGTCTGACAGTGCTGGAGGTGGGCGATTCGGCCTTCGGCGTGCCGGCGCGGATTTCAGCCACGGTGTACCCGGGCGGCAGCGGCATTGTCGATATCGAGCGTGAGGTCAACCTTGGCCAGCCGATCCACTCCAAGGGCGTGATGATCCTCACCGGGTACCTGGGCAGCCGCTATGCCCAGGAATTCCCACTGGCGATCTCGGCGAGTATCGCGCTGGAACAGTCCTACGGTTATGTGGACGGCGACAGTGCGTCCCTGGGCGAAGCGTGCACCTTGATCTCGGCCCTGTCGAAGACGCCGCTCAAGCAGTGCTTTGCCATCACCGGCTCGATCAACCAGTTTGGCGAAGTGCAGGCCGTGGGCGGGGTCAACGAGAAGATCGAAGGCTTCTTCCGTCTCTGCGAAGCCCGCGGCTTGACCGGGGAGCAGGGCGCGATCATTCCCCAGGCCAACGTCGCCACGCTGATGCTCGATGAGAAAGTCCTGCAGGCCGTGCGCGCCGGACAGTTCCATATCTATGCCGTGCGCCAGGCGGACGAGGCCTTGAGCCTGCTGGTGGGTGAGGACGCCGGTGAGCCGGATGCCGATGGGCAATTTCCCGAGGGCTCGGTGAATGCACGCGTGGTAGAGCGGTTGCGGGCGATTGCCGAGATGATCAGTGAGGAAGACTTGAAGGAGGCCGAGAAAGAGCTGGCGCTCCAGGCGTTGGCGGAAGCCAAGCCGAGCTGATTTGTTAGCGCGACGCGGCCAAAGTGTGGGAGCGGGCTTGCTCGCGAAGGCGGTATGTCAGAGAAAAGTGTGCTAACTGACACGCCGCCTTCGCGAGCAAGCCCGCTCCCACATTGGGTCTGCGG
The DNA here is from genome assembly GCF_014268345.1 of Pseudomonas sp. SWRI18. Classification (NCBI taxonomy): domain Bacteria; kingdom Pseudomonadati; phylum Pseudomonadota; class Gammaproteobacteria; order Pseudomonadales; family Pseudomonadaceae; genus Pseudomonas; species Pseudomonas sp. SWRI18. Next base: position 137,903 of record NZ_JACCQQ010000010.1, read on the forward strand.
CGTATGTGAGATAGCATGCAGTTCGTCATTAAATTGACACTGAGCTGGCGACCAGTGCCGTTGGTCCCTACAACCTTGGTTTGTTGTGGCTTTCTTCTATTCTTGATTCAGGGATATCCACAGGAGTCGCTGGATAGAAACAGCCTTGCCCCAGGCTGAGGCTGAACACCGATCTACCGAGGGTCGCCGCCATGCCGCGCAACCTTTGCCTTACCCGCCAGTGCCTTGGCCTGGTCACCCGTATCGAATGTGCCATTCGCCCTCTTGCGGGGGATAACGGGCTGTGGACTTTATTGTTCGCCGCCGGAATGACCGGCGAACAGCCTTCCACCCTCAAGTCCGAAGGCCCGTTTGCCGGGCCGGTCGTGGCGCAACACATGCTGCAAGCTATCGTGGACAACTTGACCTTGTGCGGCTATGAGCTGGCGCGCGACCCGCAGATCTGGTGCCTGCACCTGCAGGCCTATCTGCGCCAGCTCAACGCGAGGCACGAACAGCTGGCCTAATAGCCGTCGTTTATTTGCTCTCGGGCTTGTCCAGCTTGACTTCGAAGCCGTATTGCACGGTGTTCAGATCGGTGCGCTGATAGCTTTCCAGGGATGTCGGCTGGCCGTAGAAGTAATGCACGTCAAACATCGCCGTGCCGTACTCCTCGGCACGGTGGCTGACCCCGAGAATTTCCTTGAGGTAGTTGCCACTGGCGTCTTTGGCGTAGAAGCGCCAGCTGTCGGCGGGGAACTCCTTCTGGTCGACGATCAGTGCGTTGTCCTTGAGCGATAGCCCCTTGGGCAGCTTGGCTACGTCTATCTCGCCCTTCTCGATGGTCGCCAGAAACAGCGGAATCGAGCCCACCACGAAGGCCGGGTCTTCCGGAAACAGGTTCAGGTCGTAGGTGAGGGTGCCGCGCGTGGGGTTCAGTTCGAAGGCTTCGGTCGGCAACTCGATCGGCTCGCCGCGTTCGCCTTTTTCGTCGGCGGTGAAGAAGGTCACCGGTGACTCACTGCTGGTGCGCTCGCTGCCGATCAGGTCATCGTTGAAGGTGAACGGGTGGTCGAACGCGATGTGCGCGGCGCTGGCGTCTTCCACCGACTGGCTGATGGTGACGCTGTTTTTCAGTTGCTCTTCGGTCATGCTCGCGCCTTTGAGCCAGCTGGCGGCGCCATCGTCATAAACGGTGACCTGCATCGGTAACGCCTGCACGGTTGGCTGCAGGCTGTTCTTGTCGAAGCGCAGCACCGGCAGGTCGAGGTCCTTGCGGGTCAGTGTAGCGCTGGAAAAATCCAGCACGTTGACCTGCAGGTTGTCGACCAGCCCGTTGAAGTACACCTTGGCGTAATGACTGCTCTGCTGGTGTTCGAAGGCCTTCTGTTGTTCGGCCAGCTTTTTTTCGAGCGCATCGGACCATGCGTCCTGCTTTTGCAGCTGCGCCAGTTGCTTCTCGTAGAACGCCACCTGTGCGCCGCTTTCGTTGATCGAGCCAGAGCGTGTGAGGAATTGCCCGGTGCTGTCGCGTGCCTGTACCAGCAGGGGGTTAGGCGATTCCTCGCCCACTTGCGGCGCCAGTGGCAGGCTGTTGGTCATCTCGATTTCGGCGTAGTTTTTGTCCAGATGCACCAGGGTGAGGGTGATATTGCCTTCGGTGCGCGTGTGGCCCTCGTCCCTTTTCGACAGCTCGAATGTCAACACCTTGCCCGGCGCAACCACTTCAACCGTGCCTTTGAGGCTGACCGGCTGTGGCTGGCTCTTGTTTTCCGTCTCGATGCCGTCGAAGAAGGGGTAGGTCACCGTCAGGTCGTCGGGGTTGGTCAGGTTGGAACTGCTGGGGCTCAGTTGGATGCCAGGATCGGTTTCCGACCATTCCGGCTGAAAGGGGATGACTTTGTTGTTGCTCAAGGTCACCGACTGCCATTCCAGGCCATGGGGGAAGGGAAACGCGTCGGGCATACCGAAATTGAAGGGGAAGACCGGCTGCAGGTCCGTCAGGTAATCGGAGTGGGACGTCTTGCGCAGCACAAACAGGCCATTGATGTAGGTGTCCACCAGCGCCTGGGGCGTGGGGTAATGCTTGAGCAGGGCCAGGGCGTCTTCGCCGTATTCGGTTTCGATGGGCTTGCTGTCAAGCTTGGTCCGCGCTCGTTCCAGTAACAGCAGCGAACCGCCGAGGTCAGCGATGGCGTCGCGCAGCTTGGGGTCGTAGATGCCGTCGAGGGACTGTTCGAACGTTGCGGTTTTCTCTTCGAGGGAGGCCTGCTTCTGCTCGTCGCTGGGGGAGCACCCGCCGGCCAGCAGCAATATCGTGCACAGGCCGATGTTGGCCAAAGGGAATCGCACATCCATCATCTGAGTTTTTCCTGTCCGACATCATCGAGCCGAGTTATTGGGCTCGACACTAGCAGAAAAATTCTCTTACAGATGCCGCCCCGGTCAGTTTTCTCGTGGTTACAGGTGGCTTGTAGCGGCTGGTATACTCGCCGTCATTTCTAGCCAAGCTGTGTGAGATCCCATGGAACGCTTTATCGAAAACACTATGTACGCCTCACGCTGGCTGCTGGCGCCGATCTACCTCGGGCTGTCCCTGGGCTTGCTGATCCTGGCGCTGAAGTTCTTCCAGGAAATCATTCACGTGATTCCCAACATTTTCACCATGTTGGAAGCCGAGGTGATCCTGCTGCTGTTGTCGCTGATCGACATGGCGCTGGTCGGCGGCCTGTTGGTCATGGTGATGATTTCCGGCTACGAAAACTTCGTTTCGCAGCTGGATATCGATGAAAACAAAGAAAAGCTCAACTGGCTCGGCACCATGGACTCTTCATCGCTGAAGATGAAGGTCGCGGCCTCCATCGTGGCCATTTCGTCCATCCACCTGCTGCGCATTTTCATGGACGCCAAGAACGTCGATCCCCAGCACCTGATGTGGTACGTGATCATCCACATGACCTTCGTGGTTTCAGCCTTTGCCATGGGCTATCTGGACAAGCTCACCAAACATTAATGCCCGGCGCCGGCCTTACTGTTCCACAAAATAGTAAGGCTGGCGGTTGATCGACATTTCCTTGAGCACTTTCACCGGCGTGGCCAAGCCGTTGGTATGGTCCAGCAGCGCAATGTTGCCGGGCTTGGCGGCGAGGTAGTCGTGCAACTGGGCCTCGGTCTGCAGGATCGGCAGGTAGGCCCGCAGGTAAAACACACTGGCCCCGGCGATGCGCTCGTTGGGCTGGAACAGCACCACCTCCTTGCCTTCATCTTTTAACGCCTGGACCTGGCTGATCACCGGTATGAACGACTGGCGTGCATCCGCCTTGGGCGCGAACCAGAACGCCGCTATCAGGTAGCAAGCCACGGCCAGGGTGAACACACTGCCCACCAGGGTTTTGTGGTGTTTGTGCAACGCGGGCTTGTGCGCTTGTAACCAACCCAGCAACACGCGCGAAAATTCCGCAGCCAATACGGCGGCAGCTGGCGTCAGTGCCATCAGGTACACCGTGCGTTTGCTCGATGCCAGGCTCAGCAGGGTGAACTGCGCCACCAGCCAGACACTGAAGAACAGGCGGTAGCGGTTGCGTACCAGGCTTTTTCGAAAGTGCCAAAGGCCCAGGTACACAAGGATGTTCCAAGGCAGAAAGGCCTCCGGAAGCTTGGCGATGTAGTAATAGAACGGCTCGTAATGCCCCGCCTCGACAAACGAACCGCTGAACCGACCGACGCTGTTGGTCAACAACACCTCGGCCACCGCCTGCATGCCGCCGCGTTGGAACAGGAAGCCCAGCCAGATCACCAGCGGCACCAATGCCAACAGGGTAAACAGCGCAGGCTTGAGCCAGGCATCAAGGTGCACGCGCTTGTCCATCAGGCTGGTACTGGCCAGGTACACAAAAATCACAATGCCAGGCATGGCCAGGCCCAGCACCCCTTTGCTCAACGTGGCAATCGCCATCCCGGCGGTAAACAGCGCCCATGCGCCTGCACTGGAGCCTTCGCGATCAGGTCGTACGGCCTGGTAGAACGCCAGCAGCGCAGCGGTAACGCCCAGTGTGAGCAACGAATCTTCACCCACACCGCGCACGTTGCTCCAGTAGCTGGCCATGGTCGCCAGTATCAATGCCGCGCTGAAGGCCAGCGTTTGCGGGCGTCCGAACCGTCGCAGCATGGCGTACAGCAGCATCACGCTGAACAAACCGGCAAATGCCGACGCCAGGCGCACCGCCCAGGTAGTGCCACCAAACAGGCGAATGGCCCCCGCGTCGATCCATAGGCTCAGCGGTGGTTTTTCCAGGAAGGGCTCACGAAACAATTGGGGCACCACCCAGTTGTTGTCCAGGTGCATGGCCATGGCGATCCCGGCGACGCGGGCTTCGGTAGAGCCTTGCAACTCATGGTTACCCAGGGCGAAAAAGAACAGCAGGCCAGCAAGCAGGAGCAGCAGAGGAGCGGGACGCGACATGGGTGGGGCTACCAAGGCAGAAGGACCGTCCGGGTAACGGTCATCGCAATTGGCTAGTATCTGTTTGTGCTTCTGAACATTTCGTGAACGAATCGGGAATTTTTTAGAGGCGGGTCACGGCATTTTCAAGCTGGGCACCGCCTGTTTGCCTTGCGCCGTCAGCACCGGTTCCAGTTCTTCCCAGGTAAAGCTCAGTTCGTTGTCACAGCCGTCGCCTTGGGCGGGTGTCGAGAGTTGCAGGCCCTGGGTGTTGAAACTCAAGTCGAACGTCGTATAGCTGGTCACGGCCGGGCACCCTTCGTCGGTGCTGGTCTTCTTGGCCAGCCATGCGCTGAAGGCGGCGGGCAGTTTGACCTGGCTGGAGTAGGGGCTGTCCCATTCTTGCTGGCCGCCCAGCCATATCCAGGGGTCGACGCGTTCGCCGGTCTGCAAGTTCCAGCTGTGCAGGCCCCAACTAATGCCGCCGCGTCCGTAACCTGCCGACCAGCGGTAGAAGCGCACGGTGATCCAGTGCGATGACCAATAAAACGGCTCGACCGTGATCTCGCTCGTGGTGGTACCGCCGCTTTGCTCCAAAGCGTTGCGCCGCTCGGTGTAGAACTCGGTCTGGCCGTCCGGGTTGATGGCCATGCGCGCAAGGTCTCGGTTGATCTCGTCGATGGCCGCACCGTCGCCTTCGAGTTGCAGAATGACCTGGCCGCCTTGGGTTTTCACTTGATAGGCATGTTCGCCGAACGTCTTCCTCTCCACCTTTACCGCAGGCGGCACCGCTTCAAGCGCGTTGTTATAGGCGTCGCTGGCGCAACCGTCGGTGTCAGCGCGTTTGAGCCTGAGCGCCAGGCTTTTACCGCCCAGGGTTTTGCTCCAGGTCCCCGTCAACGTGTCACCCTGAGGGTCGTCCAACTGCCAGAAACCGGTTTGCCCTTCTTCGGCCCACGGCTCGCTGGCGTTGGCCTGCGTCAACTGGATGGGCGTGAGAATGCGCTGGTAGTAATAACTGCCATTGGCCCCATGGGCGCCGTTGAAACAGACGGTGATCGCGGACTTGCCCAAGGTGCCCCTCCAGACACCGGCCAGGTCGGCGGCGTTGGCAAGCAGTGGGGCGCAGGCGAGTGCGAGAACAGCAAGTGGCTTGAGCACGGGTATCGGACTTCCGGTTGTCTGATAGAGGGGGTCAGGGTAATGGGAAGTGCGGGGGGATTCCAGATAGGGATTGTTTTGCTTCGAAGGCTTTAGCCGATGCGCAGCGGTCTAAATTTTTATCTGGTCAAATTTTCCTGGGGCAGAAAAGCGCCACGGCACGTTGAATGCGGCGCCTCCTCTTATCAGCTCTGATTGACTCATGATTGCCGGCCACCATCGAATCAGGTTATGCGCCTTGTTCCAATAGGTCTCGTTATTCCAATGTTTCGCCAGACAGAAAATGGGTAGCCCGCAGTCTCGAAATGCCTGCTTTTCAGCGTGCCCTTTGGCAAAGCGATCTTGGGAGATAACGACCCAGTCGCCTTCCTCGCGAAGCACTGATATCCAGGAAATATCACTCGCGTCCTGGGGGAATTTATCTCTGAGCGGAACTACGCCATGCTCATGGACTTTTGAAAGCTCATTCAGGGCGCGTCCCAGTGCCGGTGGCAGATTGTGGTCCAGAAGGAAATTCAAGCCGCATGCCTTTGTTCGAAGTTGATCGCGGCTTTTACAGCGGATGTAGGGATCTCGTAGAGCAGGGCAACGCGTTTTGTATCCTGTCCTTCCGCTTCATAGGCACTGAACAGCGCGGCGGTGTCGATACCGGTCACGGTCAGTACGGGCTTCCCGAAATTCCTGGCAGGGTCCAATACAACGGCCTTGCTACGTTTGATCGGATACCAGCGTTGTGCCGAGCCTATACCGGTGTAGTCGATCCCTTCATACAGCGACGGACTGATGACCTGCTTGAAAGCGTATTGTTTTTTGATCAGATCCAAAAGTGCCTCATCGCCCGTTTCATCCAGAACGGTGGCAAAGATGCTTCGGCCGTCTGTTTGGAAGCGCCTGCAAGTGAACGGGTAGGCTTGACCGAAAAGCTCCGTTGCTTGCCTGGACGCGCTGCGAATGGCTTGAAGGCTGACTCCGTGCTGACGGAATGCATGCACAAAGCGGATTTCCAGCAGGTCATGGAAACCCAGTACGCAATCGCTTACATCCTGCAGTTCCGATTGCCAAAGACCAGGATGATGAATGCCGTTGTTACTGTAGCCGAACAACCATCTTCGAATGTCTGAGGCGGGGATGCCGGTATACAGTGAGGCTTCACCGAGCGTATAGAGGCCAACCCCCACAAGGGGGCTGGGCGAAACAGTGCCTTGCATGACGGGCCTCCTTGTCGTGGGTCGGGGGGGGGGGCAGGAGTGTGGGCGCTCAAATAGTTGCGTTCAACTATGGTCAGACGAGCAGTCGTTCGAAGCGTATTCGAGATATTCACTTCGCGCCAGTTCATCTAAGGCATACCAACGTGCAGGAATTTTCCGTCGGCTGATGTAAGTGGCAGTAGTCCGCATCAGAAGCCCAGCCCCACGCGCTTCGAGCACAGAAGAAGACGCCCTCAGACATCTTCTTCTGCTCCAGCAGATGACTCGGGTTGACCCGAATCAACAATCAATGTCCCCCGCCAATGCGCGCGCTTCAATTCGCCTGCCGAACCACCTGCTGCTCGCGCTGGTTGCATTGCCAGCGCCACGCATCGGCGAGCATTTGCTCCAACGAATAGCGCGCTTGCCAGCCCAACTCGTCGATGGACTTTTGCGGGTCGGCCCAGCAGCAGGCTATGTCGCCTGGGCGGCGCGCTTCGAAGTTCAGGGGGATCCGGACGCCGCTCACTTTTTCAAAGGCGTTGATCACGTCCAGCACCGAATACCCACGCCCCGTTCCGAGGTTCCAGATACTGACGCCGCGGCGCTCGCGCAATGCTTCCAGCGCGCGGATATGACCCAGGGCCAGGTCCACAACGTGGATGTAGTCGCGAACGCCGGTGCCGTCCGGGGTGGGGTAGTCCTTGCCATAGACCGACAACGCTTGGCGCTCGCCGCTGGCAACCTGAAGCAGATAGGGCAATAGATTGTTCGGTGTGCTGGTCGGCGCCTCGCCCAGCAGGCCGGAGGCATGGGCACCGATCGGGTTGAAGTAGCGCAGCAGGCCTATCGACCAGCGCGGGTCGGAGCTGGCCACGCTTTTCATGACGTTTTCGCACATCAGCTTCGACATCCCGTACGGGTTGGTCGGTTGCCCGGTGGCGCACGCTTCGTTGATCGGCATGCGGCTGCAGTCCCCATACACCGTTGCGGATGAACTGAACACCAGCCGGAACACGCCGGCCTGTGCCATGGCCTGGCAAAGCACCACGCTGCCGCCGACATTGGTGTCGTAGTAGCGCAACGGCTCGCGCACGCTTTCGCCAACGGCTTTCAAACCCGCGCAGTGCACCACGGCATCGATGGGGTAGTCACGCAGCAGGGTGTCGAGCAAACGTCGATTACGCACGTCGCCATAGATGAACCCCGGCCGCTTGCCCGCCAAGGTGCTTATCCGGTCGACCGCCGAGCGATGGCTGTTGCATAAGTTGTCCAGTATCAACACCTCTTCGCCTCGGACCATCCATTCCAATGCAACGTGCGCACCGATATATCCCGCACCGCCCGTAATCAAGATCATGCGCTCGCCCTCGTTCGCCCTGGCATCTGCCCGATGCCTGTTTTTTTCTGTTCGATCAGCGCTGTTTGCGCGGCTGACTGTTCAAGGTAGGGGGCGCTTTTGACGAGGAGTTCAAACCGGATGACTGACCGGTATGTGCAGTTCATCGGCTTCGCTCACTCTTGCGCTGAACGCGCCGCGACGACCGTGCTTCCAACCTTCAAGAGCCGAGTGGCCTGGATAAGGGCTGTCGTGCACTTGCCGTATCGACACGGTATGGCCAAGGGGCTCAATGCATGAGCCGTCACTTTCCGCTTGATAAGGACGTTGATATGAACCTTGCAGAACAGCCCGAGGCGTTTGCTCAAGTGATTGCGCAAAGCCCTGTTGAATCCCCCAGCCAGGCCCGTCCTACGCTGGTGTGCCTGTCCCATTTGCGCTGGGGGTTCGTCTACCAGCGTCCGCAGCATGTGATGTCGCGCCTGGCGAAAGACTATGACGTGATCTTCTTCGAAGAACCGGTCGTGGGCGGTAGCGAGCCTCCCCGGCTTGAAGCGTTGAGCCCGTCTGCAGGCATCCAGGTGGTTGTCCCGCACCTGCCCGAGGGCCTGGGTGAGCAGGCGATGATCGAGGCGCAGCGACGGTTGTTGGATGAGCGTCTCGCCGAGGCCCTGCAAGGTGATCTCCTGCTCTGGTATTTCACGCCCATGAGCCTGGCGTTTACCGACCACCTCCAGGCGCGGGTCACGGTGTTCGACTGCATGGATGAGCTGTCTGCGTTCAAGGGCGCACCCGCACGGCTGGTGGACATGGAGCGGCTGCTCATGGACAAGGCCGACGTGGTGTTCACCGGCGGTTTCAGCCTCTGGGAGGTCAAGCAGCACCAGCACGGCAATGCGCACCCGGTGCCCAGCAGCGTCGACATTGGGCATTTTGCGCAGGCGCGAAACGCATTGGCGGACCCTGCCGACCAGGCGCCGATCGCGCGGCCACGCCTGGGCTTTTTCGGTGTGATCGATGAGCGCTTCGACATCGAACTGGTGGACCGCATGGCGGCGCAGCGTCCCGACTGGCAGATCGTACTGGTTGGGCCGGTGGTCAAGATCGATCCGCAGACCCTGCCGCGACGCCCCAATATTCATTATCTGGGCGGGCGGCAATACGCCGAATTGCCGGCTTACCTGAGCGGCTGGGACGTGGCCCTGATGCCGTTCGCGCTCAATGAGTCCACCCGTTTCATCAGCCCCACCAAGACCCCCGAGTACCTGGCCGGCGGCTGCCCCGTGGTCTCGACGCCAATACGCGATGTGGTCAATGGCTACGGCCAAAGCGGTGCCGTATTTATCGCCGACACTGCCGACGCGTTTGTCAGCGCCATCGAAGGCGCGCTGCGCCTCAAAGGTACGCCCGATTTCCTGAAACGCGCCGATGCGGCGCTTGAAGGGATGTCCTGGGACAACACGTGCCGCTTTATGAAGGAGCAGATCGAATGCCTCAGATAAACCTTGAAACCGCCAAGTCCGGTCCGTCCCGCCAACCCGGGCGCGGCGTCTATGACTACCTGGTCGTCGGCGCCGGCTTTGCCGGCAGTGTCATCGCCGAACGGCTGGCCCAGGGGCTGGGGCGCAACGTGCTGTTGATCGACCGACGCGCGCATATCGCCGGCAACGCATACGATCACCCGGATGCGGCGGGGGTGCTGGTGCATCGCTACGGTCCGCACATCTTTCACACCAACGCGCAGCGGATCGTCGACTACCTGTCGCGCTTTACCGAGTGGCGGCCCTATGAACACCGTGTGCTGGCGCAGGTCGATGGGCAACTGGTGCCGATCCCCATCAATCTCACCACGCTTAACAAACTGTACGGTTTGTCGATGACGTCCGAGCAGGCCGAAGTGTTCCTGGCCGAGCGCGCGGAGCCGGTGGCCACGATTCGCACGTCGGAAGACGTGGTGGTCAATCAGATCGGGCGCACGCTCTACGAGAAATTCTTCCGTGGCTACACCCGCAAGCAATGGGGCCTGGACCCTTCCGCGCTGGACAAGTCGGTGACCTCGCGGATCCCGACGCGCACCAATGAAGACGACCGCTATTTCACCGACACCTTCCAGATGATGCCCCGCGATGGCTACACGCGCATGTTCGAGCAGATGCTCGATCACCCCCGGATCGACGTGCTGCTGGATACCGACTTCAAGGCCGTGCGCGATGCGGTGAAATTCAACCACGTGATCTATTGCGGCCCGATCGACGAGTACTTTGATTTCCAGTTGGGACGCTTGCCCTACCGTTCGTTGCGGTTCGAGCACCAGACGCTCGAGCAGGAGCGCTATCAGCCGGTGGCGGTGGTCAACTTCCCGGACCCGGAGGTGCCCTACACGCGCATCACCGAGTACAAGCACCTGACCGGCCAGGTCCACCCCTGCACCAGCATTACTCGCGAGTTTCCCTGTGATGAGGGCGACCCTTATTACCCGGTGCCACGCGCCGAAAACGTCGAGCTGTACAAGCGTTACAAGGCCCTCGCGGAGCAGACGCCGAATGTGACGTTCCTCGGGCGCCTGGGTACTTACAAGTACTACAACATGGACCAGGTGGTGGGCCAGGCGCTTGCGTTGTACCGCGACATTGAGGCCGCGAGCAGCGAAGCCACCGTTGCAGCCGGGCTCGATGTGTTATGAGCGCGCCGCCGGAGCAGAGCCAAAGGGAGCCCCGCGAGCGCGGTCATCATGCGCTCTTCAACAGCTTCGTGATGGCGGGCTACGAGTGCTCCAGCCAGCGCCGCCAGGATGGTCGGCGCCTGGATTTGCTGGCCGCCACCGGGCACGCGCGTTGGGCACACAAGGACTACGCGCAACTGGCGGGCCTGAATGTGCGTTGCGCCCGTGACGGCCTGCGTTGGCACTTGATCGAGCGCAGCCCGGGTCGCTACGACTGGAGCAGTTTCCTGCCGATGCTCAGGGCTGCGCGCGATCACCAGGTGCAAGTGATCTGGGACCTTTGCCATTACGGGTATCCGGATGACCTGGACGTCTGGCGCCCGTCGTTTGTCGACCGGTTCGCACGTTTTGCCGGCGCGGTGGCAGGGCTGATGGCGGATGAAGGCATCAGCGTTCCGTTCTATTCGCCGGTCAACGAGATATCGTTCTGGAGCTGGGCGGGGGGCGACGTCGGTTATTTCAACCCCAATGCCCACGGGCGCGGCCAGGAGCTCAAGCACCAGTTGGTGCGCGCCAGCATCGCGGCGATCGAGGCGATTCGCGAACGCGCGCCGGCTGCGCGGTTCGTGCAGTGCGACCCGCTGATCAATGTGGTCTCCGAGTCGCAGCGTAGCGAGGACATTGAAAACGCCGAACGCTACCGGGTGGCCCAATTCGAGGCCTGGGACATGCTGATCGGGCGCCAGTGGCCGGGCCTGGGCGGGCAGGAGGATTACCTGGATATCATCGGCGCGAATTTCTACCCGCATAACCAGTGGTATTTCCACGGCGGGCGCATTGCGCTGGGTGAGTCGGATTACCGCCCGCTCGCCGGTATGCTCAAAGAGTTGCACCAACGCTACCAGCGGCCGCTGCTGATCTCTGAAACTGGAGCGGAGGACCAGGAACGTTTGCCCTGGTTGAGCTATGTCGTGGAACAGGTGCTGATGGCGCTGGAACGTGGGGTGCCGGTGCAAGGCATTTGTTGGTACCCCTTTCTCGATTACCCCGGCTGGGATGATGGCCGGTATTGCCCCACCGGCGTCTTCGGCTACGCCGACGGAGAGGGCGAGCGCGCGGCTTTCCACCCGTTGCACCTGCAGCTCAAAGCCCTGCCCGAGCGTATCGAGGCACGCTTGCGCGAGCTTGATGAAAGGCGGGCGCAGAGGCTGCGCACATGATCTTCCAGCGCCTGCGCGACGAGCCTTTGCCGGCGACAGCCAGCGCGTTTTTATGGCGCTACGTGAGGGTACGCCCGCTGCATTTCAGCGCGATGTTGTCACTGGTGATCGGCGCGGCCTGCTGCGCGGTGGCGGTACAGTACGGCATGAAGTTGCTGGTGGACGCCATGGCCGGAGAGTCGCAGGCCGACCAGGTGTGGCATGCGTTCAGTCTGTTCATCGGCTTGATCGTGTTGGAAAACGTGCTGTGGCGGTTGGGCGGTTGGGTGGGCTGTTATACCGTGGTGGGCAGTTGCGCCGACCTGCGCGTTGACCTTTTTCATCACCTGACCGGTCATCCGATGCGCTATTTCAACCGGCATTTTGCCGGTTCGCTGGCCAATCGAGTGTCGTCGGCCGGCGCGGCCGCCGACAAGATATACGGCGGCCTGGCGTGGCGCATCGTGCCGCCGTGCGTGGACTTTATCGGTGCCGTAGTGGTGTTGTTCGCCGTGCGCGGCTCAATGGCATTGGCCCTGATCGCGTGTGTGGTGCTGGTGGCCGCGTTGATCACTGTGGTCGGCGTGCGTGGCAGAAACCGGCATATCGCCTTCGCCTCACAGTCGGCGCGGGTCGGGGGCGAGATTGTCGACCTGGTGTCCAATGTCTGGACGATCAAGGCGTTCTCCGGGCGCGAGCGCGAGCGCGTCAGGCTGGAGCGGGAGATCGGCGTCGAGGCGGGCGCGCATCGGCGCAGTTGGATCTACCTGGAAAAGGCACGCGTGCTCCACGATATCTGCCTGTCCATCATGGCCGGGTCAATGCTGGGCTGGGCGATCCTGCTGTGGCGCCAGGGCCAGGTTACGGCGGGCGATGTGGTCATGGTCAGCGCGTTGACGTTTCGTATCCTCCACGGCTCGCGCGAATTGGCGCTGGCGCTGGTGGAAGCCAGCCAGCAGATGGGCGTCATCACCGAAACGCTCGGCATCATCGCGCAGCCGCACGAACTCAGCGATGCGCCGGAAGAACTCGCGCCGACCCGGGGCAGCATCAAATTGCTGGACGTCAGCTATGCGTACCCCGGCGGGCGCCAGGTGTTCAACCATTTATTCCTGGACATTCCTGCGGGCCAGAGCGTCGGGATTGCCGGTACCTCGGGTTCGGGAAAATCCACGCTGCTCAGCTTGCTGCAACGTCTGGACGACGTGCACAGCGGGGCGATCCTGATCGACGACCGGGACATCCGCTCGGTCAGCCAGGACAGCCTGCGCCGGCAAATCGCCGTGGTACCCCAGGAGCCGGCGCTGTTCAATCGCAGCATCCTGGAAAACATCGGCTACGGCCTGCCGCGCGCGACCGAGCAACAGATTATTGATGCCGCCCGGCGGGCCTACTGCGATGAGTTCGTGCAGGCGCTGCCTGATGGTTATCACACGCTGGTGGGGGAACGTGGCGTGACGCTTTCCGGCGGGCAACGCCAGCGCCTGGGGCTGGCGCGAGCGTTCCTGAAGAACGCGCCGATCTTGATCCTCGACGAGGCGACCTCCGCACTGGATTCCGATTCCGAGGCCGTCATTCAGTGCGCGCTGATGGACCTGATGCGCGGCAGGACCGTGCTCGCGGTGGCTCACCGACTCTCGACCATCGCCAGCTTCGACCGGGTGCTGGTGCTGGAGGAGGGGAAGGTGGTTCAGGACGGCGCACCCGATGAACTGCGTCGCCGCCAGGGACGTTTCCGCACGCTCTGGCAGATGCAGGCGATGGTCCAGGACCACTGATGCCTGAGCGTGCTCGGAGCGGAGTACGCCGTTGATCGGCCTGCGCCGTTTGCCGAACGAACGCGTGAGAATAGCCTCGGTTCGAACCTTACATAGCCGTTGACGCCCTTGGGGCGAACCTACTTTTCAGGACAGAAGAGGAATTGACCATGCTGGTACAGGTAGACAGTAATCATATTGAGGGCAGTGCCGATCTTCAGGAGTGGGTAGGCAGTACGGTGGTGGGTGAGCTGGAGCGCTACAGCTCGGTACTGACCCGTGTGGAAATCCACGTGGGCGACGTGAACGCGCAGAAGTCCGGTCCGCAAGACAAACGTTGCCAGATCGAAGTGCGCCCCAAGGGCCACAGCTCATTGTCCGTTACGCATCAGGCGGAAAGCCTGGAGCTGGCCGTCGCCGGCGCCGCTCGCAAAATCCACCACGCGCTGGAACATCTGATGGGACGCTTGTCGCCCAAAGTCGAATCCACCGGGCATCTGACGGCGCCCCCGGTCCAGGAAGAATCGCCGGCGCAAATCGACGCGCTGCTCGAAGACGATTTCCTGGCCAGGCAGGCTGATCTGGACAAACACTGAGGAGGCTCCCCATGGTCCACGTTCAAACCTTTACCCGCGACACTCTGGACACGCTTCTGGCCCTGGCGGATCGCACCAACCTGAGTGTCTACATGCCCGCCCAGCAGACGTTCCCCGAGCGCACGCAAAACCCGATTCGTTTGAAGAACCTCATCAAAGACCTCGAAGGCCTGCTGGCTGATCAGGCGCAGGCCGAGACGCTGCTTGCACCGTTTCATGACCTGGTGGCCGACACCGAATTCTGGAATAGCTGCCCGCCTTCGATCGCAATCTTTGGCGGCGCCGAGCATTTTCTGGTGGTGGGGTTGCACCGGCCGGTCCAAGAAACCGCCATCGTCAACCGCCACCCCTATCTCAGGCCGCTGCTGCGCCAGGCGCCAATGACCGAACGCTACCAGGCGCTGTGCCTGACACGGGACAGCGTGCGGGTTTACGAGGGCGCCGCGCAGACACTGCAGGAAATCGAATTGCCGGAGGCGGTGCCCACCTCTCAGGCCGATGCCTTGGGCGATCAACTGACCGCCCGCGACCAGCAAGGCCACCCCGACGGGTTCAGCGGCGCGGGCGAGCGCGGCGATCCGATGATGCATGAGTCGGGCGGCGGCGGTAAGCAGGACGAAGTGAACCTGGACCGCGAACGGTTCTTCCGTGCCGTCGACAAAGCGACCACCGAGCACTGTTCGCGCGTCTGCAAACTGCCGTTGGTGCTGGTGGCGCTGCCCGAGAACCAGGCCGTGTTCCGGGCGCTCAGTCACAACCCCTTCCTGCTGGCCGACGGTGTGCGTAAAGACCCCGCCACGCTCTCGCCAGCCGAGTTGGCGCAGGCCTGCACCGCCGTGATGAGCAAGCGCTACGAGGATTCCCTGAACACCGCGTTTGATCGATTTGGCGTGGCCGTAGGGCAGCGGCTTTATGCCTCGCGGCTGGTGGACATCGAGCATGCGACGCTGGAAGGCCGGGTGGCGTTGTTGCTGGTGGAGGCTGACGGCAGCGAGCCAGGCGCCCAGGTCGCCGAGGAAGACGCTGCGCTGGACGAGCTGATCCTGGCCGTTATCCGCCAGGGCGGCGAAGTGGTGGTGGTGCCTGCCGAGCGCTCTATGCCCACCGACACCCGCGCGGCGGCTGTATTGCGTTACTGAGGCGCACGGGCTTTTTACTCAGCAGGAGCGCGAGCATGGAAAAAAGCGAAAAAGCGATGGAGATTCGGGCCTGGCACCTATTGCTTGAGGACGACAGCTACCGCCTGGATCAGCCTGACGACTTTTATCGGACCCTCATCAACCGCGCCGACGAGCTGGTGCTGCGCGAAATCATCAGCCTGGAGGAATGGCAGCGGCTCAAGGACGCTGCTGACGCGGTCTACGCGAAAACGCTGCAAAGCCTTGCAGCCCAGCAACGTGATCGACTCGACACCGTGGCCATCGACCTGTGCATCGATGCGGCGCAGTCGACATCCCCCCCGAAATAAACCGACCGTCGTGTCTTGGAGGCAACATGAACAAACCGACCCTCAAAGGGGCACTGACCGCCCTGGCCCTGTCGCTGGGCATCTCGCACGCGTACGCCGCCGAAACCAAGCGCGTCGATGTGATGCTGGTGGGGGGCGGGATCATGAGTTCGACCCTGGCGGTGTGGCTCAGTGAATTGGAGCCGGGTTGGTCGATGGAGATGGTCGAACGCCTGGACAAGGTCGCCGAGGAAAGCTCCAACGGCTGGAACAATGCCGGCACCGGCCACTCGGCGCTCGCCGAGCTGAACTACACCCCGGAAAAAGACGGCAAGATCGATATCACCAAGGCCGTCGAGATTAACGAAGCGTTCCAGATCACCCGGCAGTTCCTGGCCTGGCAAGTGAAAACCGGCGTGCTGCACAACCCGCGCTCGTTCATCAACTCCACGCCGCACATGAGTTTTGTGTGGGGCGACGACGACATCCGCTTTCTGAAAAAACGCTACGAGGCGTTGCAGGCCAGCCCGCTGTTCCGGCCGATGCAGTATTCCGAAGACCCGGCGCAGATCAAGCAATGGGTGCCGCTGATGATGGAAGGCCGCGATCCGGCGCAAAAAATCGCCGCGACCTGGTCGCCCATCGGCACTGACGTCAACTTCGGCGAGATCACCCGACAGTTCGTCAGCCACCTGCAAACCCGCCAGAACTTCGCCCTCAAGCTGTCGACGGAAGTGCGCGACATCACGCGCAACGACGATGGCTCCTGGCACGTCGAATACAAAAACCTCAAGGACGGCACGACCGGCGCCACCGATGCGAAATTCCTGTTCATCGGCGCGGGCGGCGCGGCGTTGCCGTTGCTGCAAAAGTCCGGCATAGAGGAAGCCAAGGACTACGCCGGCTTCCCGGTGGGCGGTTCTTTCCTGGTGACCGACAATGCCGCAGTGGCCGAGCGGCACATGGCCAAGGCCTACGGCATTGCCTCCACGGGTGCGCCGCCGATGTCGGTGCCGCACCTGGACACCCGTGTACTCGATGGCAAACGCATGATTCTGTTCGGCCCGTTCGCGACGTTTTCCACCAAGTTCCTCAAGGAAGGCTCTTACTTCGATCTGGCCGCCAGCATGACCTTGCACAACGTCTGGCCGATGATGCGCGTCGGTGTGCGCGAGTTCGACCTGGTGCAGTACCTGGCCGGCCAATTGATGCAATCGGACGATGATCGTTTCGATGCGCTGAAAGCGTATTTCCCCAACGCCAAAAAGGAAGACTGGCGTTTGTGGCAAGCCGGGCAGCGCGTGCAGATCATCAAGAAGGATGAAGACCAGGGCGGCGTGCTCAAGCTGGGCACCGAAGTGGTGGCGTCCAAGGACGGCAGCATCGCCGGCTTGCTCGGGGCTTCCCCGGGAGCGTCGACCGCGGCGCCGATCATGCTCGACCTGATGCAGAAGGTGTTCAAGGACAAACTGGCGAGCGCGCCCTGGCAGGACAAACTGCGCCAAATCGTACCCAGCTACGGCACGCACCTGAATGAAAACCCCGACAAAGTCATGGAGGAATGGCGCTACACCAGCGAGTTGCTGCAACTGACGCCACCGCCGGACATCGACCGCCAACCCGGCGCCAACCCCCCCATCGACCCGATCAAGCAGCCACACGTGGATACCGACCCGGATCTGCAGCCATGACCCAGGGCCTGCGCGTGCATCATCTCAATTGTGGCTGCATGTGCCCGTTGGGCGGCGCCCTGTTCGATGGCTACAGCCGCGGCCTCACCGCCTCGGTGGTGTGTCATTGCCTGCTGATCGAAACCGCCAGCAATGGCCTGATCCTGGTGGACACCGGTTTCGGCCAGCAGGACGTCGAACATCCCGAGCGCCTGAGCCGGTTTTTCCGGACATTCAATAACATCCAGCTCGAGCACCGTTTCACCGCCCTCGAACAACTGCGCCTGATGGGCTTCCACCCCAATGACGTCCGCCACATCCTGCTCACGCACCTGGATTTCGACCACGCCGGTGGCCTGCAAGACTTCCCGAATGCCCGTGTGCACGTGATGCACCAGGAACTCAACCACGCCACCCTGGCGAATGGCTGGATCGAACGACGGCGCTTCCTGCCCGCGCAATGGCGCGACGTCGCGGGCTGGCAACTGTACGCCCCGCACGGCGACACCTGGTTCGGCTTCGACTCGGTACGCGCCCTGGTCGGCGCCCAGGAAGAAGACATCCTGCTGGTGCCCCTGCGCGGCCACACCGCCGGCCACGCAGGCATCGCCATCCGCACCGCCGAAGGCTGGAAACTGCATGCTGGCGATGCTTACTTTCACCATGACGAAGTGCATCTACCCAAACGCCGCTGCCCACCTGGGATGCGCTTCTACCAGACCATGATGGACACGGATCGCCAGGCGCGGCTGCATAACCAGCAGAGGTTGCGGCAATTGGCGGCTGATGGTGGCGCGGCGGTGGATATATTTTGCAGCCATGATGCGCGTGAGCTGGAACGAGCGCGGGAGGCTGGCGGTGGGAAATGAGGTGAGGGCAAATTCCAGGCAAAGAAAAGCCCGCGATGGGGAAAAGCGGGCTTGAAAGGGATGTTCACAAGGAGCTGGGGTAAACATAGATGCTCGAGTGTGAAAGGGATGTGAAAGCTTGAGCTAAGTATGAAGTTGCGATTGCCAGAGCGAGTTGCTGGCCAGTCGTCAGTGGCGCCGGCCTGTGCGCGGTTCGCTTGCTGCTGAGATTACGTCGGGAGCGGTTGCGCGTCGGCGGTGGGTGCCAGCGTGACCAGCACACGCTCGATGAGTAATCCGCCCAGCACGACGAGTTGCTGGCTACCCAAGAGTTTTTGACGGTTTATGCCGTCGAGTTCGAAGGCCAGGTCGGTGATGATTGCGTCCAATGAGGAAAGGGTTTCGCTGGCTTGGATCAGCAGGGTTTCGGGGTCGACGTTTTCATTGACCGTGAAGAGAGTTGCGGGGGGATTGGGCGTGATTTTTTTCATGATGAAGCTCCTACACTGTTAAAGGAGCCGCCGCCCCCTGCTGTCAAACAGGATTGGGTGGCAGCTGTACGCGGGTTGACAGACCGGAAGTGTAGGAACCCGGCGCACCCGAAGATGCCCCACGCACAGCCGCCATGAACGAGGCGGACACGCAAAGCATGCCGCTAAATCAAGGAGTGTGAAAGGTTACACTTTTCGGCCTGTCAAAGCCGGTCGCTGATGAGTAGCGACGGGGGGAAGGTAGCGTTGTGGAGGTGGGAGCGCTAGTTCATGGAGGGCGCGATAGGTTGAAGGAAAATTCCGAGGGCCCGTCGGTTGGCTCTGAGCGGTGGGGGCGAAGGAAGCTGCGACAGATGGGAGCGATGCGTGCCGGGGTAATCTGAATTGGCATCCTATGGCATTGATTATTTGAGATAAATTTATTTTTAGTGCTGATTGGAATTCCAACTGGAATACCCCACGAGATATTCACGCTCTGGTCTGGCGCTTGTAATCGATTTTACGCCTTTGCTTCTCATCTTTGATTAGGGGTGATCTTCCTGCCGCTCTCGGGATACAGGTTGCGCTTGAAAAGAGGCTGAAGGTGGTGAACGGCAGAACCAGGCCGATTCTGTTGAAAAAGTCGGTTCTCTCGGATTGCCCCGGAAGCTGAGCGGTGAAGGAGCCTGTTTTTCGCGCGGCTACGTGAAATCGGTTTCCGAATGCCTGTGCGTTATTTAAGATTTCAATCTCATGCGCTTACTTTTCTGCCCTGAGAACCGCGTCCGACTTTTTCAACAGAATCGGCCAAAAGCGGTCATTGCCAATGGACTTGCGCAGTGCGAATCGAGTAGTGTTCGAGTCGAATTTTCTGGCGACCTGATCAAGCAGCCTAGGCTTGTTATCCATGTCGCATTACTCCCGGCGGCCGTCGTAATCCTTTCGACAGTGATGTCGCACAATAGTATTTAGATAACGATATGTCCGAAACACGATGGCAGACGCAAGGAACAGCAGGATGGTTGTAGAGACGCAGAACGCAAGCCTGAGCAGGGCGAAGGCGAACAAGGAGGATGAGTTTTACACTCAGCGAGAAGACGTCGAGCGCGAACTAAAGCATTACCGGAGCCACTTCAAGGGCAAGGTCGTCTATCTCAACTGCGATGATCCAAGGGTCAGTGCCTTCTTCCATTTCTTCTCCTTCAACTTCGAGAAGTTTGGCCTCAAGAAGTTAATAGCAACCTGCTACAGAAATCAGAAGCGTGACCTCTTCAGTGAGCATGAAAGTGATCGTGCGATCGTCCTAGAGTACGAAGGTGATAAGGACGGTGACCGCATTCCGGGAGACGATGAGATACATGTCAACTTCTTAGATGGTGATGGAGATTTTCGCAGCGCGGAATCCATCGAACTATTGAAGCAAGCGGACATCGTGGTCACCAATCCCCCGTTCTCCCTCTTCCGAGAGTACATCGCGCAACTTATCGAGTACGACAAGAAGTTCATCATTCTTGGAAACCAGAATGCAATTACCCTGAAGGAAATCTTCCCGCTGCTCAAGGAAGAGAAATTATGGTTAGGTGCTAATAGCGGGGATATGAGTTTCAAGGTTCCGGACCATTACACGGAGCGCGCAACGCGGTTCTGGGTAGACGAAACGGGGCAAAAGTGGCGCAGCTTCGGAAATATGTGCTGGTTCACGAACTTGGACTACCGAAAGCGCCACGAAGATATGATTCTCTTCAAGACCTTCAACTCTGGCGAATATCCCGCCTATGACAACTTTGACGCCATAGAGGTCGGTACAGTCGCTAACATTCCCAAGGACTACGAAGGCGTCATGGGCGTTACTCCCGGTTTTTTTGCGAAACACAATCCTGACCAGTTTGAGATTGTAGGCATTACTAAAACGTGGTTCGGTTTGGCGACCAAAACGTATCCACAGCAAGAACAGCTGAGCGCGAATGGCAAGATCAGTCGCGTAGGTAAACTGAACGATGGCGCAGTGATCAAGGTGGCGACCCCTCCCCTTGGTAAGACCTACTACAAGGTGGGCGATGAGTTCTTTACTCAGACCTATCCTCGTATCCTCATCCGCAACAAGAAGATTGAAGTCTGATGGAAATCGAACTCAAGAAGATCCTCGTTCGCGACTTGTATGAAGGCTACTTCGACGACGCGGAGGGCGGCGTTCGCGGTTATAGCGGTAAACTTGATATCCGCCCGCCATACCAGCGCGAGTTCGTATATGACGCCAAGGAGCGCAACAAGGTCATAGACACACTGACCCAAAATTTTCCTCTCAACGTCATGTACTGGTCCGTTCGCGACGACGACACCTTTGAAGTAATCGACGGGCAGCAACGCACGATCTCGATTTGCCAGTACGTGGATGGCGAGTTTACATGGAACGACCTCTACTTCCATAACCTCACAAATGACCAGCAGGAGCAAATCCTCAACTATGAGTTGATGGTTTACTTTTGCGAGGGGACAGATAGTGAAAGGCTGGCCTGGTTTGAGACCATCAATATCGCTGGCAAGGTATTAACTAAACAGGAACTCCGCAACGCGACGTACGCGGGTCCGTGGTTGTCGGACGCCAAGAAACATTTCAGCAAGACCGCTTGTCCCGCTTACCAAATCGGAAGCGAGCTCATGAGTGGATCGCCCATCCGCCAGGACTATCTTGAAAATGTTCTAGACTGGATCAGCGCCGGCAACATTGCGGCGTATATGGGGAAACACCAACACAAATCCAAGGCAAACGAGTTGTGGGTGTACTTCCAAAACGTCGTTGCATGGGTAAGGGCAACCTTCCCGGTGGCGCGTAATAAAGAAATGAAGGGACAACCGTGGGGCGAGCTCTACAATGTTTACAAGGACGTGTCTCTCGACCCTGTCGAGCTCGAGGATCGCATCTCAGTCCTCCTGCAAGACCCGGACGTGACGAACTATCGCGGCGTCTATCACTACGTGTTGAACGGCAAGGAGAAGCATCTCAACATCCGCCAGTTCGATGAGAGGATGCGCCGTTCAGCGTTTGAGCGGCAGAAGGGTGTGTGTCCTGACTGCGCCAAAACCTTCACCATCGAAGAGATGGAGGCAGACCACATCAAGCCATGGCACGAGGGTGGAAAGACAGAAGCGGTCAACTGTCAGATGCTGTGCCTTGAGGACAACCGAAGAAAGGGAGGGAGATAACATCGTCTAACAGTGGTTTGCAGCGGGCGGATCGCTTCGCGTTCCGCCGCTGAACCAGGATGTCGGTCTTTTGTGATCGGCAACATTGGGTCGGATAGCGACGGTGAAACATCGACCGTTACTATGGATGGTCAGACCCGCTTGTTCCGCCATTTCCAAGGCATCATCGACCTCGATTCCCAGCTATCTAGTTGGAAATAAGAAGTCCTCGCTGCGGAGGTGCGCCTGATGCATCCTCGCCTCCAAAACCGTTCGAGTTTGCTCAGTGATTTTGAATTGCACAGGGTGCTGAGTTTTCTGCTGCATCACGATTGCCCGTGACGAGACATGCTCGCCATAGGCTATGTCTCGAACTCGCAGCTTGGTTAGTCACAAGCACGCAGCTTGCTGTCGATAGCCAAGTTGAAGAGCGCCAAATCACGTGTTTTTTCCGCGAGCTGGAGTCTGGCCCGAATGGCCCAGATATCTCTGACTCGCAGCGGGGCTTTCTGCCGACAAGCTTTCCCTTGTTCCAAGGCTATTGGCTGTGTTTAGCAATAATGTTCATGGCTCGTCCTCCATGTTGAGAGAGGACAAGGGTGAATCAGTCAGAAAGAGTGGTGGTCGCTACTCGACCCAAAACGGACGTTCGCTGGCGCCACGAAAAACGGAATCTGGTTGGTGAGATGATGTATAGCGATGAGACCTAGCCTCACAAGCTGCGGGGTATGCATAGCCAATAGCCATCAGTTAGAATCCAGTCAGGGCTGAATTTTCTGCGCTTCTTCTCTCTGAAGCGGTGATCCTTCTGGACTACTAATTTAGGTATCCCCTAAGCCTCAAACAGTTCATAACAATGCCAAGGATTTGCATGAACAACATTACACTGCAAAGCATGCTTAAAGAATTCTCAACTAAAAACTCTCTAACTGATAGCGATAGCCTCCGCTTTGAACAATTCGTGGTTTATTCATTGTTAGCCAACGATTACAACGACACATTTGAGCCTGACGCCCTAAGCACAGGTAATTGCATTGGGGTTGACTCGGTAGCGATTGCAATTAACGACGTTTTGGTTTATAGCGTTAACTCAGCTGTCCCGCTTACTACAGGGATATTCGATACAAGCTTTACATTCATCCAAGCTAAAACCTCATCTAGCGTGGATTTGGGTGATTATCTTAAGTTTCTGCAAGCAGTTAAAATATTTTTCACTGGTAAATTGGAAGATCAGCCAGCAGAGCTTAAAGAAGCATATGCAATCAAACAATTCATCTACGATAAGGCCGGAAAATTTCGTTGTGACCCGACATTAACAATGAAATATGTTTACACCGGCGACGGAAAATTTCCTGACAGAGATTTTCTACCTCAAGTACAAGCTACGGTAAGCGAGATCGAAAACTTGAAGTATATGTTCTCATCTGTCGAGAGCAAGTTGATTGGGGCTGTCGAGCTACAAAATCTTTACAAAGAAACATTAAACAGAATCACTAAGCCTTTGATGTTTCAGCGCCATGTTGCATTGCCTAAGTTGTCCTTGGCCACGGCAGCATATCTGGGTGTCTCTAAGTGCAAAGACTACGTAGAGTTTATTAAAAATCAAAGTGGGAGTATTAACAAGGGTGTATTTTACGACAACGTTCGCGACTATCTCGGCAGCGCAAATCAAGTAAATGCGGATATTGCCGAAACAATAAAAAGCGACGCCCAGAGAAATTTGTTTTCTGTTCTTAATAATGGCGTAACAGTTGTCGCAAAAAAGGTAGTACCTTCTGGAGATGTTTTTAAGATATCGGGCTTCCAAATCGTTAACGGATGTCAGACGAGCCACGTTCTTTTTGAAAATAGGGAGCATATAACGGATGACATGTACGTCACGATCAAGCTTATTGAAACTGACGACATTGAATTATCTAGCAGTGTCATTAAGGCCACCAACAGCCAGTCGGTGGTGATGAAGGAAGCATTCGCAACCATCAAGCCGTACCACAAGCGACTTGAAGACTTCTTCGCAGCGATGAATACACAAGGGCACCGAATTTTTTATGCGCGGCGACCTCATCAATATGATGAAGATGATACGATACTACTGAGCGAAACAGTATCAGCACCTCTATTAATAAAATCATTCATATCCATAGCACTCGAGGAACCTCATAAAGTCCACTTTTATTATGGTCAACTGCTTAGAGACTACAATAACGAAGCAAGCAGCCTTCTTTTTAATGAAAGTCATCACCCGGCTCTATACTTCGTATCCCATTTGATTTTCTCAAAATCCAAGGAGCACTGCGCAAGACGCCGAATGTCCAAATGGAGTTACCACGTTGCGCTTCTAGTTAAGAAAATACTCCATATCGATTTAAGTCCAGAAAAAAAGACAACTGACGACCATGTCAAGGATATGATCGCTAAAATTAATAGCGGCTTTGAACGAGCGATACAAACAGCGGAAGCGATCATTAATTCATTTGGTTTCGGTTCAAATGATCATATGGACCCACGTCACACCAGCGCCATTCTCGAAAAACACAAGATCGTCGTTGCAGACTCTTATCGTCAAAAAGCCAAAGCAGTGCAAGAAGGAAAAAATGCTAGTTCGAGCGATACTTTGAAGCCGCTGCAACCGCAAACTCAAGCTCAATTCCTAAAAGGAAACTATAGAGTTCGTCGTTATAAAGCATCAAACGGCACTGCTACGTTCAGCTATAATTCCAAAGAGCATAGTTGTCAATACGATAATCCGAAATTCGACTCCATCGAAGAAGTTAGCTGCAATATAAGGTTCGAAAGCGGAATAATTCACGACGTCGTATTCTAATTTGTTGCTTCGATATAACGGCATACCTCTGGCGTGCCGCTGTAAAAAAGATATGCGCTCAAGTCCAGAAGTACAAGGGCTTGAGCGCCCTTTAGTATTCCGACAATAGCATATGTATAGGTTTGGATTGACCTAGCAGGTCGCTTAGTTTGTTCCATTATTATGCCACATAGAGCGCACCATCCTCCGATGGCAGGCGAAGCCTATGCTTCCACGGCTAGACTAAAGATAGATATGAACCCTTCAAAGCGCCCCTTTGAGCGGTTGAGTAGCGGTCACTATGGGTAGAAGGGGAAGCTCAGGAACGGCCGCTTTTAGCCGATTCTGTTGAAAAAGTCGGACGCGGTTTTCAGGGCAGAAAAGTAAGCGCATGAGATTAAAATCTCTTTTTTGGGCGCTCCCCCCGACGCTGTTCATTTCCAGGATATCGACGATGACCTCTTTATCGTCAACCCAGTCAATGTACGCGGCGGCAATATTGATCGTGTTGTCGTCCATCTTCGCCTTGCGAAAAGGGACTCCCATCACGCGGGCGCAATAATCAATAGAGTTGGGCTTGCCTATAAAGTCCAAGTCATCGCTAGTGACGAATCCGACATCCTCGCCTGTCATTTCGTCGATGAGGTATTGCCGGGCCCAAAGCGTAAGCGATTGCCCCCCAACGATTACAAGGCCGTAATCGGTGACAGCTGATTGAATTGAGGGACGGTAGACGCGCTGAATTAGATCGAGCAGGAAAGCGAAGAGCTCTGAACGTTCAAGCAGGGCGAACGGAGCGTCTTCGTTTACCGCTTCGGGCATCAGTTGCTTAGCGCAGAGAATCGTTGTGGGCGAGCAATTGAAGCAGAGTTGCCACGAAGGGCGGCTTTGGCACGGGCAGCAGCCATTTCAAGCATCTGAGGGTCAGCTGCATAGACAGCATCAACCTGGCGGTCACGTGAGCTGCTTTTAAGGCTCATCATTTCCGCAAAGCTAAGGTCTTTTAAATGCTGGTGGCCGCTGATCATGGCAAAAGTGCCCATAAGAGTGAAAATATACTTGGATCTGAGGTTAGCACACTCAGTCGGCGCAAATACAGGCAAAGAGCTGTGCTTGCAAGGTATTAACCGACGAAATGCACGGTCATGGTGCCGTCCAGGTACACAGGGCCTGCTTCACCGGCCTGTGTACCTGGACGGCTCTTAACGGCAAAAGTGGCACGATCTTCATCGAGATAATCATCTGTCAAGTGAAATGTCAATGTGGACCATTCATCTACACAAACCGATGGCGCCGAAGCCCTTGATTCCATTAGATCCCAGACACAAAAAAAGACGTCCAAGGACGTCTTTTTTCGTTGAAATGGTGGAGCCGGGGGGATTTGAACCCCCGTCCGCCAGTACTCCGCTGTCGGTACTACATGCGTAGCCGTTTCTATTAAGTTAACCCGCAGCGACCCGAAGGGCAGGGTGCTTTGGGCGAGTTGTGTAAGTTTTAGCCGCTTCGTCCACAACGTACTGCACGGCGATTCTGTTCTATATGACAATCACTTTGGGTTTACAGACATCCCCTGGTGATTGCTGGACCCGAAGGTACCAGAAGCTCAGGGCTAAGGCTGCTTACGCAGCGAGAGCGAATTCCTGGCCGTAGTTTTCGTCATTGGCAACTATAAGTAGTTGCAACAGTGGATTTACGAGTTCTGTTACCAACTCGGCATGCACCTAAAGTTTCGCGACCGGCGTCGAATCCTAAACGGCCCCGTGCTTGTAACTCGTTGTTTCTTAGTGAGTGACAAGCTCGTGCAGTGTACTCCAAACCGTCACGGAAGGCCAACCCGAAGGTTGGTCCTGCGTGACAGGGCAACCTATTCACCGCCTTTGTCGTTGTTCTGCAGGTCTTGCAGGGCCTTGGAGGTGATTTCGATGCACTTCTTCTCATCACCGGCGGCGTGGGCGGCCTTGGCTTGGGAGACGGCGGTGTCTATCTCGCCGCTTTTGCCACTGGTGTCGGTGGCGAGCAGTGCCTTGCCGTTGTTGATTTTGTTCAGGTTGATTTCGCAGAGGTCTTTATCGCCCGCGGCAAACACAGGGGACGCCAGCATCGCAGCGGTAATGAACAAGCCAGCAAGAGCGGAACGCTTCATAAGGTATCTCCTTGCGCAAAAGGGCTCGACGCTGCTGGCGTTCAACGGCTGCCAGCGACATCACTGATGGGCCTCGTCTGTCGAGGCCTATGCAGATGACTGCGCCAGCGCTTAAGGGTTCTATTTTTTTGCTGGATCAATGAGCGCGGGCCTGGGTGACGCGGTCCACCAGGTAGACCAGGCCGTGGTAATCAATGCCGCCATGCTGGCTCAGGCCGATCTCGCAGGTGCGGCTGGTGGAAATGCCTTCACTGCAATATTGCACGGCGTCCTTGAGGCTGCGCAGTGCGTGGGCGTTGAGTTGCGGTGTGGTGAAGCCTTTGTCGCCGGCGAATCCGCAGCAGTGGATGCCTTCCGGAATCACCACGGTTTTGGCGCAGCGCCGGGCCAGGTCGATCAGGGCCTGGCTTTCGCCCAGATGTTGGGTGCTGCAGGTGACGTGCACGGCGATGGGCGCTTCCTGGGGCGTGAAGTCGAGGCGATCCATCAGATGCGTGCGGATAAAGCGTACGGGGTCGTAGAGGTCCAGGCGCGTTTCGCCCAGGTCCTGCACCAGGCGCAGGGTGCAGGGGCTGGTGTCGCAGTAGATCGGGTCGAGCCCGCCGCGGCTGGCGTGGAGCAGGGCGCCGAGCAGTTCCTGGCGCTTGTGTTCGGCTTGTTCGGCGTAGCCTTTGGAGGCGAAGGGCTGGCCGCAACACAGGCTGTTCTGGTTCTCGGGGAGCACCACTTGGTAACCGGCTTTTTCCAGCAGGCCGCGGGTTTTGTCATACAGTGACATCTGCTCTTTATCCCCCGCCGCCGGGCCCATGGCGCGGGAGACGCAGGCGGCCAGGTAGACCACCCGGGGTCGTTCGTCCGTCACGGCCGGGCTGAAGCGGATGGCTTTTTCCGGCTGGGGCATGGCGTTGGTCCACTGCGGGATCTGCCCCTTGGACAACCGGGTGACAGTGGCCGATAGCTTGGCCAGACGCGGCGCGCCCAGCAGCATGCGTGCACCATTGGCCACGTGCAGCGTAAAGCGCGCACCTTGCAGCGCAGTGGAGAAATGGCTGGCGAGCCATTCGGCCGTTTTCGTACGGTCGGCTTCACGGCTGCGCAGTTTTTTCACCAGGTCGCCGGTATTGATTCCCACAGGGCAGCGTTGAGCGCACAGGCCGGTGGCGGCGCAGGTGTCGATGCCCTGGTAGTGATACGCGGCTTCCAGTTCGGTGGTGTCGACGCCGGCGCGCTTTTTCGCCTGGATGTCGCGCCAGATCACGATGCGTTGGCGCGGGCTCAAGGTCAGGCCTTTCGAGGGGCACACCGGTTCGCAGAAGCCACATTCGATGCACTTATCCACCAGCTCGTCGGCGGCGGGTAGCGGCTTGAGGTGTTTCAGGTGGATTTGCGGGTCTTCGCTGAGCACCACGTCCGGGTTGAGGATGCCGTTGGGGTCGAGCAGACGCTTGAGCTGCCACATCAATTGGTAGGCGTCGCTGCCCCATTCCAGCTCGACGAATGGCGCCATATTGCGGCCGGTGCCGTGTTCGGCTTTCAACGAGCCACCAAACTCTACCGCCACCAGTTGCGCTACGTCGTCCATGAACGCTTGGTAGCGTGTGACTTCTTCTGCGCTGTTGAAGCCCTGGGTGAAGACAAAGTGCAGATTGCCTTCCAGCGCGTGTCCGAAAAGGATCGCTTCGTCGTAGTGATGTTTGTCGAACAGTTCGATCAAGCGATTGACCCCGATTGCCAGTTGTTCGACCGGGAAGGTCACATCCTCGATGATCACCGTGGTGCCGGTTTTGCGTACGGCGCCGACGGCGGGGAAGGTGTCTTTGCGGATTGCCCACAGGCGGGCGTTTTCCAGCGGGTCTTCGGTGAAGTCGACCTGTTTTTCCACGGGGAAACCGGCCAGGGAACCCATGATCAGCGCCAATTGCTCATGCAACAGCGCTGGCGACGCGGCGCGGGATTCGATCAACAGTGCGCAGGCATTTTCCGATAGGTGCTGTACGAAAGCGGGCATGCCCGGCTTGTCCTGTACCGAGCGCATGCTGCGTCGGTCCAGCAGCTCAACGGCGGAGACTGGTTGGGTTTTGAGAACGGTGACCGCGTTGCAGCAGGTCTCGACATCCGGGAATACGATCAGCGCCGACGCTTTGTTCGGGTGATCGACCACCGTGTCGTAGGTGACTGCACTGATGAAGCCGAGCGTCCCCTCGGAGCCCACCAGCAGATGGCTGAGGATATCCAGCGGCTCATCGAAATCCACCAGGGCATTGAGTGACAGCCCGGTGGTATTTTTCAGACGGTATTTGTGGCGGATTTTCGCTGCCAATTCAGCATTTGCCCGCGTCTCGCGGCCCAGCGACGCCAGGCGCTCAAGCAACGGCCCGTGTTGTTCACGAAACGCCGCGACGCTGTTTGCATCTTCAGTGTCCAGGCGGCTGCCGTCAGCCAGTACCAGGCGTATGCCCGCCAGGGTGTGGTAGGTGTTCTGCGCCGTACCGCAGCACATGCCGCTGGCATTGTTGGCGACGATGCCGCCGATTTTGCAGGCGTTGATCGACGCCGGGTCTGGCCCGATCTTGCGCCCGAACGGCGCCAGCCATGCATTGGCCTGGGCGCCGATGACACCGGGCTGCAAGCGAATCTGCGTGCCTTGCCCACGAATTTCGCGGCCGTTCCAGTTGTCACCCAGTACGAGCAGCACCGAGTCGCTGATGGCCTGCCCGGACAGGCTGGTGCCGGCTGCGCGAAAGGTCACGGGTACGCGGTCGCGTTGGGCCAGCTGTAACAGCGCCACGACTTCATCTTCCGACTCCACGCGGATCACCAGCTGTGGGATCAGTCGGTAAAAGCTGGCGTCGGTGCCGAAAGCGAGCGTGGAAAGTGGGTCGTCGAAACGCCGATCATTCGGAATCAGGTGTGCGACGTCGCTCAGGAAAGCAGCAGGCAGGCTCATCGGTCCTCCAGAAATAGCTGACGCCGGAAGCGTTATCCGGCGTCGATTCTTACGCTGTTATGTGCTGGCCTTAGTGCACCAGCATACCGGTGAACCAGTACGCCTGGGCCAGGGTGATCAACCCGACGATCGTGGCAAAGAACAGGCTGTGTTTGAGCGTGAAGCGGAACAGGTCGGATTCCTTGCCCACCAGGCCGGTGGCGGCACAGGCCACGGCGATCGACTGGGGCGAGATCATCTTGCCGGTGACGCCGCCGCTGGTATTCGCGGCCACCAGCAAGGTGTCATTTACGCCGATCTGATGCGCGGTGGTGGCTTGCAGCGAGCTGAACAGGGCGTTGGACGAGGTGTCGGAGCCTGTCAGGAAAACCCCCAGCCAACCGAGGAAAGGCGAGAAGAACGGGAAGGCAGCACCTGTGCCGGCCAACACCAATGCCATGGTTGAAGACATGCCGGAGTAGTTGGTGACAAAGGCGAACGCCAGGACCATGCCGATGGACAGGATCGGCCAGCGTAGCTCGTAGAAGGTCTCTCTTAAAGTGGTAAGACCAGTTTTAATGTCTATCTTCAGCACCAGCATCGAGATCAGGGCGGAGAAGAAAATCGCCGTGCCGGTCGCTGAAATCGGGTCCAGCTTGAACACGGCCGGGATCGCGGTGGGGTTGGTCACGATCGGTGCGACCTTGACCACCAGTTGATCCAGATGGGGGATCGCGAAGTTGAACACCCAGCTGTACATCGAGCCGCCGGCGGCGAACATCGCCTTGAACGGTTTGAGCGTCCAGAGGGTGACCAGCACGGTAAGAATCAGGAACGGCGACCACGCCTTGAAAATCTGCCCCAGGCTGTAGGGTGAGACCGCCGTGTTGCGCGGCAGGCCGAAACCGCCGGCACTGGCGGCGACCGCTGCGCTGGAGGTGGCGCCGGCTATCTGTGCGCCGGCGGTGCGCTTGGGCTGCCAGATTTTCAGGAACAGTGTGAGGGAGATCAGGCTGGCGAGCGCCGAGGTGATATCCGGCAGTTCCGGGCCGATGAAGTTGGAGGTGAAGTACTGGGTAATGGCAAAGCTCAGGCCCGCGACCAATGCCGCCGGCCAGGTTTCGCGAACGCCACGCAGGCCGTCCATCATGAACACCAGCCAGAACGGCACGAACAGCGACAACAACGGCAGCTGGCGGCCAGTCATGGCGCCAATCTTGAAGGCGTCGATACCGGTCACCTGGCCGGCCACGATAATCGGGATGCCCAGCGCGCCGAAGGCCACGGGGGCGGTGTTGGCGATGAGGCACAGGCCGGCGGCATACAGCGGGTTGAACCCCAGGCCGACCAGCAGCGCGGCGGTGATCGCCACGGGAGCACCGAAACCGGCCGCGCCTTCGAGGAAGGCGCCGAAGCAGAAACCGATCAGCAGTACTTGCAGGCGCTGGTCATCGGTAATCGACAGCACGGAGCTGCGGATAATCTCGAACTGGCCGCTTTTGACCGTGAGTTTGTAGAGGAAAACCGCAGCGACAATGATCCACGCGATAGGCCACAGACCATAGGCAAAGCCGTAACCGGCGGCGGCGAGTGCCATGTCTACCGGCATCTGGAAGGCAAAGATCGCCACCAGGATCGACAGCGCCAACGTGATGCTGCCGGCCACATGGCCTTTGAGGCGAAACACGGCCAGGGCCAGGAAGAAGAATACGATCGGAATGACGGCCGCCAGTGCGGACAGGCCGAGGCTGCCGAGCGGGCTGTAGAGCTGTTGCCAGGTTTGCATGGGGGATGGCCCTGATTGTTGTTGTTTGGTTAGCTTGGTTAATTGGTAATACCAATTTACAATCGCTGTGGGCTAGAGTAAAAGCCTTGGCAGGGATGTGTCAATTTGCCGCTTACGAAACTTTGGTCGTAGGCGTTCGAGCGGAGCGCTCTGACCGGCTGAAATGAAGGCGTTCTGATAGGTGCTGCCAGCGCTGCGATAGGCCAGAATGGAGCCGCCGGCGAGTGGTCGGGATGGTGGAGAGTGAGTGATGGGGTTTGATCAGGTGCGTCAGCGCCGTTTGTCTGACGATATCGTCGAGCAGCTCGAGGGCATGATCCTTGAGGGCACGTTGAAGTCGGGCGAGCGCTTGCCGGCCGAGCGCGCGTTGGCCGAGCGCGCGTTGGCCGAGCAGTTTGGTGTGTCGCGTCCGTCTTTACGCGAGGCGATCCAGAAACTGGCGGCCAAAGGCTTGCTCGTCAGTCGTCAGGGCGGTGGCAACTATGTGGCTGATTCACTCGGCTCGACGTTCAGTGACCCGCTGCTGCATCTGTTGGAAAACAACCCCGAGGCTCAGCGTGATCTGCTGGAATTTCGGCAAACGCTCGAAGCTTCTTGCGCCTATTACGCAGCGCAGCGCGCCACCGAAGTGGATCGCGAGCGGCTTACGGCGGCGTTCGAAGCGCTGCAGGATTGCTACACCCGCTCTGATGAAGTGAGTCGACTGGAGGAGGGCGCGGCGGATGCGAGGTTTCACTTGGCGATCGCCGAGGCCAGCCACAACGCCGTATTGCTGCACACCATTCGCGGTCTTTTCGACCTGCTCAAGCGTAACGTGGTGACCAACATCGGTGGCATGTATCAGCAGCGTACGGAAACCCGCGACATGCTGATCAGTCAGCATCGGGATTTGTACCTGGCGATTATCGAAGGGCGGGCCGAGCAGGCACGCGAGGTTTCAACACGGCACCTGCTGTATGTGCAGGAAGTGTTGGAGGAGGTGCGTCAAGAGGTACAGCGCGTGGCGCGTGCGGAGCGGCGCAAGGGGATGTAGCCGAGGGAGGCTCCCTAGGCTACATCACGGCAAGGGTCAGTCTTCCTTGCCCTTGTTGCGCACGGCGCGGTGCAGCTCACGATTGGAGTCACGCTCGCGTTCGGTATCACGCTTGTCGTACTCCTTCTTGCCCTTGCCCAGGGCAATTTCGCACTTGACCAGATGCTTGCTCCAGTACCAGGACAGGCAGATGCAGGCATAGCCCTTCTGCTGTACGGCGGAAGCGAGCTTTTCCAGTTCGCGCGCGTTGAGCAGCAGCTTGCGCGTGCGCACCGGGTCGGCAATCACGTGGGTGCTCGCTGTGGTCAGCGGGGTGATATGACTGCCGAGCAGCCACGCCTCGCCGTCCTTGAGCAGCACATAACTGTCGACCAGCTGCAGCTTGCTGGCACGCAGACTCTTTACTTCCCAGCCGGCCAGGACCAGACCAGCCTCGAACCGATGTTCGATGAAGTAATCGTGTCGCGCCTTTTTATTTTGCGCGATGGTCCCTGTGGGGTGTTTCTTTTGTTTAGCCATAGGGGCGGCATTATAGGGAGTTGCGCGCGAGTAGGCTACGGTCAACCTGCGTGCTTGAGCGTGTTGTCCGAATCCCGGACAATGCGGGCAGTTCTCTGGTTTTTTTCTCTCGCGGATCGGGCTGTTCTTTCGCGATGTTTTGCCTCAGCAGTGGAAATAACGCACACATGACGACGCATATTCAACGTTCGGCGCTGCTGCCCTATCCGGCACAGGCGCTCTATGACCTGGTCAACGACGTGGCGCGTTATCCGGAATTCCTGCCTTGGTGCTCAACCGCCGAAGTGCTGGAAAGCAGTGATGAGCACATGGTTGCCAGTGTCGGGGTCGCGAAAGGCGGTCTTAGCCAGCACTTTGTTACGCGCAATGTGCTGGTACCTGGGAAGTCCATCGAAATGAACCTGCAGGAAGGGCCATTTACCCAACTGCACGGGGTCTGGGTATTCAAGGCGCTGACGGATAAGGCCTGCAAAATCAGCCTGGATCTTTCTTTTGATTACGCCGGGCCGATTATTCGAGCGACGTTGGGGCCGTTGTTCAATCAGGCGGCCAATACGCTGGTCGATGCGTTCTGCGAACGGGCCAAGCAACTGCATGGTTGAGGTTGAGGTGGCGTATGCCGCCGAAGATCGCCAGGTGTTATTGACGGTGGCGGTACCGGTGGGCATCAGTCTGCGGGCAGCGGTGCAGGCGTCGGGTATTGCGCAGCAGTTTCCCGACCTGAACCTGGCTGATTGCCCTTTGGGCATATTCGGCAAGGTGGTCGCGGACGCTGAAGTGCGTGCTGTGCAAGCGGGTGATCGCATCGAGATTTACCGGCCGTTGCTGGCCGACCCGAAAGAAGTGCGCCGACTGCGCGCAGCCAAGGCGGCGCTTGCCAGGCAGCAGAATTCATAAGCCCGCCAAGTGGCAGGCAGCAAAAAGCCCGGCATGCCGGGCTTTTTGTTGAGCACCGCACCGTTACTGCGGGCTGGTGTCCAGAGGTTGCGGCGTCGGAACGGGCACAGTTTCGACGCCGTCGACGTCCTTCTGGATCTTGTCGAGCAAGGAGCCAGGCTTGGCCGGAACTTCGGACTTCGGCTGCTCGCCTTCCTTCGCAGGCGCGGTGACATTGGTCCCGTTGTCCTTGCCGAGCAGGGCTTCATCACGGCTTACGCCGGGCATGAAGTCACCGGACAGGCTGACGAGCTGGTCATTGCCATTGAAAATGACACTGACACGCTCCTGCTGGCGCTCACCGCCACCAGGCTGGAGGCTGTAGAGATAATCCCAGCGATCGGCATGGAAAGTGTCGGTCAGCAGGGGGTTACCCATGATAAACCGTACTTGCCGTCGGGTCATTCCGGGGCGTAACTGGTCTATCATGTCCTGCGTGACGACATTGCCCTGCTGGATGTCGATTTTGTAAACCCCGGGGAATGAACAACCGGCGAGTGCGAGCAGTCCCACAAAGGTGAAACTGGTTAGCAAGAGCTTGGTGTTTTGCATCGGTGGGCGACTTCCACTATCTTGGCTGGGACAACGTAAACGCCGATCATACCCGTATTAAGAGAAGCTGCGAAGCAGCATCCGCGAGAAAGCTAACCATGGTTGAAAATAGCGAACTACGCAAAGCCGGTCTCAAAGTGACTCTGCCACGAGTCAAGATTCTACAAATGCTCGATTCTGCTGAGCAGCGCCACATGAGTGCCGAGGATGTCTACAAGGCGCTGATGGAGTCTAACGAGGACGTTGGTCTGGCCACGGTTTACCGTGTGCTGACCCAGTTTGAAGCCGCTGGGCTGGTGGTTCGTCATAATTTCGACGGCGGTCATGCAGTGTTCGAATTGGCTGACGGTGGTCATCACGACCACATGGTTGACCTGGATACCAATGAGGTTATCGAGTTCACCAGCCCTGAGATCGAAGCGCTGCAGCATAAGATTGCTGAAGAGCACGGCTTCGATTTGGTTGACCATAACCTGGTCCTGTACATCCGTAAGAAAAAGTAACAAGCGCTGCAGATTTACGCTGCAAAACGATCGAAGGCGACCTCAGGGTCGCCTTCGTGCTTTCTATAGGGGAAAATTTACCCGATCAGGCCTTCGCCGCCACGACCATCTTCTTCGCATGCGCCAGCGATTCCTTGGTCAAATCAATACCACCGAGCATGCGCGCCACTTCCTCCACGCGTTCCGACTTGTTCAGCTTGGACACGGCCGTGTGCGTCGCATCACTGCCTCGTACCTTATGCACAAACAGGTGCTGATGCCCTTGGGCCGCGACTTGCGGCAAGTGGGTCACCGTAAGCACCTGGCCTCTATCCCCCAGGCGTCGCAGCAGTTGGCCTACAATTTCTGCAGTCGGGCCGCCAATGCCTACGTCGACTTCGTCGAATACCAGCGTCGGAACCCGAGAGGTTTGGGCGGTGATCACCTGGATGGCCAGGCTGATCCGCGAAAGTTCGCCACCGGATGCCACTTTGGCCAGCGCCTTGAGCGGCTGACCGGGGTTGGCGCTGACCAGCAGTTCGACCTGTTCCAGGCCATGAGGCTGGAGTTCGTTGCTGGCGTTGGCGCGCAATTCAATGGTGAAACGCCCGCCCGGCATGCCCAGGCGCTGGATTTCCAGTTCTACTGCGCTGGCCAGGCCCGTCGCCGCTTGTTGGCGAAGGTCGCTCAGTTCGCGCGCTTTCTCCTGATAGTGGCGGGCGAAAGAAGCGAGCTCCTCACCCAGGCGTTCGATGGATTCATCGTTGGCGTTCAGCGTTTCGATTTCATCCATCAGCTTTTGCTGCATTGCCGCCACTTCGGTGGGCTGGATGCGATGTTTGCGCGCCAGGGTATAGATGGTGTCCAGGCGTTCCTCTATTTCCTGCAAGCGTGCCGGGTCGGCATCGAAGTGATCCAAGAAGCGATTGAGTTCGCCGACGGCTTCCTCGACCTGGATCTGCGCACTGGTGAGCAAGGTAGTGGCTTCGCTCAGCGAGCCGGAGGCGTTGTTCACGCTGGACAGACGGTTGAGGCTCGCGGTCAGTGCGTTGAGCACGTTGCCGGAATCACTCTCGCTGCATTGCTCCACCACCTGGCGGCAAATACCCAGCAGAGTTTCGGCGTTGGTGAGGTTCTTGTGTTCCTGTTCGAGTTGTTCAAGCTCGGTCTCGCCCAGGCCCAGGCTTTCCAGCTCTTCGAGCTGATAGCTGAGCAATTGGTGGCGAGCGCGTTGTTCATCGCCGGAATTGGAGAGTCGCTCCAGCTCCTGGCGGGTCTGGCGCCAGCGCTGAGCGGCAAGCTGTACCTGGCGCGCAAGGTCGGTGGCGCCCGCATATTCATCGAGCAGGCGGCGGTGGGTGTCGGTTTTCAGCAGCGACTGATGTTCATGCTGGCTGTGGATGTCGATCAGCAGCTCGCCCAGCGCCTTCAGGTCGCCAAGCGGGCAAGGTGTGCCATTGATATACCCGCGTGAGCGGCCTTCCGCCGTGATGACCCGGCGCAGGATGCACGGGCCTTCATTATTAAGGTCGCGCTCGGCCAGCCAGGTTTCGGCCTCGGGGATATCCGCCAGGTCGAAGGTGGCCAGAATATCGGCCTTGTCCGCAC
Organism: Pseudomonas sp. SWRI18; assembly: GCF_014268345.1. Classification (NCBI taxonomy): domain Bacteria; kingdom Pseudomonadati; phylum Pseudomonadota; class Gammaproteobacteria; order Pseudomonadales; family Pseudomonadaceae; genus Pseudomonas; species Pseudomonas sp. SWRI18. The sequence continues at coordinate 174,630 of NZ_JACCQQ010000010.1, forward strand.
CGGGGCGCACCACGCCGCTGTCGGCACGATCACCCAAGGTAAGGCCCAGGGCGTCGAGCATGATCGACTTGCCGGCGCCGGTTTCGCCTGTGATTACGCTCATCCCGCGATCCAGTTCAAGATCCAGGTGTTCAACGATGGCGTAGTTATGTACGGACAAGTGCACGAGCATGACGGCCGCTCCCAGGCTTTATGTCTGGTTATTTATACAGTGTTTTGTCCGGGGCTGACAATCCTGTCGCTTAGCTTGATTTGCTTGGTTTGAGCGTTTTTTAAGTGCAATCCGGAATGACCGAGCAAGAATTGATGAAGGTCAATTGAAAGACTTTTGGTAACGCCTGCGCCCTTGAACCTGGAAATTGTGGCCCCATATACCGGAACAGAAGCGCGAGTTGAGTTCGCGCATGATTTGAAAGGAGAACACTATGGCTGACGAACAGACGCAGGATACGCAAAATCCAGACGCCAATTCGGCTGTCGGCGACGAGCTGGCGACCCGTGTGCAAGTGCTCGAAGAGCAATTGGCCGCTGCGCAGGATCAGTCTTTGCGTGTTGCCGCCGATCTGCAGAACGTCCGCCGCCGTGCCGAGCAGGACGTAGAGAAGGCTCACAAATTCGCACTGGAAAAATTCGCTGCAGATTTGCTGCCGATTATCGACAGTCTGGAGCGCGGTCTTGAGTTGTCCAACCCGGACGACGAAAACATCCGCGCGATGCGCGAAGGGATCGAACTGACCCTGAAAATGTTCCAGGACACCCTGAAGCGTTATCAGCTGGAAGCCATCGACCCAGCGGGCGGCGAACCGTTCAACGCTGAACATCACCAAGCCATGGCGATGCAGGAAAGCCATGACCTGGAGCCAAACAGCGTATTGAAAGTCTTCCAGAAAGGCTATCTGCTCAATGGTCGCTTGCTGCGCCCGGCGATGGTGGTGGTGAGCAAGGCTCCCGCACCCGTTTCGCCTTCTATTGATGAGCAGGCTTGAAATACGCCGCAAGGCCCCCATCTATAAGTCAAGCGTTTAAGTGCTACCGCAGTTAGCCACCACTGCTGCGGCAACCAAATTCAAGTTTCGGGAGAGTCAATCATGGGTAAAATTATCGGCATCGACCTGGGGACCACCAACTCGTGCGTCTCGGTCATGGAAAACGGCAAGGCCAAAGTTATCGAGAACGCCGAAGGCGCGCGTACCACGCCGTCGATCATCGCTTACGCGAATGATGGCGAGATCCTGGTGGGTCAGTCGGCCAAGCGCCAGGCTGTCACCAACCCGCACAACACCCTGTACGCGGTAAAACGTCTGATCGGTCGTAAGTTCGACGAAGAAGTCGTACAGAAAGACATCAAGATGGTGCCTTACAAAATCGCCAAGGCCGACAACGGTGACGCCTGGGTTGAGGTAAATGGCACCCGGATGTCCGCGCCGCAGATCTCGGCTGAAGTCTTGAAAAAGATGAAGAAGACTGCCGAAGACTACCTCGGTGAAACAGTGACCGAAGCGGTGATCACCGTTCCGGCCTACTTCAACGACAGCCAGCGCCAGGCAACCAAAGACGCCGGCCGCATCGCGGGCCTGGACGTAAAACGTATCATCAACGAACCAACCGCAGCTGCCCTGGCTTACGGTATGGATAAGGCCAAAGGCGACCACACCGTGATCGTTTATGACCTGGGTGGTGGTACTTTCGACGTCTCCGTCATCGAGATCGCTGAAGTTGACGGCGAGCACCAGTTCGAAGTGTTGGCCACCAACGGTGACACCTTCCTGGGTGGCGAGGACTTCGACATTCGTCTGATCGACTACCTCGTTGACGAATTCAAGAAAGAAAGCGGCATGAACCTCAAGGGTGACCCGCTGGCGATGCAGCGCCTGAAAGAAGCCGCTGAGAAAGCCAAGATCGAACTGTCCTCGAGCATGTCGACCGACGTGAACCTGCCGTACATCACTGCAGATGCCACCGGTCCTAAGCACTTGAACGTGAAGATTTCTCGCGCCAAGTTGGAAGCACTGGTTGAAGACCTGGTTCAGCGCACCATCGAGCCATGCCGCATCGCCCTGAAAGACGCCGGTATCGACGTGGGTTCCATCAACGACGTGATCCTGGTGGGCGGCCAGACCCGCATGCCGCTGGTGCAGCAGAAAGTTACCGAATTCTTCGGCAAGGAAGCACGTAAAGACGTGAACCCGGACGAAGCGGTTGCCATGGGTGCTGCCATCCAGGGCGCGGTATTGGCCGGTGACGTGAAAGACGTGCTGCTGCTGGACGTGAGCCCGCTGACCCTGGGTATCGAAACCATGGGTGGCGTAATGACTGCGCTGATCGAGAAAAACACCACGATTCCTACCAAGAAATCCCAGGTGTTCTCGACTGCCGACGACAACCAGGGCGCCGTGACCATTCACGTGCTGCAAGGTGAGCGTAAGCAAGCCGCCCAGAACAAATCCCTGGGCAAGTTCGACCTGGCCGAGATTCCACCAGCACCGCGTGGCGTGCCGCAAATCGAAGTGACCTTCGACATCGACGCCAACGGCATCCTGCACGTCGGCGCGAAAGACAAGGCGACCGGCAAAGAGCAGAAGATCACCATCAAGGCCAACTCCGGTCTGTCTGATGAAGAAATTCAACAGATGATTCGTGATGCTGAAGCCAATGCCGATGCGGATGCCAAGTTTGCCGAACTGGCTGGCGCCCGTAACCAAGGTGATGCGCTGGTTCACTCGACGCGCAAAATGGTCGCAGATGCTGGCGACAAAGTGACTGCGGAAGAGAAGGCCGCGATCGAAGCTGCCGTGGTTGCCCTGGAAGCCGCCGTCAAAGGCGACGACAAGGCCGCTATCGAAGCCAAGATCGAGGAGCTGTCCAAAGTCTCTGCCCCGGTTGCTCAGAAAATGTATGCCGAACAAGGTCAGCCAGCTGACGCTGCCGCGCAACAGGCAGAGCCTGAAGCCAAGCACGACGACGTTGTCGATGCCGAGTTCGAAGAAGTCAAAGACAACAAGTAATTGGGTTGTCCGGTTGACCGCTTTCAAGCGGTGACTGGTAGGATGTCGCCGCGCGGGAGCTTGCTCCCGCGTTGGCGTGTCTGGGGTATGCGAATTTTTACAGCATGCGACAACGTGCGGATGCTGGCGGTGTGATCGGAAATGCTCCTGCTTTCCGAGTAATAAATACCGCGTTTTGGCCGGGTCCCTGGCTGAAAGTAGTAACGACCAGGATCGTTGAATTGACGTGAGTTGGGTCCGGGCCTGTATTGGGGCTCAACGAGTTTGGCGGGGCTCAGGAGGGTCTGGCCGAACGTCCTTAAGAGTGCAAAGACTTATGGCAAAGCGTGACTATTACGAAGTGTTGGGTGTGGAGCGCGGCTCCAGCGAGGCGGACCTGAAGAAGGCCTACCGTCGCCTGGCGATGAAGCATCACCCGGACCGTAATCCGGACAGCAAAGAATCCGAAGAGATGTTCAAGGAGGCCAACGAGGCCTACGAATGCCTGTCTGATCCCAATAAACGTGCAGCCTACGACCAGTATGGTCATGCGGGCGTCGACCCGAGCATGGGTGGCGGCGGTGCCGGTTTTGGCGGTCAGAATTTCTCCGACATTTTCGGCGACGTATTCAGTGATTTCTTCGGCGGTGGCCGGGGCGGCCAGCGTGGCGGCGCCCAGCGCGGCAGCGATTTGCGTTACACCCTGGAATTGAACCTGGAAGAAGCCGTGCGCGGTACCAGCGTCAATATCCGCGTGCCAACGCTGGTCAACTGCAAGCCGTGCGATGGTTCGGGTGCCAAGAAAGGCTCATCGCCGATCACCTGCCCGACCTGCGGCGGTATCGGCCAGGTCCGTATGCAGCAAGGCTTCTTCTCGGTGCAGCAGACCTGCCCGCGTTGCCATGGCCAGGGCAAGATCATTTCCGACCCGTGCGACGCCTGCCACGGCGAAGGTCGCGTCGAAGAGTACAAGACCCTATCGGTGAAAGTGCCGGCGGGTGTGGACACCGGTGACCGCATTCGCCTTTCGGGTGAAGGCGAGGCGGGTGCCCAGGGCGGGCCTACGGGCGATCTGTACGTGGTGATCAATGTGCGTGAGCACTCGATCTTCCAGCGCGACGGCAAGCACCTGTTCTGCGAAGTGCCGATCAGCTTTGTCGATGCCGCCCTGGGTGGCGAGCTGGAAATCCCGACGCTCGACGGTCGCGTCAAACTGAAGATCCCTGAGGGTACTCAAACCGGCAAGCAGTTCCGTATCCGTGGCAAAGGCGTTGCGCCGGTGCGCGGTGGTGGAGCGGGCGACCTGATGTGCCGCGTCGCGGTTGAAACGCCGGTCAACCTGGGGCGGCGTCAGCGCGAACTGTTGGAAGAGTTCCGCAGCTCCCTGGAAGGCGATGACTCGCACTCGCCGAAAACCACGGGCTTCTTCGATGGCGTGAAGCGCTTCTTCGGCGACCTGTAAGGAATTGAATATGCGACGTATAGCCGTAATGGGCGCAGCCGGGCGCATGGGCAAGACGCTGGTGGAGGCGGTACAGCTGCGTTCGCCGGCCTCTGGCCTGACGGCGGCGATTGTTCGTCCGGGCAGCACGTTGATCGGCGCGGACGCTGGTGAGTTGGCTTCATTGGGGCGTATCGGCGTTTCGTTGTCCGGCAACCTGGAGCAGGTGGCCGATGAATTCGATGTGCTGATCGATTTCACCCTGCCGGAAGTGATGCTGAAAAACTTGGCGTTCTGCCGTAAAGCGGGCAAGGCCATGGTAATCGGCACCACCGGGTTGACGGCGGAGCAAAAGCATTTGCTGGCGGACGCGGGCAAGGATATTCCCATCGTCTTCGCCGCCAACTTCAGCGTCGGCGTGAACCTGTCGCTCAAATTGCTCGACCTCGCGGCGCGGGTGTTGGGTGACGAGGCGGATATCGAGATCATCGAGACCCACCACCGTCACAAGATCGATGCGCCGTCGGGCACTGCCTTGCGCATGGGTGAAGCGATTGCCGACGCGTTGGGCCGCGATTTGTCGAAGGTGGCGGTGTACGGTCGTGAAGGCCATACCGGCGCGCGTGCGCGTGACACCATTGGTTTTGCAACGGTGCGCGGTGGCGATGTGGTGGGTGATCACACCGTGTTGTTCGCCAGTGAAGGCGAGCGCCTGGAAATCACGCACAAGGCGTCCAGTCGCATGACCTTTGCCAAGGGTGCGGTACGTGCTGCGCTCTGGTTGGAAGGTCGCGAGCCGGGTCTGTACGACATGCGTGATGTGCTGGATCTGCACTAAACAGTAGCTAAAACAGGGCCTCAAACTTATGCTTGGGCCCCGTTTTTACCCGCTAAGCGACGTCCTGTCGCATTCCCCTGCCTTTAAGGCTCATTAGCGGTGGACCAAAAAAGCCTTTTTCTGTAAGCTACAGCTTTAGTGTGTCCACTAAAAGCGCGCAGAATAATTCAGTGAAGAAGCGGGGTGACGTGTCCATACGTCACTCCGCTTTTTTGCAACCTGCGATCGCCCTTTCAGGCTTTATTTACGGGAGGTCTTCTTGACTAAGCCAGCCATACTCGCCCTTGCTGATGGCAGCATTTTTCGCGGCGAAGCCATTGGAGCCGACGGTCAAACCGTTGGAGAGGTGGTGTTCAACACCGCCATGACCGGCTATCAGGAAATCCTTACCGATCCTTCCTACGCCCAACAGATCGTTACCCTGACCTATCCGCACATCGGCAACACCGGTACTACACCGGAAGACGTCGAGTCTGATCGTGTCTGGTCGGCCGGTCTGGTGATTCGTGACCTGCCCCTGGTTGCGAGCAACTGGCGTAACACGATGTCGCTCTCCGATTACCTGAAAGCCAACAACGTTGTGGCGATCGCCGGTATCGATACGCGCCGCCTGACACGCATCCTGCGTGAAAAAGGCTCGCAGAACGGCTGCATCATGGTCGGTGAGAATATCTCCGAGGAGGCGGCGATTGCCGCGGCGCAAGGGTTCCCTGGGCTGAAGGGCATGGACCTGGCGAAAGTCGTCAGCGTCAAAGAGAAGTACGAGTGGCGTTCCACTGTCTGGGACCTGAAGACCGACAGCCATGCGACGATCGATGCCGCTGAGTTGCCTTACCATGTTGTGGCCTACGACTACGGCGTAAAGTACAACATCCTGCGCATGCTGGTTGAGCGCGGCTGCCGCGTGACCGTGGTGCCGGCGCAAACGCCTGCCAGCGACGTGCTCGCCCTGCAGCCGGACGGCGTGTTCCTGTCCAACGGCCCCGGTGACCCGGAGCCCTGCGACTACGCCATCCAGGCCATCAAGGACGTGCTGGAGACCGACATTCCGGTGTTCGGTATCTGCCTTGGCCACCAGCTGCTGGCCCTGGCCTCCGGCGCCAAGACCCTGAAAATGGGCCACGGCCACCACGGCGCCAACCACCCCGTGCAAGACCTGGACACCGGCGTCGTCATGATCACCAGCCAGAACCACGGTTTTGCGGTGGATGAAGCGACCCTGCCGGCGAACGTGCGCGCCATCCACAAGTCGCTGTTCGACGGTTCCCTGCAAGGCATCGAGCGCACCGACAAGAGCGCGTTCAGCTTCCAGGGCCACCCTGAAGCCAGCCCCGGCCCGAACGACGTAGCGCCGCTGTTCGACCGTTTCATCAATGAGATGGCCAAGCGACGCTGACTGAGCAGCCTGCGGGCGGCCCCGAGTATCGGTGGCCCCCGCAGGCTCTTCAAAGAGTGTTCAAGACGGCTTGCCGACTGACCTGCGGATTTGAGTGACAAACCCATGCCAAAACGTACAGACATAAAAAGCATCCTGATTCTCGGCGCTGGCCCGATCGTGATCGGCCAGGCCTGTGAATTCGACTACTCCGGCGCCCAGGCCTGTAAAGCCCTGCGCGAAGAGGGCTACCGCGTCATCCTGGTGAACTCCAACCCGGCCACCATCATGACCGACCCGGACATGGCCGACGCCACCTACATCGAACCGATCAAGTGGCAGACCGTTGCCAAGATCATCGAGAAAGAGCGTCCGGACGCGTTGCTGCCGACCATGGGCGGCCAGACCGCCCTGAATTGCGCCCTGGACCTTGAGCGCGAAGGCGTCCTGGAAAAGTTCGGCGTAGAGATGATCGGCGCGAACGCCGACACCATCGACAAGGCCGAAGACCGTTCGCGTTTCGACAAGGCGATGAAGTCCATCGGCCTTGACTGCCCGCGCTCCGGTATCGCCCACAGCATGGAAGAGGCCAACGCGGTTCTCGAAAAGCTGGGCTTCCCGTGCATCATCCGTCCGTCCTTCACCATGGGCGGCACCGGCGGTGGCATTGCTTACAACCGTGAAGAGTTCGAAGAAATCTGCGCCCGTGGTCTGGATCTGTCACCGACCAAAGAGTTGCTGATCGACGAATCCCTGATCGGCTGGAAAGAGTACGAGATGGAGGTTGTCCGCGACAAAAAAGACAACTGCATCATCGTCTGCTCCATCGAAAACTTCGACCCGATGGGCGTGCACACCGGCGACTCGATCACCGTTGCTCCGGCGCAGACCCTGACGGACAAGGAATACCAGATCATGCGTAACGCCTCGTTGGCGGTATTGCGTGAGATCGGCGTTGAAACCGGCGGCTCTAACGTTCAGTTCGGCATCTGTCCGGACACGGGCCGCATGGTCGTGATCGAGATGAACCCGCGTGTATCGCGCTCTTCGGCGCTGGCATCGAAAGCGACCGGCTTCCCGATCGCGCGTATCGCGGCCAAGCTGGCAATCGGATACACCTTGGACGAGCTGCAAAACGAAATCACCGGCGGCGCCATGCCGGCGTCTTTCGAGCCGTCTATCGACTACGTTGTCACCAAGCTGCCGCGCTTTGCTTTCGAGAAATTCCCCAAGGCCGACGCACGCCTGACCACTCAGATGAAGTCGGTCGGTGAAGTCATGGCCATCGGCCGGACTTTCCAGGAGTCCCTGCAGAAAGCCCTGCGAGGCCTGGAAGTGGGCGTTTGCGGCCTGGACGAGAAGCTCGACCTGAGCAACCCGGAAAGCATGAGCATCCTCAAGCGCGAGCTGACCGTGCCGGGCGCCGAGCGCATCTGGTACGTGGCTGACGCCTTCCGTGCGGGCATGACCGTCGAAGACATCTTCGGCATGAACATGATCGACCCGTGGTTCCTGGTGCAGATCGAAGATCTGATCAAGGAAGAAGAGAAGGTCAAGACCCTCGGTCTGTCGTCCATCGACCGCGACCTGATGTTCCGCCTCAAGCGCAAAGGCTTCTCCGACCAGCGTCTGGCCAAGCTGCTGGGTGTGACCGAGAAGAACCTGCGCACCCATCGCCACAAGCTGGATATCTTTCCGGTCTACAAGCGCGTGGACACCTGCGCCGCCGAGTTCGCCACCGACACTGCCTACATGTACTCCACCTATGAGGAAGAGTGCGAAGCCGCGCCGTCGGGCCGCGACAAGATCATCATCCTGGGCGGCGGTCCGAACCGCATCGGCCAGGGCATCGAGTTCGACTATTGCTGCGTACACGCCGCCCTTGCGCTGCGCGAAGACGGGTACGAGACCATCATGGTCAACTGCAACCCGGAAACGGTTTCCACGGACTACGACACTTCCGACCGTCTGTACTTCGAGCCGGTCACCCTGGAAGACGTGCTGGAAATCTGTCGCGTCGAGAAGCCCAAAGGCGTGATCGTCCAGTACGGAGGCCAGACCCCGCTGAAACTGGCGCGTGCCCTGGAAGCCGCAGGCGTGCCCATCATCGGCACCAGCCCGGACGCCATCGACCGTGCAGAAGACCGTGAGCGTTTCCAGCAGATGGTTGAGCGCCTGAACCTGCGTCAGCCGCCAAACGCCACCGTGCGCAGCGAAGACGAAGCCATCCGCGCCGCCAGCAAGATCGGTTACCCGCTGGTGGTGCGCCCGTCCTACGTACTGGGCGGTCGTGCGATGGAAATCGTCTACGAAGAAGACGAGCTCAAGCGCTACCTGCGCGACGCGGTGAAAGTGTCCAACGATAGCCCCGTGCTGCTCGACCACTTCCTCAACTGCGCCATCGAGATGGACGTGGATGCGGTTTGCGATGGTACCGACGTAGTGATCGGCGCGATCATGCAGCATATCGAACAGGCGGGCGTTCACTCCGGTGACTCTGCGTGCTCGCTGCCGCCGTACTCGCTGCCGGCGCACATCCAGGACGAGATGCGCGAACAGGTCAAGAAAATGGCCCTGGAACTGGGCGTGGTCGGCCTGATGAACGTTCAGTTGGCGCTGCAAGGCGAAGACATCTACGTCATCGAAGTCAACCCACGTGCTTCGCGTACCGTGCCGTTTGTATCCAAGTGCATCGGTGTGTCCCTGGCCATGATCGCTGCCCGCGTGATGGCCGGTAAGACCCTGAAGGAAATCGGCTTCACCAAGGAGATCATTCCGAACTTCTACAGCGTCAAAGAGGCGGTGTTCCCCTTCGCCAAGTTCCCTGGCGTGGACCCGATCCTGGGCCCTGAGATGAAGTCCACCGGTGAAGTGATGGGCGTGGGCGACACCTTCGGCGAAGCGTTCGCCAAGGCCCAGATGGGCGCCAGCGAAGTGCTGCCGACCGGCGGTACTGCGTTCATCAGCGTGCGTGATGATGACAAGCCACTGGTTGCAGGCGTGGCCCGTGATCTGATCAACTTGGGCTTCGAAATCGTGGCCACTGCCGGGACCGCCAAGCTGATCGAAGCCGCAGGCCTGAAAGTGCGTCGCGTGAACAAGGTGACGGAAGGCCGTCCGCACGTGGTCGACATGATCAAGAACGACGAAGTCACCTTGATCATCAACACCACCGAAGGTCGCCAGTCGATCGCGGACTCCTACTCCATTCGTCGTAATGCCTTGCAGCACAAGATCTACTGCACCACCACTATTGCTGCTGGCGAAGCCATCTGCGAAGCGCTCAAGTTCGGTCCGGAAAAGACCGTGCGTCGCTTGCAGGATCTACACGCAGGATTGAAGGCATGAGCATAACCAAATACCCGATGACCGTTCAGGGCGCTCGCGCCCTAGAAGAGGAACACGCCCACCTGACCAAGGTCGTTCGTCCAAAGCTGAGCCAGGATATCGGTACGGCCCGCGAGCTGGGTGATCTGAAGGAAAACGCCGAATACCACGCTGCTCGCGAGCAGCAGGGTATGGTCGAGGCGCGCATCCGTGACATCGAAGGCCGCATGCAGAATGCGGTGATCATTGATGTCACGACGATTCCACATACCGGCAAGGTGATTTTCGGCACCACCGTGGAAATCGCCAACGTCGAGACGGATGAGCGCGTGGTCTACCAAATCGTGGGTGAAGACGAGGCTGACTTCAAACTTGGCAAGATCTCCGTCGGTTCACCCCTTGCCCGCGCCTTGATTGCCAAGGAAGAGGGGGATGTGGTGTCTGTGAAAACCCCTGGCGGCGTGATCGAGTACGAGATTGTTGAAGTTCGTCACATCTGAAAGACGGCGCCCGCTTCGTGCGGGCGCCATGCTCTGGCAGCTCTCCCAGATGCTCTGGGTCGGCGGCCTGTGGTTGCTGCACATTGGTGTATTACCGGCGCTGGGCCTGATTGGCCTGGCGCCGTTGCTGATCGATGAGATCGATGGATTGCTCAGTGCGTTGCTGGTAGGTTTTGCGGCGGCGTGCGTGACGCTCCAGGCGTTGGTGCTGGTCAAGGCTGAGGGCTTGGGGAGTTTGTGGCGAGATATTCGCGGGCAACTGCTGTTGATGGCGCTGTATGCGTGCGCAATGTATTGCATTGTGCATGTCTGGCTGCCGGAAGCGTTGCGCTGGCAGCTATTGAGCTATCTTGTGCTAGGGTTCTCCGGCCTGGTGCTGGTTGTACAACCCGCACCGGGATGGAGTGGCGGGGCGCGCGAAGCACGCCCCTGACCCTTGTTTTACTTGAAGCGATGAACGTTCGACAGCTGCTTGTTGACGCTGAAGTTCTTGCGATACAGCAGCGCCATCTTGCCGATGACCTGAACCAGGTCCGCCTTGCCCGCCTTGCACAGTTCTGCAACGGCAGCCAGGCGCGCTTCGCGATCAAGGATGTTGACCTTGATCTTGATCAGTTCGTGATCGTTCAGTGCGCGTTCAAATTCGGCTAACACACCTTCAGTCAAGCCGTTATCTGCCACAATCAGAACTGGTTTCAGATGGTGGCCAATGGACTTGTACTGTTTCTTCTGCTCTTGAGTGAGCGGCATAATCTGACCCCTGCGTCTGATCTTGTAAAAAGCGGCGGCCAGTTTACCCGAGCGAGTCCGGGACCGCCCAGTTAATCACGACCCGTTTTATTTTTCGAGGTGGCCCGTGGCCCGTTCCAAAACCAGCCTTAAGTGGCTACAAGAACATTTCAACGATCCTTACGTCAAAAAGGCGCAAAAGGACGGCTACCGTTCCCGGGCCAGCTACAAGCTGCTGGAGATCCAGGACAAGGACAAATTGATCCGCCCCGGCATGAGCGTTATTGATCTGGGCGCGGCGCCGGGTGGCTGGTCCCAGGTGACCAGTCGTCTGATTGGTGGGCATGGCCGCTTGATCGCTTCCGACATCCTGGAGATGGACAGCATCCCGGATGTGACCTTTGTTCACGGCGATTTCACCCAGGACGCCGTGCTCGCACAGATTCTCGAGGCTGTGGGAAATTCCCAGGTGGACCTTGTGATTTCCGACATGGCCCCCAATATGAGTGGATTACCGGCCGTCGATATGCCGCGCGCGATGTTCCTTTGTGAGCTGGCGCTGGATTTGGCGGGTCGGGTTCTGCGTCCTGGTGGTGATTTTCTGGTGAAAGTCTTTCAGGGCGAAGGGTTTGACGAGTACCACAAGAACATCCGCAAGCTGTTCGACAAGGTGCAGACGCGCAAGCCTGACTCTTCCCGGGACCGGTCTCGGGAGCAATATCTGCTCTGCCGCGGCTTCCGCGGCATAGAAGGCGCTGCGAGCGAAGAGCGTTTTTGAGGAATTCGAGGAGGGCGATAGGTTTTTTTATTTCGCTTTCGTCACGAAGCTTTACGAATATTGTGTAGTCAAAGTTTCACAAAGGGTTACAGACGGCGCCTGCCAGAGTTGTAGGTAATGTAGTAAGTTAGGCCGGTGAATATCATGCGAAGCACGCGCCAGTAGCGGAGCTTGCTTCAGAGGGTAGTTAATTGAACGATATGGCAAAGAATCTGATCCTGTGGTTGATCATCGCGGCTGTCCTGGTGACGGTGATGAACAACTTCTCCAGCCCTAACGAGCCGCAGACCCTCAACTATTCCGACTTCATCCAGCAAGTTAAGGATGGCAAGGTCGAGCGCGTAGCGGTTGATGGCTACGTGATTACCGGCAAACGAATTGATGGCGACAGCTTCAAGACCATTCGTCCGGCAATCCAGGACAACGGTCTGATCGGCGACCTGGTGGACAACAAGGTCGTTGTGGAAGGCAAGCAGCCCGAGCAGCAGAGCATCTGGACCCAACTGTTGGTGGCCAGCTTCCCGATCCTGGTGATCATCGCCGTGTTCATGTTCTTCATGCGCCAGATGCAAGGCGGCGCGGGAGGCAAGGGCGGGCCGATGAGCTTCGGCAAGAGCAAGGCGCGCCTGCTCTCCGAGGATCAAGTGAAGACCACCCTGGCTGACGTTGCCGGTTGTGACGAGGCCAAGGAAGAAGTCGGCGAACTGGTCGAGTTCCTGCGCGATCCGGGCAAGTTCCAGCGCCTGGGCGGCCGCATTCCTCGGGGCGTATTGATGGTCGGTCCTCCGGGTACGGGTAAAACCTTGCTGGCGAAGGCGATTGCCGGCGAAGCCAAGGTGCCTTTCTTCACCATTTCCGGCTCCGACTTCGTCGAAATGTTTGTCGGTGTCGGTGCCAGCCGTGTTCGCGATATGTTCGAACAGGCCAAGAAACACGCGCCATGCATCATCTTTATCGATGAAATCGACGCCGTTGGTCGCCATCGTGGCGCCGGCATGGGCGGTGGTCACGATGAGCGTGAGCAGACTCTCAACCAGTTGCTGGTCGAGATGGACGGCTTCGAAATGAACGATGGCATCATCGTCATCGCCGCCACCAACCGTCCGGACGTACTTGACCCAGCGTTGCTGCGTCCAGGCCGTTTCGACCGTCAGGTTGTGGTGGGCTTGCCGGATATCCGCGGTCGCGAGCAGATCCTGAAAGTACACATGCGCAAAGTGCCCATGGGTGATGATGTGGCTCCGGCCGTGATTGCCCGTGGTACGCCTGGTTTCTCCGGTGCCGACCTTGCCAACCTGGTCAATGAGGCGTCGCTGTTCGCTGCCCGTACCGGCAAGCGCATCGTTGAAATGAAAGAGTTCGAACTGGCGAAAGACAAGATCATGATGGGCGCCGAGCGCAAGTCCATGGTCATGTCCGAGAAAGAGAAGCAGAACACGGCCTACCACGAAGCGGGTCATGCAATTGTCGGACGCGTTGTGCCTGAGCACGACCCGGTCTACAAAGTGTCGATCATTCCTCGTGGGCGGGCGCTGGGTGTCACCATGTTCCTGCCGGAAGAGGATCGTTACAGCCTCTCCAAGCGTGCGCTGATCAGCCAGATCTGCTCCCTCTACGGCGGTCGTATCGCCGAGGAAATGACCCTGGGCTTTGACGGTGTGACGACAGGTGCCTCCAACGACATCATGCGTGCCAGTCAAATTGCGCGGAATATGGTGACCAAATGGGGCTTGTCCGAGAAACTTGGCCCGTTGATGTATGCCGAGGAAGAAGGTGAGGTGTTCCTGGGTCGTGGCGGCGGCGGTCAAAGCGCCAGCTTCTCCGGCGAGACCGCCAAGCTGATCGATTCCGAAGTGCGCAGCATCATTGACCAGTGCTACGGCACGGCCAAGCAGATCCTGACCGACAACCGCGACAAGCTGGACGCCATGGCTGATGCGTTGATGAAGTACGAGACCATTGACGCCGACCAGATCGACGACATCATGGCCGGCCGTACGCCGCGCGAGCCTCGCGATTGGGAAGGCGGTTCGGGCACCTCGGGCACTCCGCCCGTGGTACAGAATGAACGCCCAGAAACTCCGATCGGCGGCCCCGCAGCTGACGTCTAAGGTTTGAAATGACTTCTGTGTCGTCCTCCACCCGGCTGCCTTGCGGCAACCGGGTTCTTGATTTGGCTCATGCGCATGTCATGGGCATTCTCAACGTAACTCCCGACTCCTTTTCCGATGGCGGCCGCTTCAGCCAGCTTGATGCTGCCTTGCGTCATGCCGAGGCGATGGTGGCGGCCGGTGCGACGCTGATTGATGTGGGCGGTGAGTCGACTCGGCCTGGTGCGCGCATGGTTTCTCCCTTAGAGGAGCTGGAGAGGGTGTCGCCAATCGTCGAGCGTATTGCGCGTGAACTGGACGTGATCATTTCGGTGGATACGTCGACGCCTGCGGTGATGCGCGAAACTGCGCGCCTGGGAGCAGGCCTGATCAACGATGTGCGCGCTCTGCAGCGTGACGGTGCCCTTGATGCCGCTGCCGCGACGGGTTTGCCGGTGTGCCTGATGCATATGCGCGGCGAGCCCGGCAATATGCAGGACAGTCCTCGCTATGATGATCTGGTCGGCGAAGTGAGTGGTTTTCTCGCCGAGCGAATTGCTCAGTGCGCTGCCGTCGGGATTGCTGCGCATAAGATCATCCTCGACCCCGGCTTCGGCTTTGCGAAGACCCTGCAGCACAATTTAAGCCTGTTCAAGCATATGGAGTCCTTGCATCGCCTTGGGCGGCCGCTGCTGGTGGGCGTTTCGCGCAAGAGCATGATAGGGCTTGCCCTGAATCGTCCGGTGGGCGAGCGGTTGTACGGTGGACTTGCACTGGCGGCGCTTGCGGTAGCCAAGGGCGCACGTATCTTGCGTGTGCACGATGTCGCCGAGACAGTGGATGTGGTGCGTATGATTAGCGCGGTAGAATCAGCCGAATAAGAATGATGGAGCACTTATGACTAAAAAATACTTTGGCACCGACGGTATCCGTGGTCGGGTCGGCGAATTCCCGATTACTCCCGATTTCATGCTCAAGCTGGGCTGGGCGGCGGGCATGGCGTTCCGCAGCATGGGCGCGTGCCGCATCCTGGTGGGCAAGGACACCCGCATCTCGGGGTACATGTTCGAGTCCGCGCTGGAGGCAGGCCTGTCCGCGGCGGGTGCCGACGTGATGTTGCTGGGGCCTATGCCTACGCCAGCGATCGCCTACCTGACGCGTACCTTTCACGCTGAAGCCGGTATCGTGATCAGCGCCTCGCACAATCCCCATGACGACAACGGCATCAAGTTCTTTTCGGGCCAGGGCACCAAGCTGCCGGACGAAATCGAGTTGATGATCGAAGAGCTGCTGGATGCGCCGATGACGGTGGTTGAGTCCAGCAAGCTGGGCAAGGTATCGCGTATCAATGACGCATCCGGCCGTTATATCGAGTTCTGCAAGAGCAGTGTGCCCAGCAGCACCAATTTCGCCGGCCTGAAAATTGTGGTCGATTGCGCACATGGTGCTACCTACAAAGTGGCACCCAGCGTATTCAAGGAATTGGGCGCGGACGTCACAGTGTTGTCGGCCCAGCCTAACGGTTTGAACATCAACGACAACTGCGGCTCCACGCACATGGAGCAGTTGCAGGCGGCCGTTCTCGCCGAGCATGCCGACCTGGGCATTGCCTTCGACGGTGACGGTGACCGTGTACTCATGGTGGATCACACCGGGGCTATCGTTGACGGTGATGATCTCTTGTTCATCATTGCCCGTGACCTGCACGAGCGTAACAAGCTGCAAGGTGGCGTCGTCGGTACGCTCATGAGCAACCTTGGGCTCGAGCTGGCCCTGGCCGACCTGGGTATTCCGTTCGTGCGCGCCAACGTCGGTGACCGCTATGTGATCGCTGAGCTGCTTGAGCGCAACTGGCTGGTGGGGGGGGAGAACTCCGGGCACGTTGTCTGCTTCCAGCACACCACCACCGGTGATGCGATCATCGCTGCGCTGCAGGTGCTGCTGTCGCTGCGTCGTCGCCAGGAGAGCCTGGCACAGGCGCGCCAGGCGTTGCGCAAGTGTCCTCAAGTGCTGCTCAACGTGCGTTTTGGCGGTGGCGAAAACCCGATCGAGCACCCGGCGGTCAAAGAGGCGTGCGAGCGCGTGACCCTTGCAATGGCGGGGCGTGGTCGCGTGTTGTTGCGCAAGTCCGGCACAGAGCCTCTGGTGCGTGTCATGGTCGAAGGTGACGACGAAACGCAGGTTCGCGGCCATGCTGAAGACCTGGCAAAACTGGTAACTGAAGTTTGCGCCTGAATTCGGCTTGCCAGTGATGATGTGGTTGGGTAACATCTGCGCCCACTTTGACCGACGGGGTACAGCATGCGTCGCACTATGGTAGCTGGTAACTGGAAGATGCACGGTACCCGCGCCAGTGTCGCTGAGCTGATCAATGGCCTTCGTCACCTGGCCTTGCCTGGCGGTGTCGATGTCGCGGTTTTCCCGCCTTTCCTGCATATCGGCCAAGTGGTTGATGGCTTGAAAGGTCAGTCGATTCAGGTCGGCGCGCAGAATTCTGCGGTGGAACCCGCCCAAGGTGCGTTGACCGGTGAGATTGCGCCGAGTCAGTTGGTTGATGCAGGTTGTGCCTATGTGCTTGTCGGGCACTCCGAGCGCCGCCAGTTGATGGGTGAAAGCGATCAGGTGCTCAATCGCAAGTTCGCAGCGGCACAGGCTTGTGGCTTGATCCCGGTATTGTGCATAGGGGAGACCCTGGAGCAGCGCGAATCGGGCAAGACGCTTGAAGTTGTCTCGCGTCAATTGGGCAGCATCATCGAAGAGCTGGGTGTCGGTGCATTTGCAAATGCGGTCATTGCTTACGAGCCGGTCTGGGCCATTGGCACCGGGCTGACTGCTACACCGCAACAGGCGCAGGATGTGCATGCAGCCATCCGCGCGCAGTTGGCGGCAGAGAATTCTGAAGTCGCACAAGGTGTGCGTCTTCTATACGGCGGCAGCGTGAAGGCGGCCAATGCGGTCGAACTGTTCGGCATGCCGGATATCGATGGGGGGCTCATTGGTGGAGCGTCCCTGAATGCAGATGAGTTCGGTGCGATCTGTCGCGCCGCGGGAAACTGAAAAAATGCTGGAAACAGTCGTAGTCGTTTTTCATCTGTTGGCTGCCCTGGGCGTAGTTGCCCTGGTTTTGTTGCAACAGGGTAAAGGTGCGGATGCTGGTGCGTCTTTCGGTGCAGGTGCTTCAAATACTGTATTCGGAAGCCAAGGTTCCTCTACCTTTCTTAGTAAGTTTACTGCTATACTTGCCGCCGGTTTCTTCATAACCAGCTTGGGGTTAGGTTACTTTGCTAAAGAGAAAGCTCATGTGCTGACTCAAGTAGGTCTCCCAAACCCAGCAGTGTTGGAAGTACCCAAAGCAAAACCGGCTTCTGATGATGTCCCGGTGCTTCAAGAGCAAAAGTCGGCTACTCCAGCGACTGACGTACCTCCAGCTCAAGAGCAGAAGTAAGAAGGTTGTAAGCGCTGTATTGCCGAGGTGGTGGAATTGGTAGACACGCAACCTTGAGGTGGTTGTGCCCATAGGGTGTAGGGGTTCGAGTCCCCTTCTCGGTACCAATTATCAGGAGAGCCCGCTGTTGCGGGCTTTCTTGTAGGTGGAAGGTTACATTGACCCTGTAAGGGATCGGTCGTATACTTCCGCCCCAGCTTTGTCGCGGGGTGGAGCAGTCTGGTAGCTCGTCGGGCTCATAACCCGAAGGTCGTCGGTTCAAATCCGGCCCCCGCAACCAGTTTTAGCGGAGCCCCTTTTAAGGGGCTTTTTGTTAGCTGGACACTTTCAACGCCGCTGTTCGACGGCGTTTCAAGGATGGGCGTTTCGCCCATTTTTTTATTTTGCACAGCATGCACATACATGCACGAGGGGGTTCAGGTGTCGAGCAAGCTAGAAGAGTTGCAGGCCTTGTTGGCCCCGGTGATCGTGGCCCTAGGCTATGAATGCTGGGGTATTGAGTTTTCGGCTCAAGGTCGCCACTCAATGTTGCGCGTTTATATCGATAAAGAGGGCGGTGTGCTGGTGGACGATTGCGCCATTGTCAGCCGCCAGATCAGCGGTGTACTGGATGTTGAAGATCCAATCGCCGTTGAATACACCCTCGAAGTTTCCTCGCCAGGCATGGAACGCCCACTGTTCACTATTGATCAGTTTGCAAAATTTGCCGGTGAACAAGTGAAGATCAAGCTGCGCTCTCCCTTCGAAGGGCGACGCAACTTTCAGGGCCTTCTGCGCGGTGTAGAAGAACAGGATGTCGTGGTGCAGGTAGAAGACCATGAGTTCCTGTTGCCGATCGATATGATCGACAAGGCCAACATTATTCCCAGTTTTGACTGAGACGCGGATCCCGCGGATCCAATGGCTTGCGAAAGGCGAGGCGTACGATGAGCAAAGAAGTACTGCTGGTTGTTGAGTCGGTATCCAATGAAAAGGGCGTACCGGCAAACGTGATTTTTGAAGCGCTGGAGCTGGCCCTGGCCACTGCGACCAAGAAGCGTTTTGAAGACGAAGTTGATCTGCGTGTGGAAATCAACCGCCACACCGGTGCCTATGAGACTTTCCGTCGCTGGACGGTCGTCGAAGAGGCCGATCTTGATGATCCGGCCATCGAAACCTGGCCGAGCAAGGTTGCGCAAACGCATCCTGGCGCCCAGGTCGGTGATGTCGTCGAAGAAAAGATCGAATCGATCGAGTTCGGCCGTATCGCTGCACAGACTGCCAAGCAGGTTATCGTGCAGAAGGTTCGCGAAGCCGAGCGCGCGCAAGTCGTTGACGCCTATCGCGAGCGCCTGGGTGAAATCATCTCCGGCACTGTGAAAAAAGTCACCCGCGACAACGTGATCGTTGACCTGGGCAACAACGCCGAAGCGTTGCTGGCCCGTGAAGACATCATCTCTCGCGAAACCTTCCGTGTCGGCGTGCGCCTGCGTGCGCTGCTCAAGGAAATCCGCACCGAGAACCGCGGCCCTCAGCTGATCCTGTCGCGTACCGCGCCGGAAATGCTGATCGAGCTGTTCCGTATCGAAGTGCCGGAAATCGCCGAAGGCCTGATCGAAGTCATGGCAGCGTCCCGCGACCCGGGTTCGCGCGCCAAGATCGCGGTCCGTTCCAAGGACAAACGCATCGACCCGCAAGGCGCTTGCATCGGTATGCGCGGTTCGCGCGTCCAGGCAGTGTCGGGCGAATTGGGCGGTGAGCGTGTGGACATCGTCCTGTGGGACGATAACCCGGCGCAGTTTGTGATCAACGCCATGTCGCCGGCTGAAGTGGCGGCAATTATCGTTGACGAAGATGCCCATGCAATGGACATCGCCGTTGGCGCAGACAATCTGGCTCAGGCCATTGGTCGTGGTGGTCAGAACGTGCGTCTGGCCAGCCAACTGACCGGTTGGACCCTGAACGTGATGACCGAATCGGACATCCAGGCTAAACAGCAAGCGGAAACCGGCGACATCCTGCGCAACTTTATCGAAGAGCTTGAAGTCGATGAAGAACTGGCGCAGGTGCTGGTGGACGAAGGCTTTACCAGCCTGGAAGAGATTGCCTACGTACCGGTGGAGGAGATGCTCAACATCGACGGCTTTGACGAGGATATCGTCAACGAGCTTCGCGCTCGGGCCAAGGATCGTTTGTTGACCAAAGCCATCGCTACTGAGGAAAAGCTGGCAGACGCCCATCCGGCCGAAGACCTGCTCTCGCTTGAGGGTATGGACAAGGATCTGGCGATGGAACTGGCGGTGCGCGGCGTAATTACCCGCGAAGACCTGGCCGAGCAGTCTATTGACGATCTGCTCGACATCGACGGCATTGACGATGATCGTGCCGGCAAGTTGATCATGGCCGCCCGAGCCCATTGGTTCGAGTAACTAGGCGCGGCCTGAGGAGAGAAGTGCATGACGCAAGTCACGGTGAAACAACTGGCCGATGAGGTCAAAACACCGGTAGAGCGCCTGTTGCAGCAGATGCGTGAGGCAGGTCTGCCGCACACCGCCGCCGACGAAGGTGTGAGCGACAGTGAGAAGCAGTCTTTGCTGACTCACTTGAAGAGCAGCCACAAGGCGAAAGTGGAAGAACCGCGCAAGATTACATTGCAGCGCAAAACCACCAGCACCCTGCGTGTTGCGGGTAGCAAGAGCATCAGCGTTGAAGTACGCAAGAAGAAAGTCTTCGTACAACGCAGCCCGGAAGAAATCGAAGCCGAGCGCAAGCGCGATCTGGAAGAACGTCGCGCAGTAGAAAATGCTGCACGTCAGAAGGCTGAAGAAGAAGCCAAGCGTCGCGCCGAAGAAGAAGCGCGTCGCCAGCCTGCTGCTGCGCAACCTGCTGGTACTGACGCGGTTGCCGCGCCTGGCGCGCCGGTAGAAGCTGTGCGTGAGGCCGCTCCGGTTGCCCCTGCACCAGCGCCGGCTGCTGACGCCCGCAAGCGCGACGAACCTCGTCGTCCGGACAAGCCGCGTGCTGACGATAACAATCGTCGCGGTGGCGGCGGTGATGGCGAGCGCAAAAACGCTCCGCATCGTGCTTCGGTCAAAGAGAAAGCGCCTGCGCCACGCGTTGCACCACGTACTACCGATGAAGAAAGCGACGGTTTCCGTCGTGGTGGTCGCGGCAAAGCCAAGCTGAAAAAGCGCAACGCCCACGGTTTCCAGAGCCCAACCGGCCCTGTCGTGCGTGATGTGCAGATCGGCGAGACCATCACCGTTGGCGATCTTGCCAACCAGATGTCGGTCAAGGCTGCTGAAATCATCAAGTTCATGTTCAAACTGGGTACTCCAGCGACCATCAACCAGGTGCTTGATCAGGAAACTGCTCAGCTGGTAGCCGAAGAACTGGGCCACAAAGTGACCCTGGTCAGCGACACCGCCCTGGAAGATTCCCTGGCCGAGTCCCTGAAGTTTGAAGGTGAGACGTTCTCCCGTGCGCCAGTTGTGACCGTAATGGGCCACGTTGACCATGGTAAGACGTCGCTGCTCGACTACATCCGTCGTGCCAAGGTAGCTGCTGGCGAAGCCGGCGGTATCACCCAGCACATCGGTGCGTACCACGTTGAAACCGAGCGCGGCATGGTCACCTTCCTCGACACCCCAGGTCACGCCGCGTTTACCGCGATGCGCGCCCGTGGTGCCAAGGCGACTGACATCGTGATCCTGGTGGTTGCAGCGGACGACGGCGTGATGCCGCAGACCATTGAAGCTGTCCAGCACGCCAAGGCTGCCGGTGTTCCACTGGTTGTTGCAGTGAACAAGATCGACAAGCCGGGCGCCGATCTTGATCGCATCCGTAGCGAACTGTCGGTTCACGGCGTGACTTCCGAAGAATGGGGCGGTGATACGCCGTTCGTTTCGGTCTCGGCGAAAGTCGGTACCGGTGTAGACGAACTGCTCGAAGCGGTCCTGCTGCAAGCCGAAGTACTTGAACTCAAGGCAACCCCATCGGCTCCAGGCCGCGGTGTTGTGGTTGAATCGCGTCTCGACAAAGGTCGTGGCCCGGTAGCAACCGTCCTGGTTCAAGACGGTACCCTGCGCCAAGGCGACATGGTACTGGTCGGTTCGAACTACGGCCGTGTACGTGCCATGCTCGACGAGAACGGCAAGCCAATCAAGGAAGCCGGTCCTTCCATCCCTGTCGAGATCCTCGGCCTGGACGGTACCCCGGACGCTGGCGACGAGATGAGCGTGGTTGCCGACGAGAAGAAAGCCCGTGAAGTGGCTCTGTTCCGTCAAGGCAAGTTCCGCGAAGTCAAACTGGCTCGTGCTCACGCAGGCAAGCTGGAAAACATCTTCGAAAACATGGGCCAGGCAGAGAAGAAGACGCTCAACATCGTCCTCAAATCCGATGTCCGTGGTTCCCTCGAAGCGTTGAACGGCGCCTTGAACGGCCTGGGTAACGACGAAGTGCAAGTGCGTGTTGTCGGTGGCGGTGTCGGTGGTATCACTGAATCCGACGCCAACCTGGCACTGGCTTCCAACGCTGTACTGTTCGGCTTCAACGTGCGTGCCGATGCTGGCGCTCGCAAGATCGTCGAGCAGGAAGGCCTGGACATGCGTTACTACAACGTCATCTACGACATCATCGAAGACGTCAAGAAGGCCCTTACCGGCATGCTTGGCAGCGACGTTCGGGAGAACATCCTGGGTGTGGCCGAGGTGCGTGACGTGTTCCGCTCGCCGAAATTCGGCGCGATCGCCGGTTGCATGGTTATCGAAGGTGTTGTGCACCGTAACCGTCCAATCCGTGTACTGCGTGAAGACATCGTTATCTTCGAAGGCGAGCTGGAATCCCTGCGCCGCTTCAAGGATGACGCTTCCGAGGTACGTGCCGGCATGGAATGCGGTATTGGCGTCAAGAGCTACAACGACGTCAAGCCTGGCGACAAGATCGAAGTCTACGAGAAGGTTCAGGTTGCTCGCAGCCTCTGACTCGCGCACTTCAGGAGCCACACGGCGTGTGGGCATGCAGATGCCCCGCGCGGTGTCCGGACTCTAAACGCAACGCCCGGTCTGGCTTTTGTCAGGCCGGGCGTTTGCCGCTTTCAGACCCCACGGGTTTCACCGTGTGGCAGTAACAGGTAACAAGACATGGCAAAAGAATACAGCCGTACCCAGCGTATCGGCGATCAGATGCAGCGCGAGTTGGCCCAACTGATCCGTCGCGAAGTCAAGGATCCACGTGTTGGCCTGGTCACCATCACCGCCGTTGAAGTGAGCCGTGACGTGGGTCACGCCAAAATCTTCATCACCGTGATGGGGCAGGACAACAGCGAAGAAATCGCCCAAAGCATCAAGGTGCTCAATGCTGCCGCGGGTTTCCTGCGCATGCAGTTGGCCCGTGAAATGAAGCTGCGCAGCGTGCCTCAGTTGCATTTCCACTACGACGAAAGCGTCGTACGCGGTGCGCACCTGTCGGCTTTGATCGAGCGCGCGGTGGCTGAAGACAGCCAGCACCCGTCGACACCTGAAGACGCCAAGGAGTAAGCGGTGGCTCAGGTCAAACGTATCCGTCGCAACGTCAGCGGCATCATTCTGCTCGACAAGCCCATTGGCTTTACCTCCAATGCCGCGTTGCAGAAGGTCCGCTGGCTGCTCAACGCCGAGAAGGCCGGGCACACCGGCAGCCTCGATCCACTGGCCACCGGCGTATTGCCGTTGTGCTTTGGCGAGGCCACCAAGTTCTCGCAATACCTGCTTGATTCCGACAAGGGTTACGAGACCCTGATGCAGTTGGGCAAGACCACCACCACGGCCGACGCTGAAGGCGATGTGCTGCAGGTGCGCGATGTGACCGTTGGTCGTGCCGATATTGAAGCTGCCTTGCCCGGTTTTCGTGGGCAAATCAGCCAGATACCGCCGATGTACTCGGCGCTCAAGCGTGATGGCCAACCTCTTTACAAGCTGGCGCGTGCGGGTGAAGTAGTGGAGCGCGAACCGCGTTCTGTTACTATTGCCCGGCTCGAATTGCTCGCCTGTGAAGGTGATACTGCCCGCCTGGCCGTCGACTGCAGCAAAGGCACCTATATCCGTACCCTGGTGGAAGATATCGGTGAAAAGCTCGGTTGCGGCGCGTACGTTGCAGAACTGCGACGCACCCAGGCCGGCCCTTTCAGCCTGGCCCAGACGGTCACGCTGGAAGAGTTGGAAGCGGTACACGCCGAAGGCGGCAACGAAGCGGTTGATCGCTTCCTGATGCCGTCGGACAGTGGTCTGCTGGATTGGCCATTGCTGCACTTTTCGGAGCACAGCGCGTTCTACTGGCTCAACGGCCAACCGGTACGCGCCCCGGATGCACCGAAGTTCGGTATGGTGCGGGTACAGGATCATAACGGTCGCTTTATCGGTATCGGTGAAGTGAGCGAAGACGGGCGCATCGCGCCACGTCGACTGATTCGGTCAGAATGACCGGAACCAGTTTGTGGTAAAAGCGTAGCGAGCGAAGGTAAGACAAGGAAAAAACAGGCGAGGAAGCGGAGTTAACTGCTGTTAATGAGCATTCCGAGCCTGTTTTTGACGCAGGATTACCGAGCGCAGTAGCTTTTACGCAAACTGGGACGAGTGTGGCTGTTAACAGGCATGGTCAACACTCATTTTTAGATACAGGGATTTGTCCCTGGCCTGTTGAAACTGCCCTTTGGGTGGTTTCCTGAAAAAAAGGATTGCCTCATGGCTCTCGACGTTCAAGAAAAAGCACAAATCGTAGCTGACTATCAGCAAGCTGTTGGTGACACTGGTTCGCCAGAAGTGCAAGTTGCACTGCTGACCCACAACATCAACAAGCTGCAGGGTCACTTCAAGGCCAACGGTAAAGATCACCACTCCCGTCGTGGTCTGATCCGCATGGTAAACCAGCGCCGTAAGCTGCTGGACTACCTGAAAGGCAAGGATCTGGGTCGTTATCAGGCTCTGATCGGTCGCCTGGGTCTGCGTCGCTAATCAGCGATTGCGCTAGAGGTTGGTTGTCTGCCGTGTGCCAGTGGGATTCCCGCTGGCCCATGGCAGGCTCCCAGCCTCAAGTTTTATCTGGATACACGTTTTACCCTGGACGAGGCTCGGGCCGATTCCCGACATTGCCCAAGAATTTCGCAAGAAAACAAGTTCCCCAAGAGCCACAAAGAAGGTAGGACACCGTGAACCCGGTTATCAAAAAATTCCAGTTCGGTCAGTCGACCGTTACCCTCGAGACAGGCCGTATCGCCCGTCAAGCCTCCGGCGCAGTGCTGGTTACCGTTGACGACGACGTGACCGTACTGGTGACCGTTGTTGGCGCCAAGACCGCTGACCCGAGCAAAGGCTTTTTCCCTCTGTCCGTTCACTACCAGGAAAAGACTTACGCTGCCGGTAAGATCCCTGGCGGTTTCTTCAAGCGCGAAGGCCGTCCTTCCGAGAAAGAAACCCTGACTTCCCGACTGATCGACCGTCCGATCCGTCCGCTGTTCCCAGAAGGCTTCATGAACGAAGTGCAGGTTGTCTGCACCGTCGTTTCCACCAGCAAGAAGACCGATCCGGACATCGCTGCGATGATCGGTACCTCGGCTGCCCTGGCTATCTCCGGCATTCCTTTTGATGGCCCGATCGGCGCTGCCCGCGTTGCTTTCCACGAAAGCACCGGCTACCTGCTGAACCCGACTTACGAGCAACAGAAAGCATCGAGCCTGGACATGGTCGTTGCCGGTACCTCGGAAGCCGTGTTGATGGTTGAATCGGAAGCCAAAGAGCTGACCGAAGACCAGATGCTGGGCGCCGTACTGTTCGCCCACGACGAGTTCCAGGTGGTGATCAACGCCGTCAAGGAACTGGCCGCTGAAGCTGCCAAGCCAACCTGGACCTGGGCTCCACAGCCTGAAGCCACCGAGTTGCTGGCCGCTATCCGCGCCGAGTTCGGCGACGCGATCTCCCAGGCCTACGCCATCACCGTCAAGGCCGACCGTTACGCGCGCCTGGGCGAGCTGAAGGATCAGGTCGTCGCCAAGCTGTCCGGTGAAGAAGGTCAGCCTTCTTCCAGCGAAGTCAAAGCGGCTTTCGGTGAAATCGAATACCGCACCGTTCGCGAAAACATCGTTAACGGAAAGCCACGTATCGACGGCCGCGACACTCGCACTGTGCGTCCGCTGAACATCGAAGTCGGCGTTCTGCCGAAGACTCACGGTTCGGCGCTGTTCACCCGTGGTGAAACCCAGGCACTGGTTGTCGCGACCCTGGGCACCGCCCGTGACGCACAGCTGCTGGACACCTTGGAAGGCGAGAAAAAAGACCCGTTCATGCTGCACTACAACTTCCCTCCGTTCTCGGTGGGCGAGTGTGGTCGCATGGGTGGCGCCGGTCGTCGTGAAATCGGTCACGGCCGTCTGGCCCGTCGTTCAATCGCCGCGATGCTGCCGGCCGCCGACGTGTTCCCGTACACCATCCGCGTGGTATCGGAAATCACTGAATCCAACGGTTCCAGCTCCATGGCTTCGGTCTGCGGTGCTTCCCTGGCGCTGATGGACGCCGGTGTGCCGATGAAGGCACCGGTTGCCGGTATCGCCATGGGCCTGGTTAAGGAAGGCGAGAAGTTCGCCATCCTGACCGACATCCTGGGTGACGAAGACCACCTTGGCGACATGGACTTCAAGGTAGCCGGTACCGCCAAGGGCGTTACCGCGCTGCAGATGGACATCAAGATCAAGGGCATCACCGAAGAGATCATGGAAATCGCTCTGGGCCAAGCCCTGGAAGCGCGCCTGAACATCCTCGGCCAGATGAACCAGATCATTGGTCAGTCGCGTACCGAGTTGTCGGAAAATGCTCCGACCATGATCGCGATGAAAATCGACACCGACAAAATCCGTGATGTCATCGGTAAAGGCGGCGCGACCATCCGTGCGATCTGCGAAGAAACCAAGGCTTCGATCGACATCGAAGACGACGGCTCGATCAAGATCTTCGGCGAGACCAAGGAAGCTGCAGAAGCTGCGCGTCAGCGCGTTCTGGGCATCACCGCCGAAGCCGAGATCGGCAAAATCTACGTCGGTAAGGTTGAGCGCATCGTCGACTTCGGCGCATTCGTGAACATCCTGCCGGGCAAGGACGGTCTGGTTCACATCTCGATGCTGAGCGATGCTCGCGTTGAGAAAGTGACCGACATTCTGAAAGAAGGCCAGGAAGTGGAAGTGCTGGTACTGGACGTGGACAACCGCGGCCGTATCAAGCTGTCCATCAAGGACGTAGCAGCAGCCAAGGCTTCGGGCGTTTAATTACTCCTTAGCTTTACGCTGAACAAGAGGACTCTTCGGAGTCCTTTTTTTATGGCTTCAGGAAAATGCCGAGAAATCAGATGCTTACTGAGCGGTAAAAAGCCGCAACTTGCATGCAGTGGTGCTTGGCATCATGCAAGTTGCACGATTCCGGGAATTTCGCATTTTCATAACGCATTGATTTATAAGGTTTTAATTGCGCGGCATGACTTGGCACATTGCCTGCAATATCCCTGTTAGCGCTGCAGTATCGAGGTTTAGGTACTGCGGTCTTTTAATAAAACAGGAGTTACTCGTATGAAGAAGTTCGCTCTCGCTACTGCTACCGCTCTGACTCTGGCCATGGGTGCTAACGTAGCCTTTGCTCAGACTTCCCAAGCCCCTATGACTCTGGCGGCCGGCGAAGCCACCCAGGCTAAGGAAAGCGTTTCGGATACTTGGATCACCACCAAAGTCAAAGCTGACCTGCTGACTGAGAAAGGCATCCCAGGTTCGGACATCAAGGTTGAAACCAACAAAGGCGTGGTTTCCCTGTCTTCCGACGTAGCCATCTCTAACTCGCAGAAAGCGACCGCTGTAGCCATCACCAAGAAAATCAAAGGTGTGACTGCTGTTTCCGCTGACGGCCTGCTGGCTGGCGGCGCTACCAAGGCTGACGGTATCGACAAAACCAAAAGCGCAGCCCATAACGCTGGCGAGGCGACCAGCGATACCTGGATCACCACTAAAGTAAAAGCTGACTTGGTTACCGAAAAAGGCATTCCTGGTACCGACATTAAAGTCGAAACCAACAAGGGTGTTGTCTCCCTGTCGTCCTCTACTGCCGTGACTGAAGCGCAGAAAGAAACCGCAGTAGCGATCACCAAGAAGATCAAAGGCGTTAAAGCTGTATCGGCCGACGGCCTGAAAGCAGAGTAACGCTCAACAGTTCGTCTGAACTAGAAGGCGGCGGCAACGAGTGAGTTAGATATCCACTCAATGCACCTCACAGGTTCATGCGACCGACCACACGGATGTGGTCATTACAGGCCCCGGCACTTGTGTCGGGGCCTGTCCTATTGTGGGCTTGAAATACAGACGCCAAGCGTACAAAGATCAAATGTGGGAGCGGGCTTGCTCGCGAAGGCGGCGTGTCAGTCGATACATCATCAACTGATACGCCGCCTTCGCG
>NZ_JACCQQ010000011.1:0-185395 GCF_014268345.1 Pseudomonas sp. SWRI18
GATCTCAGGCGCCCCGTCAACCACGCTGGCCGAACGCAGGCTTGAATCCGTGGGTAACCCGGCAGGACGCCGGGTTAGCCGTCCTGGGCCATGGATGGCCCATGACGGCGGCCCACGGATTCAAGCCGGAGTGAGGGCATGCCGAGCCTAGGCGAGGCACCGAGTGGTGGGGCAAGAGCCCTTTGGTTACTTTGGGGCTCTTTTCCAAAGTGACCCGCTGTAAAAGCGGAACCAATAGTCGCCGTTACCGCAGAAATGGATATGTACTCATAAAGCCCCAACGACCTGGTCGGCCCGAAGGCCGCCACGGCAGCAAGTTGCACCAATCGTCAGAATTCGCCCCCGTTTTTAAACCTTTTTCAAATTATGTGTTCTAGTTATCACCAGAGCATTTGCGCGCAACGGAAGTCGCCACTAAAATGCCATCACTGATACCGAGTTCGCATATATGCGTATAGATGGATTTTCCTCACCGTCCTACCCCGTCAAGCGTAAGCCGCGAAAGGCCAACGTCACGGTAGACGAATCCGTCGAGGATTCGCCGGACTTCATCGAAGTCCAATCCGAGGCGCAGGCCAACACTCAAGCACGTATCAGCGGTCTTCCCGCCCGTCAGCAAGACATGGTCTTCCCGCGCTCAATGAGCAAAAGCGTCGCCACCGCCCTGGCCAGCTACCTGACCACCGCCGGTTTTGTCGAATGGGATATGGAAGTGCTGGGTCTCGACATCCACATCTGATGCGTCTGCCTTACTACCTCGGTTGCCCGTCCTGGAGCGAAAACGCCTGGCGCGAATACCTGTACCCGGCCGATGCGCGTTCCACCGATTACCTCGCGCTGTATTCCCAGGTCTTCAATGCCGTTGAAGGCAACACCACGTTTTATGCCAGACCCTCGGCCGCCACTGTGCAGCGCTGGGCCGAGATCATGCCTGCAGATTTTCGCTTCACCGCCAAGTTTCCCGGCGATATCAGCCACAGCGGCAACCTGATTGAACAATTGCCGGCTGCCGAGAGCTTCGTCGGGTTGATGAGCCCTCTGGGTGGGCGGGTTTCGCCGCTCTGGCTGCAACTGCCCGCGACGTTCACGGCGCAGCGCCTGGGCGAGTTGGCAGGCTTCATCGATGGGGTCGAGCGTCCTATGGCCGTCGAAGTGCGGCACTCGGAATTCTTCGCCAAGGGCGATGCCGAACGCAGGCTCAACCGTTTGTTGCGTGACCGTGGCGTCGAGCGGATTTGCCTGGATCCACGTGCCTTGTTCAGTTGCACCTCCACCTCGCCGGCTGTGCTGCATGCGCAGTCAAGAAAGCCCAAGGTGCCAACCCGTCCGGCCGCGCTGACGCAGTTTCCCCAAGTGCGTTTTATCGGCCATCCCGACTTGGAAGCCAACGACCCGTTCCTCAAGCCCTGGGTCGAAAAGGTCGCAGGGTGGATCGAAGAAGGCCGCACCCCTTACGTGTTCCTGCACACCTCGGACAACCGCCTCGCCGCGCAACTGGCCCTGCGTTTCCACGATCAATTGATGGCACGCCTGCCTGGCCTGCCGCCACTGCCAACCCTGGATCGAGCTCCCGTAGCGGAGCAACTGGGGTTACTCTAGGGCTCCTTTTCCGCCCAGGAGCCCGACATGGATGCCCAAACCCTTCGCGCCGACACCTTCAAGGCCTTGCATGAACGCGGCCGTGCATTCGTGATGCCCAACCCGTGGGACGCAGGCTCCGCCGTGATGCTGGCCAGCCTGGGTTTCGAAGCATTGGCCACCACCAGTGCGGGCTACGCGTTCAGCTTGGCGCGGCCCGATGCGGAGGGGGCGTTGTCCCTGGAAGACACGTTGCTCAATGCCGGCATGATCGCCCAGGCCACTGCGTTGCCGGTGGCCGCCGACCTGGAAAACGGCTTCAGCGACACACCCGAAGGCTGCGCCCGGACCATCCTGCGTGCCGCTGCCAGCGGTATCGTCGGGGGCTCCATCGAAGATGCCACAGGCATTGCCGCCGAGCCGATCTATCCTTTCGACCTGTCCGTCGAGCGCGTGGAAACCGCCGTTGCCGCCGCCCGCAGCCTGCCATTCACCTTTACATTAACGGCCCGCGCGGAAAATCTCCTGCATGGGCGCCTGGATTTGCCGGACACCATCCGCCGGCTGCAAGCCTACGCCGAGGCCGGGGCCGACGTGTTGTATGCGCCGGGCCTGAGCACTGCCGAGGAGGTGCTCGCAGTGGTCAAGGCGGTGGCGCCCAAGCCGGTGAATGTGTTGATGTCCGGCGGCTTGAACCTCAGCGTCGCGCAGCTCAGCGCGATGGGCGTACGGCGGATCAGCGTCGGCTCGGCGCTGGCATTGGCCGCCTATGGTGAGTTCTACCGCGCGGCCCGGGAAATGTATGAGCTAGGTACATTCACGTTTACCGAGCGCAAGATGCCGTTCAGTCAGGCCAACCAGTTCTTCAAGGGGTAGGCGGTGCGTTTCTTCAACATGGTTGGCGTGCTGCTGATCCTGGTGGGTGCTTTTGCCGTTGGCGTCTGGCGCGGCTGGGTGCCGCTGCCTGCGCAGTGGAACCCGTGGGCGCCGCTTGATGTGCGCGCCAACCCGAACCTTTTGACGCGTTATAAGCTGGGGCGCCTGCAGGACGACCCGGCACTGTGCGACCAGGTGCTGAAAACATCGGGCCTGCGCGTCAGCCACCAGGCCGATTCGCCTGCCGATGCCGCTTGCCCGCTGCGCAACACCTTGCGCGTGCAGGGCGCGGCGGTTGGGCTAAGCAGCAGCTTTCTCGCCAGTTGCCCGCTGGCGGTGGCCTTTGCCCTGTTTGAGCGCCACAGCTTGCAACCGGCGGCCCAGGCGATCTTCGGCCAGGCGGTAACGCGGGTCGATCACCTCGGCAGCTTTGCCTGCCGCACTATGTATAACCGTGCCGACGGGCGACTCAGCGAGCATGCCTCGGCGAATGCGTTGGACATCGCCGGTTTCCGCCTGGCGGATGGGCGCAGCATCAGTGTGCTCAAGGATTGGCCGGGGGAGGGCGATAATGCACGGTTCCTGCGTCGGGTGCGCGAGGGAGCCTGCGACAATTTCAACGTGGTGCTGGGTCCCGACTACAACGCGGCGCACCGCAATCATTTTCATCTGGACATGGGGCGTTGGTGGGTGTGTCGCTGAGATTTAAGCGGCCAGGCGCAGGTTGTGGGCGACCAGCGGGCGTGCCCAGTAGCAATCGAAGTCCAGCGCTTTTTGTTGCGCGATCAGCTCTTCGGTCGGGTACGGCGTGGCGGCGGGAGGCAGCAGGTCCAACTCGAATTCGGCGATGGGCAGGTGCAATGGGCGTGGCTGCGGCGCCGGACCCGGTTCCGGCAATGGAAGGCCGGCGGTCAGTACGATCGGCCGTACCCAGCCGCTTTCGAAGTCCTGCTGGTGTTGCTGGGCGACGATTTCTTCTGCCGGGAACGGCGTGGCGGCCGGCGGCAGCAGTTCGGTCTCGAACTCGGCGATTGGCAGGAATAACGGCTCCGGCGGGGCGATCTCGGTATCTTTTACGTCGCACTCACGCTGGGTGAGGATCTGCGACAGCAGGTCGGCGCCTTCGCTGGGTTCTACCGCCGGGTCCACCGCAGCCGGTGCTCGAACCGTGAGCGCGTCCGGCGTATCGCCGAGCTGCTCGGCCAATGCCCGGGCGAAGAAGTCCTGCCACACATGACTCACCCCGGCCAGCGCTTGAGTATTGCGCAGGCCGTAGTGGTTGTGGGTCGGCAGTACACCGATGGTTAGGGGGAGAATGTCTGACATTTTTCTCGGTCGACGCTCAGCTCTGGCAAAATACCTGACTGTTGTTTTTATCGGCCGGTATTGGCCGATCCTTAATATTTTTGAGCGTAGCGATTGATGAGCGAACAACCAGCAGCCAGCCGCATCCAGGTCGTGGCCTTGGGCGAAGGGTTCAAGCACCGTGCCGAGCAATGGGCGCAGCAGCTTGGCTTGCCGTTAGCGGTAGCGGATGCGGACTTTTCCTTGCAGGTTGGAGAGCATGGACTGCAATTGCAGCAGCTCGGGCCGGATGCGCCAGGGCCCGTGCGTGTGGACTTTGTCGAAGGCGGCGCGGCGCATCGACGCCTTTATGGCGGCGGCAGCGGGCAAATGATCGCCAAGGCCGTGGGTATCGCCCAAGGCGTGCGCCCACGGGTGCTTGATGCAACGGCCGGCCTGGGCAAGGACGCCTTTGTGCTGGCCAGCCTGGGCTGCGAGATGAGCCTGATCGAGCGCCAGCCGCTGATCGGCGCCCTGCTCGAAGACGGCTTGGCGCGCGGTGCGCAGGATCGTGAGGTGGCGGCCATCGTCGCGCGCATGAAGTTGCTCAAGGGCAACTCCATCGACGTGATGCGCAGTTGGGAAGGCGAGCCGCCCCAGGTGATCTACCTCGACCCGATGTTCCCACACCGTGAGAAAACCGCCCTGGTGAAGAAGGAAATGCGTCTGTTCCGGCCGCTGGTCGGCGACGATCCGGATGCCCCCGCGCTGTTGGCCGCCGCCCTGGCCCTGGCCAGCCACCGCGTGGTGGTCAAGCGTCCACGCAAGGCGCCGTGCATTGAGGGGCCCAAGCCAAGCCATGCGCTGGATGGCAAGTCCAGCCGGTATGATATTTATGCCAGGAAAGCGCTCAAGCCTTAAGCCTTTCTCTGGTCTTGCGGGCCTCATCGCGGGCAAGCCCGGCTCCCACAGAAGAGTGCATTCCCTGTGGGAGCCGGGCTTGCCCGCGATAGCGTCCGATCAGGCAACACGGGGCTTCAAGGCCGATAAGCCCGCATAAACAACCCCACCACCTCCCGCACATGCTCCTCGGCGGCTTCTTCACTCAACTGCCCGCCGCAGCCATACAGCAAGCAGAAGTTCGCCGTGCCCTTGAGCAGGCAGAAGAAATGCTCGGCCGCCGTAAACGGTTTGTCGATGCTCAGCGCGCCGCTCTGGTCGATCTTGCCGAGCAGGCGCTCCATGCCCTGCAGCATGCGCATGGGCCCTGCCTCGAAGAAGATCTGCGAGAGTTTCACGTCCTGGTTGCCGGTGGTCATCATCAGGCGATGCAGGTTGACCGACTCTTCGCTGTTGATCAGGCGATGGAACCCCCGCGCGATATTCAACAACACAGTCTCTACGGGCATGCCCGCGGGCAGCTCGAAGTACATCACCGGCAGTTGCTCCTCACACTTGGCCACCACCGCAGCGGTAAACAGCGTCTCCTTGTCGTTGAAGTGGCTGTAGACCGTCAGTTTCGACACGCCGGCCTCCAGAGCCACGGCATCCATGCTCGTACTGGCGTAGCCATTGCTCAAAAACAAGATTTTCGCGGCTTCGAGGATAGCCTGGCGTTTTGCCATGTCCTTGGGGCGCCCGGGGCTATTGGTGTTCACAGGATTGTCGGACATTTTCACCTTTAATACTGGACTGGTGAGTTTGGTATTAATAACATACCCGCCAGTATAATTATTCCTAGCTTCATTTGCGAAAGGTCCTACAGCATGCGCAGCACTTTCCTGCCCTTTGCGTTGCCTATCAGTCTGGTCTTCCTGCTGGCCGGTTGTGGCCATGAGGAAGCGGTCCAGACCGCCGTCCGCCCGGCAATGGTGGTGCAGCCACAGCCTTCTTCGCAGTCGATGGACAGCTATCCCGGCGAAGTGCGCGCCCGCTATGAGCCGGACCTGGCCTTTCGCATTGGCGGCAAGGTCAGCAAGCGCCTGGTGGAGGAGGGCGAGCGGGTCAAGGCCAACCAGGCGCTGGCGGAACTCGACCCGCAGGATGTGCGCCTGCAACTGGAAGCAAGCCGCGCCCAGGTCGCCGCCGCCGAGGCCAACCTGAGCCTGGTGCGTGCCGAGCGCGACCGCTACAAGACCCTGATGGACCGTCAGATGGTCAGCCGTTCCCAGTACGACAATTCCGAGAACCTCTACCGGGCAGGTGTTGCACGCCTCAAGCAGATCAAGGCCGAGTTCGACGTGGCCGGCAACCAGGCGGGCTATGCCGTGCTGCGTGCGCCACAGGACGGGTTAGTGGCCAGGCGCGCGGTGGAGGTCGGCCAGGTGGTGTCCGCCGGCCAGACCGTGTTCACCCTGGCCACCGATGGCGAACGCGAAGTGCTGATCAGTCTGCCGGAACAGGGTTTTGGTCGCTTCAAGATCGGTCAGCCGGTATCGGTTGAGCTCTGGAGCCAGCCCGACCAGCGCTTTGCCGGACGTATCCGTGAACTGTCGCCGGCGGCCGACCCGAAATCTCGTACGTTTGCTGCGCGGGTGGCGTTCACCGGCGGCAAGGTTCCGGCTGAATTGGGCCAGAGCGCTCGCGTGTTCATACAGGCTGAGGGTGTTATCCCGCTGTCAGTGCCGCTGTCCGCCGTCAGCGCCGAGAACGGTGCGTCCTATGTCTGGCGGGTGCAGCGAGGCAACACCCTCGAGCGCGTGCCGGTTCGCATCGGCGCCTTTGGTGAAAAAACCGTCCCGGTGCTCGAAGGTCTGGCCCCGACCGATTGGGTCATCGCCGCCGGCGTGCATGTGCTCCACGAGGGCCAGCAAGTGCGCCCGGTGGATCGCTCCAACCGTGTGGTGAATCTGGCGGCCAAGGAGTAGTCCCCGATGGGTTTCAATCTTTCCGAATGGGCGTTGCGTAATCGCCAGATCGTACTGTTCCTGATGATCCTGCTGGCCGTGGTCGGCACCTTGTCCTACTCCAAGCTGGGACAAAGTGAAGACCCGCCGTTCACCTTCAAGGCGATGGTGATCAAGACCAACTGGCCCGGCGCGACGGCCCAGGAAGTCTCGCGGCAAGTCACCGAACGCATCGAGAAAAAACTCATGGAGACCGGTGAGTACGAACGCATTGTCTCCTTCTCGCGCCCCGGTGAGTCCCAGGTCACTTTTATAGCGCGCGACGCCATGCATTCGGCGCAGATCCCCGAGTTGTGGTACCAGGCGCGCAAGAAGATCAGCGACATCCGCCAGACCTTGCCGCCGGATATCCAGGGGCCGTTTTTCAACGATGAATTCGGCACCACCTTTGGCAATATCTACGCCCTGACCGGCGATGGGTTCGACTACGCCGTGCTCAAGGACTACGCAGACCGCATCCAGATACAACTGCAGCGTGTAGCGGATGTGGGCAAGGTCGAGTTGCTCGGCCAGCAGGACGAAAAGATCTGGATCGAACTCTCCAATCTCAAACTCGCCACCCTCGGCTTGCCCTTGGCGGCGGTGCAACAGGCGCTGCAGGAACAGAATGCGGTCTCCACCGCCGGCTTCTTTGAAACGCCGAGCGAACGCGTGCAACTGCGGGTGTCGGGCAACTTCCAGACCGTCGAAGAAATCCGCGACTTCCCGTTACGCGTAGGTGACCGAACCTTGCGCATCGGCGATGTGGCCGAGATCCACCGTGGTTTCAATGACCCACCGGCACCGCGCATGCGCTTCATGGGGGCTGACGCCATTGGCCTGGCCGTGGCCATGCGTGACGGCGGTGACATTCTGGTCCTGGGCAAAGCGCTGGAGGGCGAGTTCGCACGCCTGCGGAAGAACCTTCCGGCGGGCATGGAGCTGCGCAAGGTGTCGGACCAACCGGCGGCGGTGAAAACCAGCGTCGGCGAATTCGTGCAGGTGTTGGCCGAAGCCTTGGCCATCGTGCTGCTGGTGAGTTTCTTCTCCCTCGGCGTTCGCACCGGCATGGTAGTGGCCCTGGCGATTCCGCTGGTGCTGGCGATGACGTTCGCCGCCATGTATTACTTCGGCATCGGCCTGCACAAGATCTCGCTCGGGGCCTTGGTGCTGGCGTTGGGCTTGCTGGTGGATGACGCCATCATCGCCGTGGAAATGATGGCGATCAAAATGGAGCAAGGGTATGACCGGCTCAAGGCCGCCAGCTTCGCCTGGACCAGCACCGCGTTCCCAATGCTCACGGGTACGCTGATCACGGCGGCGGGCTTCCTGCCGATTGCCACCGCGCAGTCGAGCACCGGCGAGTACACCCGTTCGATTTTCCAGGTAGTGACCATTGCGTTGCTCGCTTCCTGGGTCGCCGCCGTGGTGTTCGTGCCTTACCTGGGCGAAAAGCTCCTGCCGGACCTGGCGAAGATTCATGCAGCCAAGCACGGCACCGATGGCCCGGATCCCTACGGCACACCCTTCTACCAGCGCGTCAGACGCGTGGTGGAGTGGTGCGTGCGGCGGCGTAAAACCGTGATCGTGTTGACCTTGCTGCTGTTTATCGGCTCGGTCGCCCTGTTCCGTTTCGTACCACAGCAGTTCTTCCCGGCGTCCGGCCGTCTGGAGCTGATGGTTGACCTGAAGCTGGCCGAAGGCACCTCGTTGAGCAACACCGCCGAGCAGGTCAAGCGCCTGGAAGCGCTGCTCAAGGAGCACGCCGGCATCGACAACTACGTGGCCTATGTGGGCACCGGTTCGCCGCGCTTCTATTTGCCGCTGGACCAGCAGTTGCCGGCCGCCAGTTTTGCCCAGTTTGTCGTAGTGGCTAAAACCATCGAGGAACGTGAAAGCCTGCGCACCTGGCTGATCGAAACCCTCAATGAACAATTCCCCGACCTGCGCTCACGGGTCACGCGCCTGGAAAACGGCCCGCCCGTGGGCTACCCGGTGCAGTTTCGCGTGACCGGCGAGCATATCGAAGAGGTGCGTGCCCTCGCACGCAAAGTGGCGGCCAGGGTTCGCGAGAATACCCATGTGGTCAATGTGCACCTGGACTGGGAAGAGCCCAGCAAGATCGTCTATCTCAATATTGACCAGGACCGCGCCCGTGCCCTCGGCGTGAGCACGGCCGAGCTGTCGAAATTCCTGCAGCGTTCGTTGACCGGCTCCAGCGTCAGTCAATACCGTGAGGACAACGAGTTGATCGAGATTCTCCTGCGCGGCACTGTGCAGGAACGTACCGAACTGTCATTGCTGCCCAGCCTGGCCGTGCCTACCGCCAACGGCAAGAGCGTAGCCTTGTCACAGATCGCCACCCTCGAATACGGCTTCGAAGAGGGCATTATCTGGCACCGCAACCGCCTGCCAACGGTGACCGTACGCGCGGACATCTATGGCAAGGAGCAACCGGCGACGTTGGTCCAGCAGATCCTGCCGACCCTCGAAGGCGTGCGTGCCGAGCTGCCGGACGGTTACCTGCTGGAGGTCGGCGGTACGGTCGAGGACTCCGCCCGTGGCCAGAACTCGGTCAAGGCCGGCGTGCCGCTGTTTATCGTGGTGGTGCTGACCCTGCTGATGCTGCAACTGCGCAGCTTCTCGCGCACGGCGATGGTGTTTCTGACCGCGCCGCTGGGGCTGATTGGTGTGACCTTATTCCTGCTGGTATTCCGCCAGCCTTTCGGCTTCGTGGCGATGCTGGGCACCATCGCGCTGTCGGGGATGATCATGCGTAACTCGGTGATTCTGGTGGATCAGATCGAACAGGACATCAAGGCCGGCCTGGCACCCTGGCAAGCGATCATCGAGGCCACCGTCCGACGCTTCCGCCCGATTGTACTGACCGCCCTGGCGGCGGTGCTGGCCATGATCCCGCTGTCGCGCAGTGTGTTCTTCGGGCCAATGGCCGTGGCGATCATGGGCGGGTTGATTGTGGCGACGGCATTGACGCTGTTGTTTTTGCCGGCGTTGTACGCGGCATGGTTTCGGGTCAAACCCCAGGCCGTGTAAAAGGTTGTCGTAGGGATTTTCACAAAGGGGTTCAGAAGCCGGGAACGTTTGCTGGGCAAGGGCCACTCATGCATTACCTGATTGCCAGGTCTTTTGCCGGCAGGGCTTCACCCCTGTTGGTGGGAGCTTAAATCTGATGATTCAAGGAGTGTTTATGAAAATTGATATCAATGTCAGCGCTTCCCGGCCAGTCTGCAGCAGCAACCCCTGCGAGCCTGGCAAACCTGAACCGGCCAAGCCGAGCAACCCCTGCAAGGATGCGTGCAAGCCCGGCAAGAGCCTGGCGATAGGCTTCGGCGTCATGCCTTTGGGTGCGATCGCTTTTGGTGGTATCGGTCTTCTAGGGAAGATTTTCTAATTACACGAGGACTTCTTGGGGCCGGGCAAGCGAGCATCCCGCGCTTGCCCGGACTCATGCGTGGCTTTACAGGGCGCCGAAGACTTTCTTCGCCAGGCTGGTCGCGGCAGCCGCAGGGTTCTCGCGGATGGTTTCTTCCTGCTTGGCTATCATCTTGAACAACCCATCCAGCGCCTGTTCGGTCACGTAGTTTTCGACGTTGGCGCTCTTGGCGTCCAGCGCGCCAAAGGCTGCGGCCTTGCCGGCCAGGGCATTGTACTGCTGGGCGACACCCACCTTATCGGTAGCAGCCTTGACGATCGGCAGGAACTTGGCGCGGATCTGGTCGCGGCTGCTTTTGTTCAGGTACTGGGTGGCGGAATCCTGGCCACCACTGAGGATGCCCTTGGCGTCTGTCACGCTCATGTTCTTGACGGCGTTGACCAGGATCGGCTGGGCCTGGGTCACGGCGGTTTCGGCCGCCTTGTTCATGCTGGTTTCCAACTGCGTGACCTGGTCACCCATGCCGAACATTTTCAGCTTGTCGGCGACCTTTCCCAGTTTGCCAGGCAGGCCGATCTTCACCTCCGGGTTATTGCTGAAACCACCGGGAACGCCCAGTTGTTTCACGGCGATCTGCGCGCCTTGGGTCAATGCGTCCTTGAGGCCGCCGCTGGCGTCGCCCTGGGACAGGCTGCTCAAGTCCAGGGCCATGGCGCTGGCGCCGAACAGCAGGCCGGCACACAGAGCAGTGAGGCGAAGGGATTTACGGAGCATGGGGGCTTCCTTTTGCTATGGCTTATGTTCTAGAGGCTATCAATGGGTCACAGCGTCAACGCGCACGCGCAAGGGTTGCGGATCCTGGCCGTTGAGCTGCACCGCGTGGCGTTCGGTGGTGATGAACATTAGCTTGCCATCCACCTCGATGCGAGCGCTCACCGAATAACGGTGGCCGGCTTTGATTTGGGCCGGGTCGTAGCTCAGTTGAAACGGCAGCGGCACCTGGCCTTTGATCGGGCCTTTCTGCTCGGCCAGGGTGACGGCCGGGGCGTCCATCAGCGACACATCCTGCAGGCTGACGCTCAAGGTCGCGGTCGGCGGCAAGGCGATGCGTTGCAGATAAAACACTTCGCCTGCGAGGCTGGCCTTGGGGGTAGGGCTCATGGACTGGCAGGCTCCGAGCAGGGCGGTGAGGCCCAGTAGGACAGTTTTTTTCATGGTGCAGCTCCTTTTCAACGGCGCCGGTATTTCACCGGCTCCGGTTTAAATCTAGCGGGTTTCCTCAGGATTGAGCGCTTGCGGTTCCACCGGCGCTTCGGCTGCACCATCTACACGATGCAGGGCTACCTGGCGGATCGACAGGCGAATCTCGGCCGGCAACACGCGCTTGGCGGCGCCTTCGGCCAGTTCGCCGAGCAGGTCGTGATAGCTCAACTTGCCGGCCTCATCACGGCGCAGCACATCTTGCTCCAGCAAGGTCTGGATGAAATGTCGGAAAAGGCTCTTGTCGAAGAATTCCGGGGCGTTGAGCCCATGCAGGATCGACAGGCGCTGGGCCATGATCGTACACAGGTCTTCCAGTTCCTCGGCGCTGATGCTGTTCTGGCCGCTGTTGAGCAGCAGCGAAATCGCCATGTAGAAGCGTTGCAGGGTCTGGGCGATGCTCTTGGAGAGCAACGTCAGCAATACAAAATGCCGCGAACTCGGCGCCGGGCGCAGGTAGACGTCTTTCTCGAAACGCAGCAAGCCTTGCTCGACAAACGCGTCCAGCCACTGGTCGATCACGGTGTCCAGCTCTTCCAGCGACCACCGGATAAACAGCTCCGATTGCAGATACGGATACAGCGCATGGGTGTAGCGCAGAATCTGATCGCGGCTCATCCGCGAGCTGCTCTGGAAGAAGCTCGCGAGTAGGGCCGGCAGGGCAAAGATGTGCAGCACGTTATTGCGGTAGTAGGTCATCAGGACAGCGTTCTGCTCGTCCAGATACAGAATCTTACCCAGGGCATCACTCTGTTCCGACAGCAGGTTCATGTCTTTCACATGCTTGATCAGCGCCAGGCCATCGCCCTCGGGCAGGGTGGTATGGGGTGAATAAGGCACGCGACGCAGTAAGGCCAGGTACAGATCCAACTGGCGTGCCATGGCTTGTTCGTCCAGCGCCAGGCGTGTGGTGGACAGCAGCGCCAGCGCCACGAGGTTCACCGGGTTCACCGCCGCGGCTTCGTTCAAATGGCGCGCCACTTGTTCGCTGAGGCGGTGGGTGGTTTCGTTGAGCCAGGCTGGCTTGTAGTTCGGGCCCAGGTCTTGGGAACGCCAGTCCGGTTGCTCGGCGTCGAGGAATTCGGCCAGCTTGATCGGCTCGCCGAAGTTGACCGCGACCTGGCCAAAGCGCTGCTTGAGCGCGCCGACCACTTTGAAAATATCGAAGATCGACTCTTTCTTCTTGCTCGCGCCGCGCAACTCACCCAGGTAGGTGCGGCCTTCGAGCACGCGCTCATAGCCGATATACACCGGCACAAACACGATGGGCATGCGCGAGGAGCGCAAGAAACTGCGCAGGGTAATCGCGAGCATCCCGGTCTTCGGCTGCAGCATGCGCCCGGTGCGCGAGCGGCCGCCTTCGACGAAGTACTCCACCGGAAAGCCCTTGGTGAACAGGGTGTGCAGGTATTCGTTGAACACCGAGGTGTACAACGGGTTGCCCTTGAAGGTGCGGCGCATGAAAAACGCACCACCACGGCGCAGCAGGCTGCCGATCACCGGCATGTTCAGGTTGATCCCGGCGGCGATATGCGGCGGCGTCAGGCCGTTCTTGAACAGCAGGTAGGACAGCAACAGATAGTCGATATGGCTGCGGTGGCAAGGCACATAGATCACCTCGTAACCCTGGGCAACCTTTTGCACACCTTCGATGTTGTTGACCTTGATGCCGTCGTAGATCTTGTTCCAGAACCAGCTCAGCACCACTTCCAGAAAACGGATCGCCGTGTAGGTGTAGTCCGAAGCGATCTCGTTGCCGTAGCGCAGGGCCTGGGCTTTGGCTTTTTCCGGGGAGATTTTCTCCCGCTCGGCTTCGTCCGCAATGGCCTGGCGCACCAGCGGCATGTTGACCAATCCCTTCACCAGGTTACGCCGGTGGGACAGATCGGGGCCGATCACCGCGGTCTTCAGGTTACGAAAGTGCACACGCAGGATGCGCTGGGCCATTCGCACCGTACGTTCGTGCCCTTTATTGTGCTCGATCAATTCACGCAGGTTGATAGGCGCGGAGAATTGCACTCGGGTCTTGCGACCGAGGATCAGGATGCTCAACAACCGGCGCAGACGCCCGGTGACCGCCCAGCTATCGGCAAACAACAGCTTCCACGGGCTGGACTCGCTCTCGGGAGATTGCCCCCAGAACACGCTGACGGGAATGATTTGTGCATTCTCTTCGGCGTGCTCGGCAAGGGTGTTGACCAGACGGGTCAGGGTTGGCGGTGCGCCGCGCTTGTCCTGGCGGCCGAGCCAGTCCGGTTCCGGCGTGAGGTAGAAGAACGCCGCCGGTTCCATCAGTGGGCCCACCGATACCGGCAGCACCGGGCGCGGCAGGCCGGCCTTGGTGCACTCGGCGTCGACCACGGCCAGCTCGCTGAGGGAGGGCGATTGCAGGACATAGAACACCGGCCGGCTGCGGTCCAGGTTGAGGGTTAGGGACGACTGGTTGATCGTCTCTGAGCGAACCCAGAGGTACAACAGTCGGCGCAAGGTGCCAAACACTAGACGGCGGAACGGAGAGCGGGTCATAGGCGTGCTGCTTCAAGTGGAAAAAACCGAGCAGGCGCTCGGGCACGTAGTGTGCCGTATTCGCCGAAAATCGGCAAAAAAGCAGCGATGTAAACTTGAGTTGATCGTTTTTGAGCCTGTCTTATACTCGGCAGTTCAACACCGCTCACTCAACAATAAAAATGCATGTGGGAGTAAGACAGATGGCAGAGCGCGAAACCGGCAATGTGAAGTGGTTCAACGATGCAAAGGGCTATGGGTTTATCCAGCGCGAAGACGGCAAGGATGTGTTCGTACACTACCGCGCCATTCGCGGTGAGGGCCACCGTTCCCTGGCCGAAGGCCAGCAGGTGGAATACGCCGTGGTGACCGGCGAGAAGGGCTTGCAGGCGGAGGATGTGGTGGGTCTTTGAGCTAGGTTTATGCAACGCCGCTGAACCCCTGTGGGAGCGGGCTTGCTCGCGAAAGCGGTAGATCAGTCAATCTCTATGGTGGCTGATACACCGCTTTCGCGAGCAAGCCCCCTCCCACATTTAAATTGGGTTTGCAGCCCGGAGTCAGGCAGTCTTCCAGGTGATCTGCTCTTCGCCGTCTACGCTGATGCGAATCCAGGTATCCGCGCTTTCCTCGCCTTCTTCCTCAACCCAGGTCCCCGGTGCACAACGCACTTCCACGTTCAGCGCGGCAAACGCGGCGCGGGCGCAGGCGATGTCGTCGTCCCATGGGGTCTGGTCGCTTTCCAGGTACAGGCTGTTCCATTTTCCTACCGCTTTGGGCAACCAGGTCACCGGCACGTTGCCAGCCTTGCACTTGTAGGTCTGGCCTTTCTGGACCCAGTCGGTGCATGGGCCCAGGGCGGCGCCCAGCCAGGCGGCGATGGCTTTGTGGTCGACGTCGGCGTCCTTCAGGTAAATCTCGATATCGGGTTGGCGCATGGATGTTCCTCGTTGCGGGATTCGAAAATCCATTCGCGGAAATAAAGTCGGTTATTGAAGCACGAAATAGTCGTAGCGCATCGACACAGTGACCAGCAGCGGTTCGGCGGCCTCGATCACTTCCTTGCGGCGCTCGGCACTGGCGCGCCAGCCGTGGGGCGTCATGGCCAGCAGGTTGGCGCGGTCCTGGGGTTCGGCCAGGCTCAGCGTAAACGTCAGGGTTTCGCTGTGCGCCAGGCTCATGCCGTCCGGTACCAGGGCCAGGTGCTTGTCGTCGGTGTACTCGCGCACTTCGTCGTACAGGCGTTCGCGCAGTTCCATCAGGTGGCCGCTGGTCGGCCCGACCTTCATCAAGCCGCCGCCCGGGCTGAGCAGACGCTTGGCCTCCTGCCAGTCCAGCGGGCTGAACACGCTGGCCAGGAACTGGCAGCTGGCGTCGGCCAACGGCACTCGAGCCATGCTCGCGATCAACCAGGTCAGCGCCGGGTTGCGCTTGCAGGCGCGCTTGACCGCTTCCCTGGAGATGTCCAGCGCATAGCCGTCGGCATGGGGCAGTGCGTCGGCGATTTGCGCGGTGTAGTAACCCTCGCCACAACCGATGTCGACCCAACGCGACGGGGCACGTTCAGCGGCCAGCTCGGCCAGGCGCCTGGCCACCGGGGCGTAGTGCCCGGCGTTGAGGAAGTCGCGGCGGGCCTCGACCATGGCCAGGTTGTCGCCCGGGTCGCGGCTGTTCTTGTGCTGCACCGGCAACAGGTTCAGGTAACCCTGGCGCGCACGGTCGAAACGGTGCCCGGCCGGGCAGGCTACGCCATTGTCGACCGCGTTGAGCGGTGCGCTGCAAAGGGGGCAGGCGAGCATCAGGCGAGCAACTTGATCAGGGTCTGGTAATAGATTTCGGTCAGCACATCGAGGTCGCTGGCGAGAATGCGCTCATTGACCTGGTGGATCGTCGCGTTGACCGGGCCCAGCTCGACCACTTGGGTGCCGAGGGTCGCGATAAAGCGCCCATCGGACGTGCCGCCGCTGGTGGAAGCCTTGGTTTCGCGCCCCGTAATGGCCTTGATGCTTGCCGATACCGCATCCAGCAGCGCACCCGGTTCGGTGAGGAAGGGCAGGCCCGACAGTGCCCACTCCACGTGCCAGTCCAGGCCATGCTTGTCGAGAATCGCCGCAACGCGTTGTTGCAGGCCTTCGACGGTCGATTCGGTCGAGAAGCGGAAGTTGAACACCGCTGTCAGGTCGCCGGGGATCACGTTGGTCGCGCCGGTGCCGGAATTGAGGTTGGAGAT
Organism: Pseudomonas sp. SWRI18; assembly: GCF_014268345.1. Lineage (NCBI taxonomy): Bacteria > Pseudomonadati > Pseudomonadota > Gammaproteobacteria > Pseudomonadales > Pseudomonadaceae > Pseudomonas > Pseudomonas sp. SWRI18. Next base: position 16,010 of record NZ_JACCQQ010000011.1, read on the forward strand.
CTGGAAGCTGGTGGGCGGGAAAAAGGTGTTGCCGTCATCCCAATGCTCGGCGGCAAGTTCCGCCAATGCCGGTGCCGCGAGGTGGATCGGGTTCTTCGCCAGGTGCGGGTAGGCCACGTGACCTTGCACGCCGCGCACGGTAAGGGTCGCGCCGAGGGAGCCGCGCCGGCCGTTCTTGACCACATCGCCTACCAGCGTGGTGCTCGAGGGTTCGCCGACGATGCACCAGTCCAGGCGCTCCTTGCGCGCGGCCAGGCGTTCGATCACGGCCTTGGTGCCGTGGTGCGCCGGGCCTTCTTCATCGCTGGTGATCAGGAACGCCACCGAACCCTTGTGGTCGGGATAGTCGCTGACGAAACGCTCCGCAGCGACCAGCATGGCTGCCAGGCTGCCTTTCATGTCCGCCGCGCCACGCCCGCAGAGCATGCCGTGTTCATCGATCAGTGCGTCGAACGGGTCGTTCTGCCATGCCTGCACCGGACCGGTCGGCACCACGTCGGTATGGCCGGCGAAGCACAGCACCGGGCCGTCGTGTTTGCCATGGGTGGCCCAGAAGTTGTCCACCTCGAAGATGCGCATCGGCTCGAGCGCAAACCCGGCGTCGCCCAGGCGCTGCATCATCAGCTTCTGGCAATCGGCGTCGATCGGCGTGACCGACGGGCGACGGATCAGGTCGATGGCAAGTTGAAGGGTCGGCGAAAGGTCGGCATGGGCCGTCATGGGGAAACTCCGGGAAGCGTGTGGTGGGCGCAGGGCGAATGTGGAATACAGAATCTGAAACGACGCAGATCCACTGTGGGAGCGGGCTTGCTCGCGAATGCGGTGGTTCAGTCACCTGATAGGTTGAATGACACACCGCATTCGCGAGCAAGCCCGCTCCCACAAGGGAACTCAGCGCCTGCCAGGTCTCACAAACGGCCGTTATCTTATAGCAAAACGGCGGCCAGAGGCCGCCGTTTAGTGCATTGCGCAGGTTTTTACAGCGGCATGACAGGCTCAACCTTCGCCGCAGGCTTGGGCAGCGAAGACAGGAACGCCATCACCAGCGCCGCCACATACGGCAGCGACTGCACCAGCAACATCACCACCCAGAAGCGCATGTCATTGCTTGGCAGGCCCTGCACCAGGTAGATCCCCAGCGCCGCGCCCCACAACAGCAGCATGATGAACATTTCTTCGCGGGCTTCGGAAATCGCCACCCAGAAGCCGTGGTTATCCGCGTTTTTCGGTGTGCGAAAGAACGGAATGCTGGTGGTGAAAAAACCATACAGCACCGCCTTGGCGATGGTGTGCGACAACGCCAGGCCGGCCAGGGCCGCACAGAATGCGTCCTTGAGATTGACCCCCACCGCACGGCGGTAGAGGAAAATGATCTTGCCGACCTTGAACACGAACAGCGCCAGCGGCGGGATCGCGAAAATCAGCAGCGGCGGATCAACCCGCGTCGGCACGATGATCATCGCCGCCGACCACAGCAGGGCCCCGACGGTGAAGAAGATGTTCATGCCATCCGCCACCCACGGTAGCCAGCCCGCGAGGAAGTGATAACGCTGGCCACGGGTCAGCTCGGTGTCCTTGCCGCGCAGCAGGCTGGCGGTGTGGCGCTTGATGATCTGGATCGCGCCGTAGGCCCAGCGGAAACGCTGTTTCTTGAAGTCGATGAAGGTATCCGGCATCAAGCCCTTGCCGTAGCTATCGTGGTAATACGCCGCCGACAGGCCTTTCTCGAATACGCGCAGGCCCAGTTCGGCGTCTTCGCAGATGCACCAGTCGGCCCAGCCCAGTTCCTCGAGCACCGAGCGGCGGGTCATGGTCATGGTGCCGTGCTGGATGATCGCGTCTCGGTCGTTGCGGGTGACCATGCCGATGTGGAAGAAACCCTTGTACTCCGCATAGCAGAGCTTCTTGAAGGTGCTTTCGTTCTGGTCGCGATAGTCCTGGGGCGATTGCACCACAGCGATTTTCGGGTCGGCGAAATGCGGCACCATGTGTTTGAGCCAATTGGGCGACACGCAGTAGTCGGAGTCGATCACCGCGATCACTTCGGCATCCTTGGCGGTGTGCGGGATCAGGTAGTTCAGCGCGCCACCCTTGAAACCGGCCAGGGGCGCGACGTGGAAGAATTTGAAGCGCGGGCCGAGGGTTTCGCAGTAGTCGCGCACCGGTTCCCACACTGCCGGGTCCTTGGTGTTGTTGTCGATGATCAGGACTTCGTAGTCCGGGTAATCGAGGGCGGCCAGGGCGTCGAGGGTCTGTTTGACCATGTCCGGCGGCTCGTTGTAGCACGGCACATGGATCGATACTTTCGGGCGGTAGTCCGAATCCCCCACTACCGGCAGGAATTCACGCCGGCGCTTGTGAGTCCACACCGCTTCCGCCAGTTCGTGGGCTTCGGTCAGCAGCACGATAAACACGCCCAGGGCGCCAAGGGCCAAGAGAATGCCCACGGTGACGCTGAACCAGGTGCTGTATTGCTGGCTGTAGTCGTAGCCGATCCACACCAGCACCGAACCGCACAGGAACGCGATAAAGGTGAGGAAGGTCCGGCCACGCTGGCGTAGTGCCGAGCCATCGATCATCAACAGCGTCAGCGACAGCAGCGCGAGTACCACCGAACCGATGGCCAGTACCCGCCATTGCGGGATTGCAACCACCGGGCCTTCAAAATTGAATTTCTGCTGGCGCGCGGCGTTGAACACGCCCCAGTAAGCGCCTGCCGAGCCTTCGTCGCTGACTTTCCACGGCTGATCGAAGGCTTCGATCACGAAGTAGTTGAACCCCTGGCGGTTGAGCTTGTTCACCAGGGTGCGCAGGTAAACCGCCTGGTCTGCTGGCGAAGTTTCATTGCCACCGCGCATGCGCCCGTTGCTCGGCCAGCCAACCTCCGACAGCAGCAGCGGTTTTTTCGGGAACAGCTTCTTCAGGTCCTTGGCGCGGTCGAGCACGTACTGGCCGGCCTTGTCCATCGGGATATATTCCCAGAACGGCAGGATGTGCGCGGCGATCAGGTCGACGTGCTTGGCCAGTTCCGGGTGCTTTTCCCAGATGTGCCATTGCTCGGACGTCGTCACCGGTACTTTCACGGCGGCGCGCACCCGGTCCAGCAGCACGGTCAGCGCCTCGGGGGTAATCTCTTCACGGAACAGGGCTTCGTTACCGACCACCACGCGCACGACACTGCGCGAGTTGTTGGCGATTTCGATGGCGCGCTGGATTTCCCGCTCGTTGCGTTCAAGGTCCGGGCTGATCCAGATTCCCAGGGTCACACGCAGGCCGAATTCTTCCGCCAGCTTGGGAATATCGCCCAGGGTGCCGTCGACCGAGTAGGTACGGATGTTATCCGTCAGCTTGCTCATGATCTCGAGGTCGCGACGCATCTCGTCGTCGCTCGGGTACTGGGCTTTCTGTGGGTACTGGCCTTGCTGGAACGGCGAGTAGGAGAACCCGGAGATCTGTTCAGGCCAGTTGGGGGCGGTGACCGGGCGGTTGATCAACGCCCAGAAACCGGTGAAGAGCGCGGCAATTGCCAGCACGATCACCAGGTTGAGTCCAAATTTACGCGATGCCATGGCTATTTCGGGTTCCAAAGGGTGTGGAACGAAAAGAGGTGTCGGCCTGCGCCGAGCGGCGCGCATCCTACACCGGTCTTTCCCTGGCCGTACAGCAAGCAGAGAAAAACCGGACGTTAGTCCGCGAAAGGCCATCTAAGTTCTTTACTTGTAGCCTGTCGCTTCGAACTTGTCGCTGTGTAGTCCATAATGCGCGCCGGTTTTTAGGGTAATGGTCATGAGCACAGAAGATCCGCGGTTTGCAGGCGTCGCCCGCTTGTATGGCATTGAAGGCCTGGAACGCTTGAAAGCGGCCCATGTGGCGATCGTCGGCGTCGGCGGTGTAGGCTCGTGGGCGGCGGAAGCGATGGCCCGTTGCGGGGTGGGCGAGATTTCGCTGTTCGACCTGGACGACGTCTGCGTGAGCAACAGCAACCGCCAGTTGCACGCGCTGGACAGCACCGTCGGCAAGCCCAAGGTCGAGGTGATGGCCGAGCGCCTGCGCGGCATCAACCCCGATTGCACGGTGCATGCGGTGGCGGACTTTGTGACCCGCGACACCATGGCCGAGTACATCACGCCCAATATCGATTGCGTAATCGACTGCATCGACGCCGTCAACGCCAAGGCCGCGCTGATTGCCTGGTGCAAGCGGCGCAAGATCCAGATCATCACCACCGGCGGCGCGGGTGGGCAGATCGACCCGACGCTGATCCAGGTGTGCGACCTGAACCGTACGTTCAATGACCCGCTGGCATCGAAAGTGCGCTCCACCTTGCGCCGTGATTACGGCTTTTCGCGCACCGTTACCCGCCATTACAGCGTGCCTTGCGTGTTTTCCACCGAGCAGCTGCGTTATCCCAAGCCGGATGGCAGCATCTGTTTGCAGAAGAGTTTTGTCGGGGACGGGGTGAAGCTGGACTGCGCCGGAGGGTTTGGTGCGGTGATGATGGTGACGGCCACGTTCGGCATGGTGGCGGCGACCAAGGCGGTGGACAAGATCGTGGCCGGGGTGCGCAGGCCGTCGGAGCGGGTCAAGCCCACCTGAATCTCAAACCTTGGCACAGATCAAAATGTGGGAGCGGGCTTGCTCGCGAATGCAGAGTGTCAGTCACTGAAGATGTCGACTGAACCACCGCATTCGCGAGCAAGCCCGCTCCCACATTTAGTTTTGTGCATGACTCAAGGTTCGCATACGCTGCAGGACTGCATTCAGGCCGTTACTGCGTGAGGGTGATAGCTGCCGCGACAGCCCCAGTTGTGCAAACCACTCCGGCAAATCAACCGCCTGCAACTCAGCCGCCGACAACCCGTTGACCCGCGCCAGCAGCAACGCCACCAACCCGCGAATCATCCGCGCGTCGCTGCTGGCGGTGAACTGCCAATGGCCATCCTGCAGACGACCCACCAGCCACACCAGGCTTTCACAGCCCTGCACCAGGTTGGCCTCGACTTTTTCCTCATCGGCCAAGGCGGGCAAGCGTTCGCCCCATTGCATCAGCATGCGCGCGCGTTGTTCCCAACTGCCGACAGCTTGAAAAGCCTCAAGCGCGTTGGCGGCTTCCATGGGCAAACTCATCGCAGCATGTCCAAGGCCTGGTCCAGTGCCTCAAAGAAGCGTTCCAGGTCATCGGAGTCGTTATACAGCGCCAGAGACACCCGAATGGCCCCCGACAGCTGCATCGCCTTGAGCAGCGGCATTGCGCAGTGATGGCCGGCGCGTACGGCAATGCCTTGCTCGGTAAGCAAGTGCGCAAGATCCGCGTTATGCACACCTTCGACGACAAAGCTGACCAGAGCCACCTGCGGCGACCCGAGCACGCGCACGCCATTGCGCGCTTTCAGGCCGCGTAGCAGGTAGTCGTGCAGGGACGCTTCATGGGCGATCACTGCCTGTTGATCCAGTGAACTGAGATAGTCCAGGCTGCCACCCAGGCCAATCACGCCGGCAATCGGCGGGGTACCGGCCTCGAAGCCCAACGGCGCGGGGCGAAAACTCGCGCTGTGGTAATCCGCCTGTTGCACCATCTCGCCGCCAAACTGCCAGTGGCGCAGGTGGTGCAGGGCTTCGTTGCGGCCGAACAACACGCCGACGCCGTCCGGGCCGTACAGCTTGTGGCTGGAAAACACATAGAAGTCGCAGCCAAGGGCCCGCACGTCATGGCGGCCGTGGACGATGCCCTGGGCGCCGTCGACCACGCTCAACGCGCCGTGCGCCTGGGCCAGCGCCAGCAGGGCTGGCAGCGGCTGCCAGGTGCCGAGCACGTTGGACAGTTGGCTCACCGCCAGCAGGCGGGTGCGTGGGCCGATCAGCTCGGCGGCCGCTTGCAGGTCGATCACGCCGTCATCATCCAGCGGCAATACCACCAGCGTCAGCGCGCGACGTTTGGCCAGTTGCTGCCAGGGCAGCAGGTTGGCGTGGTGTTCAAGGGCGCTGATAGCAATCTCATCGCCTGCATTGAATAGGTGCTCAAGGCCATAGGCCAAGAGGTTCAGCGCAGAGGTCGCGCCAGGGGTGAACACGATCTGCCCGCTGTCACCTGCGTTCAGCCATTGCGCGACCTTGCTGCGGCTGTCTTCGAACGCCTGGGTCGCATGGGCACCGGGCAAATGCTGGGCGCGGTGCACATTGGCTGCGCCATTGGCGTAGTAATGGCTGATGGCATCCAGCAGTGCCTGGGGCTTTTGCGTGGTGGCGGCGTTGTCCAGGTACGTCTGGTCTTGCCGTTGCAGGGTGGCGATGGCCGGGAAATCGGCGCGCCAGGGGGAGGGCACTAGCATGGTGTTCAAGACTCGTATAAGCGAGCCCCAGGGTCGGGGCCCGCCAGTGGCATCGAGTGGCTGCTTAGTTGTGAGCGTGCAGCGCTTCGTTCAGTTCGATGGCCGATTTGTGGGTTTTGCACTCCACGGCACCGGTCTCGGAGTTGCGGCGGAACAGCAGGTCCGGCTGGCCGGCCAATTCACGCGCCTTGACTACCTTGACCAGTTGGTTCTGCTCGTCCAGCAGCGCGACCTTGGTGCCGGCCGTGACATACAGGCCCGATTCCACGGTGTTGCGGTCGCCCAGCGGGATACCGATACCGGCGTTGGCGCCGATCAGGCAGCCTTCGCCGACCTTGATCACGATGTTGCCGCCGCCCGACAGGGTGCCCATGGTGGAGCAGCCGCCGCCCAAGTCCGAACCCTTGCCCACGAACACGCCAGCCGACACACGGCCTTCGATCATGCCCGGGCCTTCGGTGCCAGCGTTGAAGTTGACGAAACCTTCGTGCATCACAGTGGTGCCTTCGCCCACATACGCACCCAGGCGGATACGCGTGGCGTCAGCGATACGCACACCGCTCGGCACCACGTAGTCGGTCATTTTCGGGAACTTGTCCACCGAGAACACTTCCAGCAGCTCGCCACGCAGGCGTGCTTCCAGCTGGCGCTCGGCCAGTTCGTTGATGTCGATTGCGCCCTGGCTGGTCCAGGCCACGTTCGGCAGTTGTGGGAACACCCCGGCCAGGCTCAGGCCATGGGGCTTGACCAAACGGTGGGACAGCAGATGCAGCTTGAGGTAGGCCTCGGGCGTGGACGTCAGCGCGGCGTCTTCGGCCAGCAGAGTCGCCACCAGCGGCGTGTGGCTTTCAGCCAGGCGGCTGAGCAGGGCGGCTTGGGCAGTGTCGACGCCTTTGAGCGCGTCAGCCAGTTGCAGGGCCTGGGTCACGGTGAAAGTGATTGCCTGGTTGCCTGCGGTGTAGCCCAGGATCGGCGCGATGGCCGCGACGATTTCAGCCGATGGATTGAGCAACGGTTGTGCGTAAAACACTTCCAGCCAAGCACCTTGGCGGTTCTGAGTGCCGACGCCGAAGCCCAGGCTGAACAGGGAATTGGACATGCGTTTACCTCTACAAAAATGGTAAGGGCTGGCCTACTTGAGGGCCGCCGAATAACTATCTGGCTTGAAGCCAATCAGGGTTCTGTCACCGAGATCAAGCACCGGGCGCTTGATCATCGAGGGTTGCGCGAGCATCAATTCAATGGCTTTCGACTGATCGAGATCGGCTTTGCGTTCGTCTTCGAGTTTGCGAAAGGTGGTGCCCGCACGGTTCAAAACCACCTGCCAACCGTGCTCATTGCACCATTGGGTCAAGTGTTCGCGGTCGATACCGGCCGTTTTATAGTCGTGGAACTCATAGCTCACCGCGTGCTCATCGAGCCAGGTGCGCGCCTTTTTCATGGTGTCGCAGGCTTTGATGCCGAAAAGGTGCAACGTTTTGCTTGAAGCGGTCAAGGAATTGCCCCCTTTGAGCGAAGGAAAACGAAAGGTCACGGATTATGCCACGACCAGCGGCGTTGGGTGCCGATCGTCATGCCGGGCGTGCGACTTATGTGTAAATGCCCGCCGGCAGCATAGGCCACTAATATGGCACTTCAACGGCCAGTTGTTGCCTGATGTGTGTCGTTGCTCGTTGATTGTCATGGAACCTGCGTTATGCAAACCGCCTACACCGTGCTAATCCTGCTGATGCTGGTCAGCGTTTCGCGTCTGGTCGGACGCGTCATTCCTCTGCCGTTACCCTTGGTGCAGATCGCCGCGGGTGCCTTGCTGGCCTGGCCTACGCTGGGGTTGCATGTGGCGCTGGACCCGGAGTTGTTCCTCTTTCTATTCCTGCCGCCACTGTTGTTTTCCGATGGTTGGCGCATGCCCAAGCGTGAGTTGTGGCGCCTGCGCGGGCCGATCCTGACGCTGGCGGTGGGGCTCGTGCTCTTTACCGTGGTCGGTGCCGGTTACTTTATCCATTGGATTGTGCCGACCATCCCGCTACCGGTGGCCTTCGCTTTGGCGGCGGTGTTGTCGCCGACGGATGCCGTGGCCGTGTCGGCCATTTCCCAGAATCGCTTGCCCAAGCCATTGATGCACATGCTCCAGGGCGAGGCGTTGATGAATGACGCGTCGGGCCTGGTGACGTTCAAGTTTGCGCTGGCGGCCGCATTGACCGGGGTATTTTCCCTGGCCGATGCGAGCCTTACGTTCGTTCTCGTGGCCGTCGGTGGCCTGGCGGTCGGCGTGGCATTGAGCTGGTTGGTCGGGCGCCTGCGTGCCTGGATGATTGCGCGGGGGTGGGACGATCCGGCGACTCACGTGGTGTTTATGTTGCTGCTGCCATTCGCCGCGTATGTGCTGGCCGAGCGTTTGGGCGCCTCGGGTATTTTGTCGGCGGTGGCGGCGGGCATGATGCAAACTCGCGTTATGCCCCCCCAAAAAGCTACTAGTCACCACCGAGTGAGTGAGTGCGTAGGTTCAGCAAGCGCGGCGAATAGTTGGAGATACTTTTAGATTCAGACTCTCATTGAAATGGTCACATCCTCAAACGAGCTTTCATGCCCCACCAGGACAGCCTCCTGCCGCCGTTACCAATGCCCTAAACGCTCGCAGCCCCACACCGCTCCGTCCAGCCATAGCCGTTCACTGGCTCTCTCTTAGCCCTATGTGCCTCGCCGGGTTCCCCCACACGGCGCAATGGCGATAGTATTGTGCCATTACCCAGGGCACCCGGATGCCCAACAACCCTTACGTATTAGGCGAGGAGGGTGGGAGGAGCACGGCATGGATCAGCTATGGCACAGATACGCACACAGAAGACCACCACATCCCGTAGCGGTTATTTGGGAGGCTTCGTCGTGCCCGCGATTTGACAAGTAATCGCTTAAAAATAAGATTGCCCGGCAGTCCAAAATTCCAAACGAATCCCCATACGAACAACATTTCAGAACCAAGGTACTCAGGTATGAGTGAGCAGGAACAAGAAAAGAAGCAGGAATACGCTTTTCACCCAGCTGATCTAATCGAGTATGCGATGGATAAACCCATTGGCGCAGCTCGTGCGGCGTTGAGGGTGGGGCTAGAAGACGCTGACGTTGACCATGACATCATCATTGCCGAACTGATGGGGAACATGGAGTTAAATCAGCGGTTCCTGAAGAAGCTCACGGGTGCTTTGCGGAAGAATCCAAATAAGATCATTGGTGAGATGCCAGATCGTATCCAGACTCTTCAGGTGGAGCGCGACCTCGGAATATGATGTGCTCTAATTTTACTTTAGTAAGCAATAAACCTTGTCACCGAGGTGTAGCAAATGTCTTTGGTTGAAAATGCCATAGTGCTACCTCCAGCCCCTGAATTTGAACTCACGGCATTGGACGTAGAAAAAGGTGAACCAGTTCATCCCCTGGATCGCCTTCAAATCATGTCTGCGGATACTTGGGAAGTCTTTACGCTGGAATTCGTTTCTTACCTAGGTAAAGGCTACGAGTCAGTCACCCGCTGTGCTGGTGCGGGAGACAAGGGGCGCGATGTCATCGCCCGGCACTCTAGGGGATGGGACAATTACCAATGCAAACACTACAAAGATAAGCTGAGCGTTGCAAATGTAGTGGCAGAGCTGGGTAAGCTGGTCTATTACACTTGGAAAGAAGACTACACCCTTCCGCACGAGTATCGATTCGTGTCGCCGAAAGGCTGTAGTTCCGATTGCATTGATATGCTGGGCAAGAAGTCTCGCATAAAGGCTGAAATCATCAAGCGCTGGGATAAGGTCTGTAAGGACAAGATCACGAAGACAGAATCCATCCCTCTTGAGGGAGCTCTGTTAGAATATCTAAATACCCTCGACTTTTCTTTCGTTGATGAGATGTCGTCACAGGAATTAATCGAGAAGCATGCACTCACACCCTATCACACATCACGATTTGGGGTTTATCATCTAAAGCGACCGCAGGTTCGTAATCCCGAGCTTGGTGCTGTTGGTGATAATGAGAAAGTCTACATTGATGCACTCTTGGACGCGTTCTCTGATGCCGATGGGGCAGAGTATTCATTTGATAGTGTAATGGGCAGTGAATACAAAGACGATCTTGAGCGAGCAAGGATCAACTTCTTCAGTGCGGAATCACTGGAGATGTTTTCGCGTGATGCGTTTCCTACAGGGTGCTATGAAAGCCTCAAAGGCGAGTGCCACGAAGGTGTTCACAGTGTAGTGCGTAAAAAGTTCGATGATGGGTATCAACGGTTTCTTGAAGTCAGCACTCACTGCGTAAAGATTCCATACGATGCCCATCCACTTCGTCATTTCTTGCAGACCTCGGATCGAAAGGGGCTATGCCACCAGTTGGTGAATGACATGAAGTTTAAATGGATCAAGAAATAGATGATGAACTCAAAGGACTTGTACAACAGCCCTGTCGAGATTGGGGCACGCATCGTTCTGTTGCTAGCAGGTTTGTCTCGGGAGCTTGACCTAGATGAGCTGATCTTTCTTGACTATGCGGCTATTTATAGTAGTGATTTTCAAGGTGAGCCAAGTCTGCACCCTATCCTATTGAACCGACTTTCCGAGCTGGTTCGTAGACGGGAAATATTCCCAGGTGCGATTAGGCTGTTTATCGCTAAGGGGTTGATTACTTCACGGGTCGACGAGCGGGGTGTTCGATATTTAATTACCGACGCGGGCAGGGCATTTGCCATCAAGTTGACCACTGAGTATCACGCAGATTTCAAGCGGCATGTTGTGTGGGTTGAGGGGAATATTGACTACCTCGCAGCTCAGCGTCGCACTATATATAAAGTTGACAGGGTGGTCTGATGTATATTGAAAGTGTGGTTGTGAGCGGCCCTGAGCGTAGAGACGCTTCCGTATATTTTACGAAGGGTGCTAATGTTGTTCAGGGTGGCTCTAATACGGGTAAATCCTACATTGTTCAATGCATCAAATTTGCCCTGGGTTCTAATACTCCCCCAAAGTCAATTGATGAATCCCAAGGCTATACCACGGTCAAGGTTAAATTTGTAAATGAAGACCAGTCTTCCTTTACGATAGAGAGGGAGCTTTCTGCAAGTTCAAAGCCTACTTTTTACGACGAGGAGGGCAAGGTTCAAGTTTTGGGTGTGAAACATAACCCTACGAAAATGAACTCTATTTCGAACCAGATTTTGGATAGATTGGGGCTCAATGGGAAGTTGTTGCTGAAGGGTACAACTTCATTAAATAACGCTTCCTTCTCCCTTCGCGATTTCGAAAAAGTCTTTTTGATGGATGAGACGCGAATCGTGGCTGATTACTCTCCTTTGGGCACTGGCCAAAATGATGAGGCCACCAAAGAAAAATCCATTCTTAAGCTGTTGCTTACCGGGAAAGACGACGCCGGGGTCAAACAGGCTAAGAAAGAGCTTGCGTCAAAGGGGGCACTGCGCCATCGAGTTGCTGCTGTCGAGGACATCATCAGGCAATTCTATCCAGATGTTGACGCCACCGAGGCCCTAGAGCTCCAGAAGCTCAATTCGTTTACCGCCCAGGTCGCGCTCCGATTGGAGGTGGCTGAAACTGAGCTGGAAGGTGCGTTCCATTCGAGTGAAGACCTCTTCAGGCAAAAAGCCAATCAGCTCTCCGAGCTGGAGATTGTTGAAGGCAAGCTCGCAGAAGACAAGGCACTCCTTGGCCGATTTGACATGCTTGGTCAGAAATACGAATCAGACCGCCAGCGTCTTCAGGGCATTGAGCAGGCGGCAGTTTTGCTTGAAGGTTCAGACGCGGTGCTATGTCCAACCTGCGGCAATCATTTTGACTCCGAATCTTGCACAACGGACGTTGATGACATTAAAAAAGGTGTTTCCTTCGAGCTGGATCGAATTTCGAAGAACATCCACGAGCTCGCGGAAGCCCAAGGATCCCTGACTGCAGCGATCGAACGGAACGCCTCCAACGCAGAGGCCACCAAGACATCCATCGCCGCACTGGAGAAGCTGATCACGTCTGAGATTCAGGATTCGGTACAGGCAGTGAGTGACCTTAGAGAACTCGCCTCTTCCCTCAAGCATGACCGGTCGGCACTGGAACGGCGTGTGATTGATAAGGCTAGGCTGACGGGCGAGCTGAAACGACTCGGAGTTCTCCTGCTTGAAGAGCAAAACGCCTATACGCCTGAAGGCTTTGAGGAAACAGCCCAACCGCTGGTGGAAGAGATCGAAGCGATTCTGAAGCGCTGGAGCTTCCCGAACTACTGCCCGGTATCTTTCGATTTCGCAAGACGAGACATCACTATTGGCGGGAGCGCGAGGGGCAATTTCGGCAAGGGGTATCGAGCCATCGCTTCAGCTGCGTTCGCGCTAGGGCTGATGAATTTGCTGAAGCTTTCCGGGCGTCATCCTGGTTTCGTGGTGCTCGATTCGCCGCTGACCACGTACAAGGAAGGGGATCCGGAACCTGGGGAAGAGGATAAAGAAGTAGCGGAGGACATGATATATGCGTTCTATCAGGATGTTGCAGATCACTTCAAAGGCTCTCAAGTTATTATTTTTGAGAACAAGGAACCTGATACGGCCCTCATCCCTCAATTGAACTACGAGCACTTTACGAAGAGCAGAGGGAATGGCCGGTATGGCTTCTTTCCGCTAAAAGACTGATGTGGTGGTGTAGTGTGGTCACTCAGCCTCGAAATATGAAGTCCTAAGTGGAGAGCCTTAGGTTTCATGCGATTTCAAATATTTTGCCAGGCTTAAAAAGTCATGGGTTTCTTGAAAGGAGTAGGTAGATGACTAATGCTGTTGTCTGGTATGACCATGGTTCTTCATCTGTCTGGGCGGCGGCCGATTCGCTGCTTACCGCTATATCGAAGAATGCCGATCACACCTCAATCAGTAGGGTCACGGATCAGGCAATGAAAGTATTGCGATTGAGAGTGGGCGCCTGGGGTGTCACTGAGTACACTGTTGCGGCTGGGCCTATGATTAGCTACGACGTCGGTATGGTGTACGCTGGAGCGGTAACACCCGCGCTCATGACGTACTCCGCAGCGTCAATGATGCTGGATAATTTGCATCCGCAGACAAAAGACAATACACAAATAAGGACTCCAGACCTTCGCGCTGTTGCAGATCTTATACGACATCTATCTGAACGTTATACTAAAGACGCAAGCGTTGGGTATGCAGCGGGCAGAGCACCATTCTGCGAGTTTGTCATTTTTGGTATTGCCCCAGACGATATGCTCAACTCTCGTCCACTTGAATGTTACTGGATACACCCGGAGTTCAATGAAAATGGGGAGTTTTCTCAAGTCGCTCAATCTATCGATCTTTTAAAGGGGGAGGTCGCTGTAATAGGTGATGATGCAGATAACCTCCGCGCAGAGATAAAGTCCCTACAGGACACCCCCAAAATTGAGGAGAAAGGTAGAGAACCTCGTTTAGCGCTAGAAGCTCGTATGCGGGCCAGAAAGCACGATACTGTTGGCGGCACACTGCAGTTCGGAGTCATGAGTTCGAGAAGTTGCCGATTAGAGCTCTTCGGCGCGATGCATGACCAATACGGTGATCCTGTGCAGAACTGGCTAGGATTTGATTTTCAAGAAGAGATAAATTCGATTCTTGGTATGCCAGTGAAAATTCCATCCTTGGATTAACGCGCGCTGATTGCCTTCATGCTACCGCGTATAACTCGTATATGCGTGGAGGGTCATTGAGGGTGCTAGCGCTCCGTAGTCCAGTCCCCCTTCCGGTGTCTGAGCCAGGGCCAAACAGCGCTGCTGCACGGCGGATTTCTTGTCTCGGGAGCGTGGCCGATACGTCTTGTAGCAAGAATCTAAGATTGCTTGCTTTATCTAGTAGATCCCGTCCATTTGAATCGAGAATGTCTTTGGAACAAGCGTCGCCGCTCGTGGTTAAATTGCTCTTTGACTAGCAGGCAGCAGACGCGAGGGGCTGATGGGCAAGGATCAAGATTTAGAGGTCGCCGAGAAGGGCACGGACGCCAGTGGCCGCGAGCCAGTTTTAAACGCACCGCCTGAGGACGCTGATGACCAGGCCCAGGCCATTGCAGAGCACTGGCGCGGTGCCTGGAGCGATCTGAGTCGCACGGACGCCGTTGTCGCGCAGGGCCCGAGTTTTGTCCTGTGGCGTTATGAAAAAAACGGCTTCGAGAGCCCCGGTACGTTTTTCCCTGCCGAAGCGATTGACCAGACGATCCCGCACGCAGGGATGCGCGAAGCGCTGCGTGAACACCTGGCTGAGACCGACCATGCAAGCCACCTGGTGGCCGTCATCGTTTTACAAGGGGACGTTGGAGCCGCGATGTCGGTGATTCCAAAAACGGCTATCTGCAAACCGCAGGCTTGGTTTGAAATGACCAAGATTCGGAAGGCTTCGATCTCTGACAAGGTGTGGATCCCACTGCGCGCTGACCATACTCTGACGTCAGAGGGGGAGTACGGCTATGAAGGCCATCTGGAAGAGTATTTCGGCGTAGGCTCGGTCATGTTCGACCTTCAGCATCGCGACGAAGTTTCTAAACTGGGTTGGGGCGACATTGGTGGTAACACCTTTGCCGGCGGTGAAGAATCGCATCGTGTATGGCCGAAAGAGAATGCCCACGACGCGTCAACAAGTCCGAGTCCCACTCTCAGTCAGCAGACTGACTCGGTCGTTAGCTTCCGTTTGCCATTCACAGACTTGAACGTGTCGTTAAACACTCGCCCAGCCAAACCTGCAGCTCCTCCCGAGCCAGTGTTTCCGGCGGAGCCCATCTTCGTCAAAACCTACTATTGGGCGGGTAACTGGGCCAGTCATCACTCTGATGCGGTAGGCACTGGACTGGTTATTGAGCAGAGCTTCGATGGTGCGGTGCCGAATGAGTGGCACCTGCATCAGGATTTCGTGATTTCGCTAGGCCTGCAGCGAGAAGGCGACGTTTGGTTGCGGCCAGTCGAGGGTTTCATGGAGGTCGTGAGGCTTAAGCGTGACGAGCAGGGTAAGCCTGTATTCCTCGAAGCGCGCACTGAGCACCTACGTGATTACCTGAGAGCTCGGGGCATGTACCTGCTGCTGAGTAGTTACCGAAGCCGCTCCCAGACCGTGTCGGATGCGTCCCATATCGGCTGGCCGTCCAGCGTCGTGCAAGAGGAGAAGGACGGAATTGCCTGGGAGGGCGTCAATTACGAGATCCATGAGGGCGGCAAGGCCTACGGCTCATCGACAGGTGTTTTCCATGTCTCTCATACAGACGTCGACGCCGACGATGACGTGCCAAGGCTTGGGCTACCCGACGATGATTCTGTCGTGTCCAAATCTTGGTCTATCCAACACGAGGGAAGAAAGCTCCATTCCCTGAGTGGGTCGCTTTGGATGACTGAGGCTGTTGAGCCTGGGCGTGTGAGCGAAAAGGTAAAGGGCGAAACGCCGCTGACCAAGGTGGACTTCGCCATTAATGGCTCTGGCGATCGTGTCAGCGGGGACGAGCTCGCATCCACTGGTGGTTGGCTATGGTTCCGCCCGAGCGTCACCGCTCTTTTAGGCAGCTACCGGGGCTCTTGCCTGCGGTGGTACACCCGGGACACCGGCGCCATTGGGATCTCAAGCGGGGATAGCGTCCATTTCGGTCTGAATGCCCTAGGCTTTATAAATGTTTATGCCAAGGACATCGGCCAGCTTCCACCTTGGCAGCAACGTGTATGGGCGGGGGCAAACGTCGTTCCTGAGGGTGGAGTTTCGGAGGAGCTCTTGGCATCGCAGGCTAAAGCTCTTCCTGCTGCAACGAAAGCGCCTGAGGCGCGGCTGCGTCCGGCATATGACGAGGTCAATGCCACGTTCGAGAAAATCAGTGGAAAGCCGCTCTTCTCCCCACATCATGCGACGGATAACATTTTTAAACGTGTTCATCGGTTCCGGGCCCTGGAGAAAACTGGGGTGCTTGAGCTCGCAAAAGATCTAGCCAGGCTTACGGTTGAATCTCTTGATGGCGATGCGTTGACCTCTATGGGCGCGCAATCTGGGAAAACGAAGTCCGGGTCTATGAAACATTTGGAAGCTGGCTTGATGAAGCGGGGAGCAACCTTGGAGGAAGCGAGGGCGCTGACCAAGGTGTTGGTGGGAATCAATCAGCTTAGGCAAGCGGACGCACATTTGCCGTCCTCAGGATTTTCCGAAGCGTTTGATTTTGTAGGCGTCGATCAGCAGTCCGATACGGTGGTACAAGGGCGCCAGATGCTTGAGATGCTGGTTGACTCTCTGGTGGGGATGACGAAGGTCTTTTCCCAGCCAGCCGTCAAAGGCAACTGACTTGGTTGACGATGAGGTGGTAAACAAGGTGCGGTGTGAGCTCGACATGAGCGAGGCGAACCTTGGGCATGGGATGTAGATATTGCACCCCTGTAACGTATTGGCTCCCTGGACTTGCTCATATGCTTCGAGCATCCGCTCTTTGGATAGAAGCTAAGAGCCCCCGTAGATGGTGGCATTTCGCCTCTTGGGGCATACTGTCTGCCTATGCAGTGAACAACAAGAGCGATGCGTTATGGCCGTAGATAGGAAATGGGAAGAAAAATTCGACTCTGATGAATTCGATGATTACAAAATGGCGTGGGTCGAAAAAGAGAGGCTCAGGCAAGAGAACTCTGACGCGGGATGGATTTATATCGGGATGGACACAAGATCCCCGGATAGAGCTAAGATCGGCCTAACGACTGGAAGGTTAGCTACTAGAGCTAGCAGTAGCCACAATCCCTCTTACGTACCGTACTATGCCTTCAAGGTTAAAGAAGGTGTTTGCAGCAAGCAGATAAACGAAATCGAAGCGCTGGCCATTTCAATGCTTGAGACTAAATATGAGCGCGTCCCTCATGAAGGGTCAGGCGTCGCGTCTGAATGGTTTAAGGTAAGTCCAGATGAACTCAAAGAAGAAATAAATGAGTTTTTGTGTGAGAGGCATATGGGATCTATGCTTGGCTATCGTTGTTCTGATCGAGATATGGATGTGATCCACTCCTGGGGGAATGATCGCATATTGAATGGCGGTCGGAATATGCCATATGAGGCAAGTGATCGTAGTAATCCTCCGGTAGCTTTTGAATGCTACATGCCTGGTGGATGTGGCGCTGCAGATTGTGATTGTTTTGAATAGTTTGAGTTTTTAGTTTGTATCATAGATGAGCTGCGTCTATAAGGAGATTCACGTGCCAGAGACAAATGATAATGCATCGAATCACGGAATATATTCTGTACTCCATCGGCTGGTAGGGATTGTTGGGTGGATACTTTTTGTTCCGGTTTTTTCGATGCTCACTTTAATCGGTTTTTACATTTGGTCTGTTTTTGACCGTTCCAGCAATTCTTTGGCAGCCGCAGGAGATATTAAGGAGATGTTGGCCACGTTTTGGCAAAATGTGAAGCCAATAGCTGTAGATATCTTAACCTCTGTTGTGCCAATTTTGATTTTGTTGGTGGTGGTGGGGCTGTTGAAATGGGCTTCTCCAGAGAAGTGGTTTAATGCTGAAAATCTTAAAGATAACTTGCCTTCGGTAATTGCGCTGATTGTTATTGTGACTGTGTGTATTTTGGCCGTTTCTGGGAACGCAATACCGCACACGTTGAATAGTATCGGGCTGGTTGTAATTGGCTATTATTTTGGAAAGGTTAAAGCTTAGGCTTCTTTTGAAAAGAAATGTTTATCCTGGCCTTTTTTACGAAGCCCGAAGTCGATCCGGGCTTTCTTAAAATGACAGCGGCGAGCGTTTAGGACGTCTGCGCGATATCCTCTTCCAGTTCCCGCACAGCCTTACTGGCTTTGATTTCAAATCTGCGCTCTACCTCTGCGTCGCTAAGCCTCAACGCGTCATCGCCTAGCCACATGGCGAGTTTCTCGCGTTTCTGATTGACCGTGAGAGCATCGAGGTTTGGGATGTAGCCATTATCGGCCTTCATGCCTCTCTGCAGTTCGTAGAAGGTCTTGATCAGCGATTTCGGATGGATCTCACCGCTTGGGCAGAATCGGTCTGTAAGCTTTCTGATCGTGTGATTGATGGCACGCAACTGGGACGTCGTGGTGATTTGGCAGAAATACGCAGCCCAACCGAGGCGCTTGCCTTTGAATATGCAGCCAGTAATTCTCAGGTTCAGCTTCCACTGGCAGTAGGCCAGAGCGCGCTCCTTATCGGCAGGTCGTCGAGCTGTTACCAGTTTGTGCCGGTATGCCGTGAAGATTTTGGCGATCGAAGACTCGAATCTGAGGATGCTCTCATGTCTAATGAGCACCTGGTTGCCTTCGATTTGATATCCAAGGAAGCTGAAAGGGTCGGTCAGGCTCTCCACCTTGGATTTCGACCCTGGTTCGAAGTCATGCGGATTGAGCTTCAGAGCTTTCAATTCGGCGATGAGCTCATGAGCGGTAGAGCGCGCCACCCCTGCTGGCCCCAGGATCAGGATGTCGTCAACGTAACGCTTGTACCAAATCCCTGTCCGGGCCTCGAAAAGGCTATCAATGCCCTGCAGCGCAATCTCCGCGAGCACATTTGAAATGGCGAGGCCTTGCGGCACTCCCACGGTGGGCCGATCGGCACCCTTACTTCCTCTGGATTCAGGCACCGTGGGCGTTGTGAGTGCGGCGTTGATCAGCTGCCTGAACTCAGGTTTCTGAATTTTCTTCCGCGTCGCGGCTGCTACCAATTCATGAGGTATGGTTGGGTAAAATTTTTGAAGATCGATCTTGGCATATTCGGCATACGCGCCAGAGTCGAGCGCCGATTTTAGAGAGTCGATGACTGTCTGGGGGAGGGTGAGTTTGGCATCGGGAAAAACGTCCGATAGGCAATTACACAGTGCGCGTAGGACGATTCTGTCCCTGGCCGTCGGAATAGATATCTGACGAGGCGGCAACGATGCCCCCTTAAGTATCAGTTTTTCTTTGTAAGCAGTGAACCGGTACTCCCCCCGGTGCACCTTGTCGACTATGTAGTCGAGCTCTGCGGTTAGCTGTTTATCCAGGTTAGCCGGGCGCATGCGATCGAGGCCGATGGCGCCGGAGTTTTTGATTCTGTCGGTGTAAATCTCCTGGAGACGCTTTCGGGTAAAGACCTTTTTGAAGCTTTTCGCTGCGCTCATGGCTTGTTCCAGAAAGCATATAGGCCTACCAGTACCGGTAAGGCATACAGCATCGCCGTAATTACAAACCGCATCGTCAGCCAAAATACTGCGGAAAAGTACTCGAAGCCTGTTGGTGGCCTGGTGGTTGGGCCGCCTGCAAAAATGCGGGCGATGCGATCATCGATCTCTCGATGATTCTCTGACTCAGCCAGCAGTTCGTCGTACCTGTTGATTTGTTCTGGGGGCGGTGCAGGCTGGGGAGTATTGGGCAGGCCGTCAGGCATTCCCCGATGGAGCTTTTGTAACTCCAGGTAGTTGGTGCGCATCAGCATGGCTCGACCCCGGAAGTCGCGGTTGGCAACTGCGAGCGAAATGCCCAGCAAGGCAACCGAAAGAATCGTCGCCATGATGTCAGTATCAGGGCCGAGGATAGTGCTGTGTCGAATGGTCAGCACCCCCAGCGCTGTGCTGAGGATTGCGTACCATACCAACAAGAGTTGCGAATGAAAGTCCAGCCACTCCAAGCGCTTGTGAGCCTGGATGCGTGCCTTGTAAGTGAACCAGACGCTGTCCTTTTTCACGCACATCTCTCCATAGAAATTGGTGAAGGGGCAGGGGGATTTGAGTACCGTTGAACATCCCGTAGGGATCAGTGGGCCGAAACCCAACAGCCGAAGCTGTTAATTATCAGAACCGCCCTCGTTGGTACGAGAGGAAGAACCCGCCCCTTCGCGGCTGATTCTACAATGCTATTATGGAGGGTGGAAGCCATTCAATTGCTCGACCGTATGGCCCAAGTAAGGCTTGCGTGTTGACAAATGTTTGTATAAAGCTGATACCGCAAAACGCGAGGTAGTGACGGTGGTTAGCCTAAACCACCGCATTTATCCGCACCCCATGGGGCTACCAGGGAGATCGGGCTACCCTTGATGCTAGTCAGGCTGGCATCTCCAGCGGCAACGGTCGGCAGCTCTCACAGGCCTTCCGAGCAGGTTAGAAAGGAGAGGGGTCGCCATCAAGAAGCAGCGAGAGGTCAGCTATCTTTGCCCCCAGCGTCGCTTTCAACGTTGCTCTCAGCTTCTTGTCCACCTCTTTATGCAGTCGAATCTTTTCTATGGCCAGTGCAATTATGAATTCCATTGCCGCTTCGCCGCGCTCATATGAGTAGCCCTTCGCCACGCGCAGAATGATGTCCGCCATCGCTGCGCTGTAGATCTCGTGGGCACTGTAATCCAGCTCCGTGGGGAGTGCCGCTCTGAGAAACGCCGACTGGATGATTCCGTCGTCATACCGAGAGAAGACATCCGGCGACAGCAGCACCTGCTGTAACTCACCCGATTCCAGTCGTTTCGCGTCCTTGATTTTTGCCCCTTCCCGGGCGTTCTGCAAAATCCAAAGAATGGTCAAGAAGATGTCTACAGTCGACGCCTTTTTAACATCCTCCTTCCCGTTCACGAACGCGAAGCCATCAGTAAGCTTCATCTCTTCGTTCGTGAAACTGCTTGGCCAGAATGCCTGGGACGACAAGCCCAATGCTTCCTCGGCAGCCAACTGGTCAGCGCGGTTTTTGATCAGGAGCAAGCTCTCATCACCAAAGGCAACCAGCTTGTTGAGTATGTCTTTTTCTTTGGCCCAGTGATTACTGCACACAGCGCTGCCCGCGGGAATCTCCATGAAAGCCTTGAATACGTAGCGGCGCTCACCCTTCGGTGGTTGCGTCAGATTGGAGCTCAGGTCTTTCATCAGCTCGTAGGTTCGACCGAAGAGGGCTCCGACGATGTAGAGACGAGTTCCTGATTTCTGGGCACTCCGCAGTCGCCTGCTGACTCTTTGCAGAATGGTTCCACGCTCCGCCGCAGCTGCAACCACAATAACTGAGCCATGAAGCTCTTCATCTTGATTGAAGTCTTCTTCGCTGACCTTGGTGCAGGTCAGGCCTCTATCAGTCAGATATTTCAAGGCTTCCGTCGCGAGTTTCTGACTCGCTGAGTCTTGGTCATGGATGATCAGCTTGGTCGACGCGGGCGACTCCTGGTCGAGGCACTTTTTGAACCAGGTCTTGAAGCCCTCAGTCTCGACCAGTTTGTCCGTGTCCACATGTACAGTCCGGCGTCTCTCCCCCCCAGGGATGGGCTTAACGCACCTGAAGAGCCCCTTACCTATGAAAGAGTAAAATTTCTCCTGAAGGCCATCAGGCAGGTGATCCATGCTGATGTTTAACAGCCTTGTCTCAGTGTGTTCTGCGATAAAG
This sequence comes from Pseudomonas sp. SWRI18, assembly GCF_014268345.1. Lineage (NCBI taxonomy): Bacteria > Pseudomonadati > Pseudomonadota > Gammaproteobacteria > Pseudomonadales > Pseudomonadaceae > Pseudomonas > Pseudomonas sp. SWRI18. Next base: position 37,701 of record NZ_JACCQQ010000011.1, read on the forward strand.
CGCTCGCCATGAATCCTGATGGTCTGTCGGGCTTCCGAAGTTTCGGACTCAGCGAGCATTTCGAAATCCTGAGGACGTTCCAGAGTATGGACAATCGTGCAGCTTTCAGACTTCTTGGAGAACGACAGAACCGTAGCGACTCGGGATGGGGGAGCGCTGTTGACGCTAATCCACTGGTCGGCCAACTTACACGTAGATGAGGCAGAGATCAGGCAAAGGGCAGCATTGGCGCCAGGCAAACGCCCATCCTTCAGCCCCTCGTGCGAATGGAAGGATCGGATGGTTTGGATAGTGGGTTTACCAAACCGGGCCTGATAAAGCTGCATGGAAAGGGCTATGGGCAAGAAAGCCATTGTGTCGAGGTAGATAGTGTCGGGCTCACCCAACGTGCTTGTTGCAGCTTGTTTGAGCATTTTCAGCGAAGCAAACGCAAGAAAGTGGGCGTGCAGTGTCTCGGAGAGAAGATTTTCAGCCCGAATGAAATAATTTGCGGAACGGGACGAGGGCTTCGAAAACAGGAAGCCAGCCGGGGCTTTGGTCAACACTGAGGTGCACTTGACCAGTTTCTCCATGCCAGCCTTGACGATTTTCGCGGTGCCGTTCTGCAGTAGTTTGGAAATGTTCTTCGGGGCACCAGAAATATTCTGGTATCTGATGATGCTGCCGTGGCCATCGTGATACGCAAATCCGTAGCTCAGCGAAGAGTTTGCATCCCGACGCTGCAAGGCGCTGGATAATGGAGAAGCTTTATCTTGGCACTGCTTCTGAATCTGCTCCTCAAAACACTGCGGCATGAGGAAAATTAAGTGATCTGGCAGGATATAGCCGGGTAGGCGCTTCTGCAGGGCATCCGTCACCTGGATATCCGAGATGGCTTCAGGGCCTGTGAAGAACACCACAACCTGTGCGGGCTCTGCCTCTGATGAAGCCGCGAGAGATACTTCGAAATCGTAAAGATCAGACATGTCAGTTCACCGGGATGCAGATGGTGAAGACAGTCCCTTCAGCGGCTTCGAGTTCACCATCACCGCTCCATTTTTTGGGGTGATAGGCCACCTCGCCCTCGTGCCCTTGAAACGCCTGTGAGAGGCAAAGTCTGCCTGTGCGTAACCGAACATAGGCTTGAAGCTTGTTGAAAGCCTGAACGGCGTTATGCAGGCCCATACCCGATTCCTTCGACGGCTTGGTGGTGACGTGTTTTTTGAAACAGTCGAGGGTAGCTTGAAGCTCCTCATCAAGTGACAGCTTGTCCAACGACTCAAGCGGTGCACCCTCACTTTTAGAAAGCCAACGTCTTGCGAGGCCAGGGCCGCTGTCGATGATCGATAGCTCTAGAAAATCGAGCGCATCGACACCTTTGACCATGTGCCGGATGACGAAACGCGCAAATTCGGGCTCAGTGTGGGAGTAGTTCTTAATCTCCGTTTTGCTGATGCGACTTGCTTTGACAGTCATGCCACGCAAGCCCTTTTTGTATTTGTCTCCCTTCAAATCGCATGACGCATGTTCGTCAGCGTTCGATATCAGCTCTTCAAGGACAGTGCCCAAGGCGCTAAGGCCGCTGCGCATCAACGCATTACGTTCATGCCTGGTGTGCATGACTGATGACAAGTCTTCAATCAAGGTGGAGAAGGTTGGCCACTTATGGACTTCAGGTTCTCGTCCCCCGTAGTAGAAAGGCTTGATGTACTCCATCTGCGCGTGGTTGATACTGAAGAGGTTAATCACCTTGGGGCGAGCCCCTCTGCCCCCTGAAGTGTGCTTCAGATCACTTTCGAACATTGCTTCAATCATTGGTCGAATGACAGTCAATGCTGCGCGCCGGTCAATCGGATCGTGATTTTCCGATTCAATGTCTGAGCTCATGACCAGCGCGGCTAAACCTGCCGCCGTTTTGGCAAGCTGCGAAACGTGTTCGAGAGCGTTTTCAGTGTCTGCGTAGAGGTGCAACGTGCTTTTGTTCTGGGCTTTTGCCCAGGTGATCACGAGTTGCGCAAGGGATGCGTCGACCCCCAGAAGTCCCCCATGACTCATGGAAACGGGCAGCCGCAACTCCGAATGGGTGTAACACAGAGGGTAGAGTTCCTCTATGTCATACGTATTCATGCTTCGAGTGATTTTCATCAGCACCTCTGACATTCCTTCGATTGGGTGCTGAGCCACGCTAGAAGCAAGGAGCACGGGGAACTGTCACCAGCCGAAATATCCACGCACATAAACGGGCAGGGAATGAAACGTATTCGGAGTGCAGGGACAGCAACTGTACGTAACCATGCTGCCGCTTGGAAGGTGGCGGGTGCAAAAATACCGGTATTCGAGCGGTGCTCCAAAGCAGTCACGATGACTGAAGACCCTTGGCAATTAAATGACTGGTCGATCAGGCCGATGCTGGCGAGCTAGCGCATTGAGTAACATTGCCGCTTCGTACACGAAGCAGGAGAACAGAAGGGGCTATAGCTGAGAAGATAAGGCCATAGCGGAGCGATCATGAATGCAGTGCTTCGAGCGGGCCCGAAGACCCTTTGCAACTGATGCGTCACTCATTAGAGGGGCAGAAGGGGAATGCAGGCGAGCTGCATGCGGTAGCTCCCTGTGGCCCACTTAGAGCTGAGCGAGTGTTCAGCTTCCCCGATTGAAGGGAAGTACCACGCCACTGTCGCCCGATTTAATGGCCGGATCGCCGCTGACCATGGACTTCAGCTTCGCCAGATGGAAGACCGAAGCTTTACCGGACAGATACCGCTCCGGTAGGCCTGCCAGTTTCTCCACGTCGTTTGCAGCCAAACCGATGTAGTTCGACACCGACTCAATCGGCATGACACCAGAAGACGACAACAATTCGATGGTGCGTTTCAGGAGCCGGGGGTGTTCAGGCGCGCGCGCATCATCGCCTGGCTCGGATTTAGCCCCCCACCGGGCTGACCTGCGTTTGAACAGAACCAGTTTCTCATCAGCATCGATAATCTTGAGTGCTTCAAGTCGCATGATCATGGCTGCAACAGAGACGCCCCAGCGTTGCTTAAGCAATAGAAGGCTGTCCAGCGTTACTGGTGTTCGCACGTCGGCTGCAAACGTTTCTGCCGGCAGCAAGAAAGCTCCAGCGAAACGATGAGCTTGCGCTTCCATTAATTTGTAGCGCTCAGGGTCGGTTGAGCGGTCAATGCCTTTGTGCAGAATGAGGTGACCAAGTTCATGAGCAAGGTCGAATCGACTGCGAAAGCCATTCCCTTTGTCTGCAGACAGCAGAATCAATGGCCGCTGAAGTTCGTGACTCCAAGCGGAGAGCCCTTCGATCGGGGCGATACCCGTTTCCTCTCGAACCACGATGACGCCTGCACCCTCTACAGCCATTGCCAAATCGGGGATGGCCCGACGGCCAAGACTCCAGAGGTCTCTGCACTCGCTGGCAGCTTCCTCGATATCAGAATTAGCAATTTGCTGAGGATCTGTGAACGATCTTACAGGCAGGTTTACGTCCGGAAAGTCGACGAACTCGCTCATCGCCAAGACGATGTCCTGCGTCCATTCCAGTCGGGCTTCTAGCATGGCCCTTGCAGAGACATGCGCAGACGCATTGCTTCGGAAAAGAGGCAGCGAGCCCTTCTTGGGAAGAGGGCGGGTGAACCATTCAGGACTGACATTGATGACCTTGGAGAGGCTATCCAGCGCCTCTGCTTCGGGAGCCTGTTGCCCCGATTTCCACTTGCTAATCGTAGACGGCGATACGCCGACCATGGCAGCGAGTTGTACCTGGGAAAGGGCTCGGGCAGCCAGTGCCTGAATCAATCTTCCTGGTTGGAAATCTGTGATGCCCCGGCTCATGTTTCTTTCTGTCCTCCGAGCTCGATGAAGCCCGCTTTGAGTTTTACTTTTGCATTGTCGGCCTGTTTCGGGGCCGCCTCATAGCGATCCAAGAACTGGCTCAAAGGTTCCCGAAACAACCACCCATCCATTTTGGGATTGGGCACCGCGATGTAGACCTGCAACGGCTTCTCAGGATGGAGATGCAGTGAACCGCTGAAACGTGCGACGAAGAAGAATGTCCCCGAGGTCACATCTTGAGGCCCGAAAAGTGATGGCTGCACCAGTTGGCTCATGGCCTCATTAGCTTCGGCCAGCTCGCGTCGGGTGACGCTACGGTTTGGGCGATTCCAATTCGTGGTGTTCATGTTCAAGCGCGCGAATTTGAACATCCCTGCCACGCCCACGATTACGCGGTTGCCCTGGGAGGACATCAGCTCGGCGCTTGACGCTTCCAGCAGGTCGCCGAACCGCTCGTTCATCTGAATGTGCCGCATGTACCCCAGTGCAGTTTTTCGCTGCGTCCTGACATCCTTTGTCAACCCAAAAGCCTGGAGCGCACCAGCGGTGAAGGCATCTTCGACACCCATCACAAGGTCACGGGGAACGTTGGTGATCAGCATAGCGGCAATTGCTTCTGGGTTTGGGGTCATGTAGTCGATCTCGGGTTTCGGATAGCGAGATTATATGCCTTAAAAATTTCGTGTAAAGGGGGTTGTTGCGTAGAAAGATGGTTTGAGGGGGCGTTAAGGCGTTCGGATTGGCGACTGAGTAGAGCTGCAACAGCCCTGCTGGGCCGTCGCACGGTCTGTTGTAAGGGCGCTTGATCTACATGTGGCTGCAGCAGGTAGGGCTCTAGCGCCTGCGCTTTTGTGCGTTCCTCCGACTATCTTGATTCGAGTTCCCTGGCATTTTTCAACAGCGCCTGGTTGTATGCGACTTCGTTTCATTGCCGGCAGTGCCTCGCTAGACTCCATGCAAAGGGTAGGAGAGCCATCTGGGTGTCACGCCTGCGTGTTCAGCCGCCAGGTTGATCTTGCTCCATTTCTCCAATCCAGCTGTACGTACCGTGTAGCCAAACGAACACACTGTTGAGTACCTCGCGCAAGTGCCGGATGTTGATGTGCGTAATGTCTGGCAGGTGGTCTTTACCATTGTTGGTCATAGCGTAGCGAAATGCCATCGAGTCTGGGTCTGCGTCGTCCAACTGGCGAATAAACTGGTGCGCAGCATTAGCGTTGGCGTCTGAGTGCTCCATACCAAGCTCATTGAGCAGATGGCGCAATTCTGACCACAGGGGCATCAACCGGTGCTTGTCATACACCTTGGGCTCTTTGCCTGTGAGCGCGCGAGCACTGGTTAGCATCAGTTTGAACTGTAGCTCCAAGGAATGGCGGTACAGAAAAAGCAAAGGGTAAATGCCGCTGTCCAGTGGAACCTGACGATTAGCCATAGCCTCCACAAGGCCGTCAGCTGCGTCTTTGTATGCAAAAGCATAGAGATCGGCACGAAAGTGAGACCAGTTCAGCATCGCGTTATGTTGCCAATCCGCACCCTGGATGAAGAGCTGCTGGCCGGAGAAGTCTGCCGGCCATTGGATGTCCTCTAACTGCGGGTCAAGCATCGGAAGCGAATCGTCATCCATATCATTACCTCACGCTAGTCAGTCCAAGATTTAGGAGTTTACGAATCCCTGTTTGCTACCGGCAACCAGTCAGTGGTCTTTGAGTGCGCCTACTGAAATAGGTGATTTCACGCTGAGGCGGAGGTGGCTGCTACTGCCGTTAATGGCTCGACGTCGAAGGCCTGGATCCACCTCCTGTTAGGTCGGTTGTACGAGCAGCGAGTTGTCGAAAAGTAGCACTACCTTACAAACGTGAGGCTCCAGCGCTCAAGTTACTCCGGCTATATCAATGGAAGGCGGCGAGCTGAAAATCGTGCCTTTGAGAGATGGTGCTCCTCGATCAATCTGCGTCCGGCAGCGATCGCTCCCACAAAAACCCAATAGTTGATCGACTCAAACCAAGTCGCCGCGCGCTCTCTGACTTGCTCAGTCCATCGGCTTTGCACTGGAGCACCTTTTTGAGCTTGTCGAGGTCGGCGGGTCGCGCGGCTGGCCGCTTCAGAACCTCCTTCCCGGCTAGGTGTGCCGCGATGTCAGCGGCGCTCACCTTTGCTTCTATTGCCTGCAATTCCTTGGCGGCGTTAGCGAGCAGGATCGAGGTAGGGGTTTTGTCATTGGTCGAGAGAATCAGCGCTAGGAGAGTTAACGGGCTCAGTTCGAGCGCATGTGCAAGCTCCGCAAACTTATCCAGTGTAGGGCTGCTTTGGCCGTTTTCGATCCGGCTCAGGAAGGTCTGAGACACGGCGCTTGCCAGCTCCTCTTGAGAGAGCTCCAGGCTGCCTCTCAAAGTTCTCACGACTGCTGCCAAGGCCGGCTTCAACACTGCGTATCCCTCGAAAATCGAGGATATAGCCATGTTGCTGTGTACAGTTACATGGTGTATGAGATATAAATATGTCGGACTCCTGCGCTTTCATGCGCCTGGGGCGAGTGCTGGTGATGGGCTGTGGCATGGTGGCTCCTGCCATTTCGTGTCGGAGCCACAGGGCGTTCGAAGGTCGTGATGATCGCCGGCTTGCAATAAATCGCTAAATCGTGCCGACCTGCCGCTGTCAGGTGCTCCCGCCCAAGAAGGGCTGGCAGTGCCATAGGTCAGCACAGCGCAACGGCTTTACCTATTTGAGATCGACTTGATGGCTAATTCTGCGCGTCAGCGTGAACTTCCTAGCCCCGAAGAACCGTGCGGCATTGAGCAAGGCATTCCTCACGAGGTCAGCAGGGCCCAGGGCATTGAGTGGGGCGTATGCATTGACGCGTACCTTCACAATGCTGCGAGGGTGGGACAGCGATACGCCGCTGAAGTGTACTTCGATCAGTCCGGCTCCTCTGAAAACGGGATGACAGTTGCGACACCCCCTGTCCGATGCGTCGACGTCAGGCAGGGCTTCAAGCTGATGAGGAGCATGGCCGGGGGGCACTATGTGATCGCGAGCGAACAGGACGCGTGACCGAGTTCGCGTTGATGCTTCGCCAACACCTTCCCGTTCCGCCAGAGCTACGCGGCTTGATCCACAGCTTCAAGGATGAGTAAAGCTTCGATGAGGTTGTTTTAGCCGGAGCACCTTTGTACTCCTTATGGGTCAATCATGAACTACAACTGGCAGCGAGAGCGCGATCGACGGCAATTAATCTGGGAGCTTGCCGACCTTCTTCCGGGCGACCGAGGCGCCAGGGCAATCCTGGAGCGTTTGGGTGACATTGAGCGACTTGATCACGAGCACCCCATCAGCGTCTGCCTGCTTACGCTAGAGCAGCTCTCAGAGCTTCCCAGGGAAGCTCATAAAATCGGCTGCTGGATCATTCGCGACGCAGACATTCCAGAACCCTGGAGGACGCGCTTTGGGGTAGCTTTAGGCCCCTCTGCGCGCGTGAGCGAGGGCTTCTATTTCCATGACTGGATCGACTTTTTACAGGCTTGGGAACGTGACCTGGAGTATGTGGAGCAGCATCGACGTGAACTCGATGATGACTGAAGCCAATCGGGGACGTTCAGCTTGAAGGCACTGGAGGCAGGCCGTCGAATGGGCCCATCCAAGATGGCAAAGCCAGCAGGCGCCCAAGCGCCCACCTGCACAATCGTCAATGACGACCAGCACTTGTTACCACACAATGACCCTTACAACGCGAAATCCAAGACTGCTATCGGAAGAAGAATTCACACAAATGATGTGCCAGTTCGATCAAGCCGGCGATTGGATGAGGACGGAATTACGCACGCAGGAGCCAGCATGCATGGAGAGGCACGTGATCAGCCTTGAGCGTCTTAACCTACCCGAGCTAGAGTTCGTTGAACGGCTCGCCGCCACCCTTGGCGCCGAAGCGTTTGAGGTTGAGGTTCAGCGCTTGGCCAGTCTGCACACGATCGATATTTGTGCGCCGGTACAGTCGATCGCACGCTTTACTCATCCCTCGCTGATTGGGATGAGCGACGCCCCCTTTGATGTCCTAAGCAGGGTGTGCGATCAGCTGGTAATTCGTGAACCTGCGCTGCTGGAGCGTCCGAGTTATCGGTGCCGTCACAGCCACGCAACAGCACTGCCATGGGCCCTGTGGCTAGACCTTGTTAGGTATGCCAGAGAAGAATTCGATCCAGCTAATTGGGATGCAGAATTTTTGGTACAAAAGCAGAGGAGCGGGTTATCAATCCGAGAAGCCTTTGACGCTCTGATCGCTTTCAAACGAGCCAATAAATAGCCTTGCTGGCGCCTTTGCAGGCTGCCCAAAGGCGGGAAGGTTATGTGGGCTCTACGCCGGCAGATCTGTACGCGGTGCTTGTCGCGGGCGGGTGAGGGGCGATCATGAAGGGGCGATAATGCTTGGCTACGGTCGAGGAGCGTCGAGGTGTAAACCTATTTTTTAACCTGTAAACCACGCAGGTTTACAACTACATAAATCAGTTTACAACTCAACGTCAGCAACGAATGGCTTTCAGGCGCCGAAGCCATGCTCAATACGTGCAATCAATGTCAAAGCTTCAGCAATAGGTACATCCTTCGGGCTTTTTTGGCCTAACGCGCGTAGGGGGGTGCACAACCAGCTCATGGCTTTCGCTTTGTCGCCAAACAACCTTAGGGCTGCATCCAGTAGCTGCGGATCAATCGTTTCGGGCGATTCGATGCTTCCATGGTTTGGGCCCATCGCGTCTTCGAGAGCTGCTGCGAGCGCTTCTAGTGCCTCCCGAATCCGAGCATTTTCTCGAAAGTCTCCTGTGTCTGGCTCATGGGCAGTGCAATGGCGCAAAAGCGCATCGGCGTCATTCACATTCAGATCGAGCTGGACCAGCATGTCGATTCCTAAAAAGGGAGCGCCAGGAGTGTGTACCAGCACTAGCGGCCCAGATTGGTGAGTACTACGTTTCATGAGCGATGTTCTGAAGAACGAAATTATAGCGCGGGCCGCTTCGGTGTTCGGGCCTGGCTTCGCAGAGATGATCCATTCAGTGCTTCTGACCTACAGGCGTAGACCTTCCGGGACTCGCTAAAGCTTGATCTCTCCTAGCGGTCTCCTGCAACTCAAGTGGTTGCTCTATCTCGGCATTAGTACTCTGGCACTGCGTGTCTGCCTGGGCCGGTATGGCTGGGTTCGCGCTCGATCCGACCAAGTCGAAGTTGCAGCATTGGATGTCTGACGTGGGCATATGCGGGCAACCGCTCAGTTGGGCCATTGAGGCTGAGTAGGGTCGATGAACTGTGAAGGCGGGGCTGCACAGCGTTATCGCCTTTCACATCCGCTGGAGCTGAGCTTTACTGGTGATGGCAACTTCACATCGCGGCGACTTGAAACCGTCAGGGCAATTTCTCGCCAGGGTTGGGCACCTGGCGCGGGTTAGCTTCACGTTGGTAATTGGGAGGTAAGGATGACGTCGGCATTACAGGATTATCACCAGTTCGTGCACTGGATTCATGCCCCCGAGAACACTGCCTCTGAAGATGCTCGGAGGGTCGCCAACATCGTCCTTCAGCGTTTTACCGGGGTCGCGGGTACCAGCCGTCAACGTAATCAGAGATCTAATCTCCTTATCGGTCTGATGCGGGAAACACTCGCCACGACTTCGCCGGCGCTGCCTGCAATCCCACCCCTGCCGCCAGGCGGTGATTGGAAATGGCATAAGTTGAAGCATCTGAGTGTGGGGCCATTCCGGGGATTCAGGTACCCGGAGCCATTTGATTTGCATGGCCGTATCACACTGTTTTACGGGCCTAATGGAAGCGGCAAGACCAGTTTGTGCGAAGCCCTGGAGTTCGCGTTGCTGGGGACTGTCGACGAATGTGATATGAAGCGCATCGCTGCGGGGAGGTATTTGTCCAACCACCATGAGGGCCGGTACATCGCGCCCGAGCTTAGAGCTGTCACTGCTGTAGGGCAGGAGATTCCTGTCGTCGCGGATTCAGATGCCTATCGGTTCTGCTTCATTGAGAAGAACAGAATCGATGCCTTCTCTCGGATTGCTGCCAAGCCTGCTGGTGAAAAAACAGAGCTGATCGCTGCGCTGTTCGGCATGGATCAGTTCAACGAATTCGTGGGTCACTTCAACGACTCCATGGAAGGTCTTCTGACGCTTCTGGCTTCGAAGCAGGTTGAGCTGACGGCGAAGCGCGGCGCCTTGAGTCAAGACCATCAAACCGTCGACAATGAAGTGAAGCCGCCTCGCTCGCGCAGCAGGCCCAGATCGAAAGTGCGTACGCCGCGAGCGTCCAGCCAGGCATGACCTATTCAGATTTGCTCGCTGCCATCGGGAGTGAGGTGAACCCTGGCCGGCTTCAAGAACTGGACACTTTGCTAAACCAGCCACCGGCTTTCATTTTCGGAATTAGCAGCGCCGAACTCTTCCAGGCATTTCAAGCAGCCGACGCCGCTCAGAAGGTCTTGGTAGACGTCACTGCGGAGCTAGCAGCCCGAACATACGATGTCTCCTATCAGGATCTGTACAACGCAGTCCTAGGCCTTGAGCGCATCGCGGGCGATCACTGTCCGGCCTGCGATACCCCCCTGGCAGGTGGTCAACGAGTCGTACACAACCCATATGAAAAAGCGACAGCGGGGTTGGCTGGGCTCAATGTGCTTAAGGAAATCCAGGGGCGACATCTCCAGGCAATCCAGGCACGCGGTGCGGCCTCCGAGACTTTGCGGGTAAAGCTCTCAGCATTTGCTCTCCGTGTGGGAGCCGCTGTCGACAGCCCCCATGCGGTTGTGCGCTACCTGGCCAATCCGGGTGTTGATCCTCAGCGTGATTGGTGGACAGACGGGTACCGTACCGACGGATCGACGCCTCACTTGGCTCAGCAAGCTGTGACTTGGGCGCAGCAGTTGGAACAACAGGATATCCAGTCTGGGTTGGCCAATGCAGAGCGCAACAAGCAGATCACTGAGCGCGACCGACTGAATCAGGCCAGGGTTGACGTCGGGGCTCACGGGATAGCGCGTCAGCGTTTGGCTCAGGCTGTGCAGGATGCCAAGACGCGCATCGCTGGCTTTGAGCAAGCCAATGCTGCTCTGATCAGTGCAGCCGCCGATGAAGCCAATGCGATCCTTCGTGACCGTCGCATCAACACCGCGTACGATCAGTTCCTAGCCCTGCTGCGCCGGTATAAAACTCAGCTGCCAGGCACCTTGATGGCGGGTCTGAATTCTCTGGCTCTTGAGCTGTACAACGAATTCAACGTTCGCGATCTTGATGCCGACAAGCTGGCTGGGTTGAGTCTACCGGTAACAGGAGAGGGGCGCATCGGACTCTCCTTCCGAGGCAAACCGGATATTTCAGTCGATGCACTGCAGATTCTGAGTGAAGGGCATGTGCGGTGCTTGGGGCTGGCTATCTTGCTGGCCAAGGCTCTGAAGATCGGAGCGCCCGTGGTCGTGTTTGATGATGCCATCAACGCGATCGACCACGAGCATCGACAAGGGATAAGGGAAACAATCTTTGAGAGCGAACGCTTTGCGGCGACGCAGTTGCTCGTGACGTGCCACTCCAACGAGTTCATGAAGGATGTCCAGAATCGCGTGCCGAATGAGCACTGGACTTCATATGTATTCCGGCATCACAACGGAAACTACCAGCCCCGCGTGCTTGGGAATGTCGCTCCGCAAACCTATCTGCTCAACGCCCGCGCGGCGATCAATCGTGGCGATGCACGTACGGCATTGGCCGAGTCCCGGCAAGCGCTCGAAATGTTGACGGACAAACTGTGGAGATGGCTGGGCAAATTCGACATGGGCACACTCAGCCTGAAAATTGCGGGCTCTGGCGCTGAGCCAACTCTACGCGGCCTCTGTGAAGCCATGCTTGCTCGCCTCAACAAGGCGCCTGACTTCGTGCACCCAGACAAGCCGGTCGTCATACAGTCACTCGGTCTTATCTTGGGTCAGCCCGAGCAGTCACTGGTGTGGACATACCTAAACAAAGGCACGCACGAGGAGGCCGACAGGGACGATTTCGATGATGCGCTTGTCGAGCAGATTGTGGGGCAGCTTGAAGCGCTCGACGGTTTGAGGTTGAAGGGACGATGATGCCAAGTGGTCACATGGCCTTGTTCAAGCCGCTTCGGAGATAGGGGATGCTTGCAAATTCTCTGTAACTTGCTCGATAGTCGGGCAGCGCACCTGATGTGTAGCCGCCGAACTAGAGAGATAGCAATGTGGAGAAATTAGCAGGGTTTTTCCTGGAGAAAATGTGGCCTGCCGTATGTGCATCCGCATGCGACGCTCGAACGCTCATCCAGTCAAATGTAGCGTTTTTTGAGGAAATGAAAGCGCGTAAAGGGATCTGCTCGCGGGCTTGGCTTTTTGGCATCTTCGTTGCGATCGGGCTGGGTGTGCTGGGCCTGCCGGCCTCTCGGTCAGCTGGCATAACACCTACCATTGAGTTCGTCGGGGTGATGACGCTGGCCAACTGGTTGCTCGTGGCGTGTTACGGTCTATGTTTCGCAATGTCCGCCCGGATACTGGGAAGCCCACGTGAGATGTTGACGGGCGTGAATACCTTTTTCTACCTTTCCGGGTGGCTGGTGCTACTCAAGATATTTGAGATGCCGGCACTCGGTGCACGGTTCAAGGCTATGGCGCAAAGCTGTACTTCGATCAGCTACGAACAGGCGGTCACTACAGCGATTCTCCACAGCCCGGTGGCGAGGGCCTCGGATGTCATGGTGTTGATTGGCTACGCGGCCTTTGTTGGCTTGGCTGTCGTGAAGATGCAGCGGCAGGTTCATGACTTCGGAGGGGCGCGCGCCTGGCTGTCTACTGTGGTCGGGATGGCGCTGCTGAGTGCGATGGTCTCATATGTCCAGGAACCCGTAATCTCTCAATTGATCTGCAGCTACGCCAGTCAGTATTGAGTGTGGCAAGCTCTTTCAATCTACGGGTCACCTATTTCTGATCCGTGGCCGGTAGAGGGAGTCGTTGTTCGTGGCGGATTTTACGGGGTGAGGCGGCCTAATGGGCCGCAGGCGCGATTTGTGAGGGATCATACGATGATATGGGAAAGTGAAAGTTGGAAAACACCGCTGCTGAAACTGGCCAAGCGTTTCACGTCTCTCAAGGTATCCAAGGAAATTTCTGAAGATCAGCTTTCCCAAATCGAGCGAGATATCTTCATCGGGTTTTACTCGGTCAGGAGGCTCATCGAAACACCTACCAAGGTGACGGATCAGACACGAGCCATGTTGCTCGCGGTCAGCAAGTTCTCCAACCTGAAGCCTGTGACCTGGCGTAATAACCACAGGCTTGACTCTCTCTATGACCTGAGCAAAAGCAACCAAGAGAATCGGGACATATCATTCGTTTGTGGCAGGGTCATACACAGCTTCATTTTTGCACCCTGTGTTTCGGAAGAGGGCGGCCTGGGTGGCGTTTTCTTTACCTCTGATCTTGATAAAGACAAGTTTTTGCTCTTCATGGACATTGATGAGGTGATCGCGCTGTTTAAGGCGGTCGGCAACGACAGCCCCAACCTGATCAAATCCTCCCGTGATCCGGTTACGGGCGTCGAAACGCTGATCGTCAAGTGAGCTTGAATCCCTACCAGTCAGATATTGGGGAGAGCGAAGAAGCCTCGGCCATGCGTCTGCATCTCGACTACTACAACTCGCTTTCACCAGCCAGCGTAATGCGTGATGAGTTCCCCCCACTTTTTCAGCGCAGTCCCATCTTTCCGGAGCAGTCGAAGCGCCTCAGCTGCTGAAATCTTGGTAGGGCAGCCCCCCTTCAGATAAAAATTGTCAGTGCCTTGGGAATAGAGGTGCAGCAATGTCAGCACCATCACGCGCTGTATGTCGGTCATTTTTTTGTACGCGCCACGCATGGCCTTCAACGCCTCAGGAAGAGGCTCGTCACGGTCGTGGTCGAAGCCGCAGGGGCGCATGGTGTAGTGGCTGCCTTGATCGCCATACGCCCTGCTCTGGGTGAAGCAAGCATTCAACTGGTACTGCTCGACGATCTCCCAGGCCACTGCTCCGAATTTCTCCCCGCGTTGCTCGGCGCAAGGGTAGATCGGTGCGGGAATGTCGCAGACCATCGCCAAGGCGGCATCCTCAACGCCGTCGAGACACGGCACCTTTTCAACCAGGTCGATCAAGGTGTACCCGGGAAAGCGACCGGCGGCGAAGGCTGGATCAATGGCGGTGTAAGCCGCAAGGGCGACGGGTTGATGTGAATGGTGCACATACCCTTGGCTCGCGGTGCGAATGTCTGTAAACCTCCAGACCCCCGAGGACACTTCATGGACACCCAGTTGGTTAAGCAAGGCCGTCGCCTTTGCCGATTGGTCACTGTGGTAGATCATCCTGGGCATCCTCGTGGTATGTGTACGAGACGCTGACCGGTATTAGCGATGCGGGCCAGCCGAACCTTACTGACAGGCACGATAGTCCATTCGTTGTGTTATTAAAATACTCACCAAAATGGTGAGCATTTCTGCTATTTCCGGGTGGGAAAATCGCAACAAAATTTTGGCTGAATGCGCTAAAAAGCCACTCATTCTGATGCGTTGAAATAACACTATGCTTTGATGAATTTTTGATAGAACTCGTAAGGTGTGAGTCCGTTAAAGTCAAAATTTCCGAAAACCTCAAGTTTTCCTTCTGAAGCGTGCGTGGCTAGTGGGATGTATTTGATTGCTGCTCCATTTTTTGTTTGGATTTTTTGGGGTGGGAAATGATTCTTGAATTTTTCCAATGACCTGCAGTAATGGGTTATTTGATTTTTTTTTGCGATTCCGTATTTTGTGGCCATTTCGCGACTAACCTCCGGGCTGAAAATGTCCTCAACTTTTGGAGCTGCCTCTTCGGTTTCCTCGGCGAGGATGAATGAGGGTACAAGGCGTTTTTTTGAGTCGCCATAAGGCTGCTCTTGGATAGTGATATCAATAATCTTGAATGGTGGGGCGTACACCCAGTAATGGCCAGGTGTGCAGTTAGGATTTTTCGTAAAAGAGTAGAAGTGAACGTCTCCTTCATCGAGATGCTCCGGAAAGGTCACGGTTACACTGCCCCGTAAGCAAGCGCACCAAATGCCCTCTAACTCTAGACATCTCATCAGAATCGTTGAGATGTCTATGCACGCACCCTGTTTTCCGTTCTCGACAAGATGACTGTGTAGCGTTTCAACGATTTTGACGATCTTAGATCGTGCTTCATCCAAATATTCGCGCGAGTATGGCCTAGTAGCAACGAATAAGGCGTGGTTATTCAGATAATTGCCATCCTTCTGCTCCTCGGCCATGAAATTTTCATGGTCATAAAATGAAGGCGTGTCGAAGGGGATGTTCTTACTTTCGAACTCTCGTTTTAATTCCGTGTAATTCATTTTTGACACCCTTATTGGAAGCTGTCCCAAGACAGAACGATGCGAGCTGAAGCATGGTCTTTTCAGCGTGATGCAAGACACTTAGCAATCTCAGCCTGACTCGATAGATGTAAGCCAGTCTTTGATTTCGCGGGAGTGACACATCACGCTAACCTCGCAGTATGCAAATTCAAGGATTTTGGCCGGCAGTTTCTCTGAGATATCATAATGCCATCGCGATGTCGACTAGCCGCTTTTGACCCATGCTCTGCCCGTCATTTTTGGTGAGAAGTAGTGGTTGCAAGCCAAGCTGAAGCTGATGGAGGTAGATAGCCTGACAGGTGGCAACCGGACGCACTGTAGGTTAGGGGCCAGCACGAGTTCCGCAAATCTGTTGAGTTCGGTGGATCTGGCCGCCCTTTTGGACAGGCGCGGCGAATGGTCTGGTTGGGTTCGAAGCAATAGTCACACTGATGCCCTCCGCCTGCGGCTCAATGACCCGTACGTGATCAATTACCTAATGGGTGGCGGGTTGCAAGGCGGTCTTTGAGGCTGATGTCACGTGATGGCACACTACCGCGATATCGACAGCCGCGAGCGGGGAAAAAATGGATATTTGGCAAGCCGACAAGATGTTTCTGTTCATCGCGTTCGTGATACCAGGCTTCATCAGCATCAAGTGCTACCAGCTTTTTTTCCCAGGGGTAGCGCGCAATGCAGCGGATCAGGTAGTCGATGCGATCGCGTATAGCTGCATCAACTACGCACTTTTTCTGTGGCTGATCTTTGCGGTAGAGGGGAGTGCGCTGCGGACGGTACACCCGTTCCTTTACGGGATGTTCTATGTGATGGTGCTGCTGGTGGGCCCTGTGATCTGGGCGGTCGTGTGGAAATGGATGAGGTCGTGGCAGGTCTTTCAGAAAAACGCTCCACACCCCACGGCCAAGCCTTGGGATTTCGTATTCCAGCAGCGCAAACCCTACTGGATCATCGTTCATCTTAAAGGGGGCGGTACGCTGGGTGGGCTGTATGGGACGCGTTCGTTCGCCTCAAGTGCCCCGGCGCCAGAGCAGATTTACCTTGAGGAGGAATGGATAGTCGAGAATGGTGCTCTGACGCGTGCTGTAGAATCCAGCGCAGGTGTACTGGTCAGCGGTTCTGAGATAGCTCATATCGAGTTTCGCAAACATCGAGAGGAATAATATGACTGATCCAAAGCAGGTTACGGGTAACGAAGGATATCAGCCTGGGCCGTTTCAGAAAGGCTACCAGCCCGTCGAGAGCGTACCCTTTAATCGCCCCGAGCCAGGGGCTGGATATCAGCCCACTAGTCAGGGTGACAACCCGACGACTCCGGCAACTCCGCCGAAAGGTCGCTGATCCACACCGGCTTATCTGAAGGTCAAGGCTTCGATCTTGGCCTCCAGAATCGACAGCAACCCGGTCATTCTGCGCTGGGCTCTCGGCACCTTTACCACCGCTTCGCGCGCTGCCGCTTCATCCCCTACGAGCAAGGCTTGCCGCTGAGCTCGGGTGATCGCGGTGTAGATCAAGCTTCTGTCCAGAAGCCGATGTCGCATGACTGGAATAATGATGCGCGGCCATTGTGAGCCTTGGGCTTTATGGATTGTCAGGGCATAGGCCAGATCCAAGTGTTCTAACATTCCAGGCATCACTGGCCTACGGGCGCCATCATCCCAATCAATCCATGCGATCGGTACGGTGCTTTCGTCCTCCGCCTTTCGACAGTCGAATGGGTCGGTGATCAAGGCTAAGCGGCCAAGAGATCCATTCTGCAAGCCTTCCTCCCAAAGGTTGCGCACGCAGACGACAGGATCGCCCAGTCGAAAGCGAGTCTCTGCGAAGCACTCATGCTCTGCACTCCAAACGGTCAATTTTGGTTGATGTGCTGCAATCTGTTGCTGGCATAGCACATTGAGTGCATGGACACCGACCGGCCCGGACTTTCTTGGGGTCAGCAGTTGGGTGTTGTGGGGCGACTGCAAATAGATTCGAACCACTTCGGACGCCAGCTCGGTCATCGTCGATGATTCTCCTCCAATCTGAGGCCGACCGAGCATGGCGATGTCACAGGACTCACTCCTTCCCATTGCCGGCCAGTGCCCTTCCTTGACCTCTGCTGCTATTGCAAGTTGGCCGGCGTGGCGCTTCACCACTTTCAATTGGGCGTGGGGGATGTGGCGAGACTGCACGAGGTCGTGAAGCGTTAACCCAGGCCCGATCGGCATCAACTGACCAGGATCACCGACCATGACGATGCGTGTATGGTCTGGCAGCAGGTGCACAATGTTGTACAGGGTAATGATGTCGAGCATGCTTGCTTCATCGATCACTAGAACGCACGGCTCGGAGAAATCTCTTGGGGTGAGCCCAACCAAGATACCAGCGATCGTCCTCCCTTCACGATCGGTCGCTTCTTCCATGCGCTTGGCCGCGCGGCCTGCGATAGCGCCCTGGATTACCTTGAGGCCGATCGCGTCGTACACTCGGTACAAGGCTTTGAGCATGACCGTCTTGCCTGTCCCGGCTCCGCCTGTGACGAGGCAAAACCGAGTGAAAGCGGCCAGCTGCACCGCTGAGGCTTGTTCGTCCGTCAGGTGAAATTTCTCGTCGTTTTCATACCCCCGAATGAGCGCTTGAATCTGGGCACGGGAGAGGGACGAGGCATCGGTTGGCTGTGAGGCCAGCCGATTGACTATGGCATCGGCAATAGTCGATTCCATGATGTAGGCACCGGTCGGATAGATGATGCCTCCGTCATCCACTCTGTAGTTGCCGTTTACTGCCCCATGTTCAAGAGCACCTGATGCCAGCTCTTGCCATGTCCACGCGACCTGCTCAGCTTCAAAAATTCCGTACAGGCGGGAGATCACCATCCGCCTGGTGGCCGCTGTGTGCCCATCAGTCAATAAACGATAGAGCGCTTCCTCAATCGCCGCGCTCAGGCGCACATTAGCGTCAGCACCGATGCCGAATACCTCCCGAGCCAACCTGTCTGTGGTCTTCCAGTCGGCCACAAATGACAAGAGCCGGTATGGATCCTCCTCAATTTTGCTCAGGGTGCTCTGACCAAAATGCGACACGACTCTTCGGGCCAGGGCATCGCGAAAGCCGTGTCGGTGCAGCCACTCATATGCCGGCGCGTCCTTGTAGGTCGTCCAGGCATCGATCAGCGTCTGAGCCCCCTGAGCGCTCAACCGTCTGACAGGGCCGCAACATCACCCCGGTTAAGTACGACCGAAAGCCCGTCTCCATAGCGATTCCAGAGACGCGTTGCCTTCGCAATTCCAAGACAGCTGAACCGCTGCCCCTCGGAAAGGAAAGTGATCAAGTGCCGGCCAGTAGGAAGTCGCAGCTGTAGGGCTTGGGCCTCGATTTGATGCTCGGTTTTCAGATATCCATTGAGCACGCGGGAGAAAGGCGTAACCTCTCCCTGCACGTACCACCACTGCCCTAGGTCGACAGTATCAGCGGGTAGCAAGCGACCAGGCACTACGATCACGAAGTGCTTGCTCGGGCTGATGGGGTCGCCTGATTCGCCGATCTCGGCACCATAGAAAATGCAGCCACCTTTGCCCATTGGGTTTTGGCTACGGATGGACAGTACCTTGATCAGGCGCCGCAGGGCGTTGTCTGGCTGGTTCATACGGCAGTCTCGATCAGTACTGTCGTTGATGATTCGTTGTTGACTGCAACCCGGTGACAGCGTGTGCAGGACGTCTCCGCTCGCGACGCTGTAGCAAGTATGATCATCGTGGCAAGCGTCCGGTTGAGCTCAACGCATTGTGGAGTGATTCATACTTCTGCAGCCGTTGGCGCAGCTCGGCGATCTCGGCACGCTGGCTTGCATTTTCCGTTTGAAGCCGTCGGATGGCTGCCTGCGTCAGATCATTGCCAGCCACTGCATGCGTCCCTGATCCATCGGCTGGGTGATGGGTACCTGACGTACGGCTTGTTGCACCCGGCTGAGCATCTGACTGGCTCCTCAATTCGGCTTGAGTTTGGGTCTGGGAATCGAGGTCTGACGGCGAAACCGACGGCAGAATTCTCCGCGCGCGAAGGTCATCTTCTAGCTGGCTTAACGCAAGTTTGATGCGAGGGTTCTGGCGCAAAACGCTCAGAGCAAAACCGCAGTCCAGTGCGATCTGAGTACGAGAGAGCGCACCCCGATGGAGAATGGCTCTGAAGTCGTCATCGCTTTTTGCAGCCACCCACTCGGTGAAGAGGGCGTAGGTGCGGTCGCTTTGTGTTTGATGTTCGGACACCGCTGATCCCTCATGGCGTTGATGGAGCGATGGTAGTTAGGGCGCGCTGAGTTGATGTGGGCGCCCCCCACGGTGTGTTCAACTGAGCAACTGCTGGCTATGGTCATCCAACATGGTTTGGTCTCTGTCCTTATCGATTTCGTCCTTGCTGGGGGGCGATCCATCGCTTGCCTCCTGCACGAGAGCTTTTAGGGCCAGCACATGAGATTTCTCAAGCAGTACGTTTCCAGTCAAAGTGTGGCGGACACGATCCCGTTCGAGCCGGAGGCCACAGTCCAGCAAATGCTGTGGGTGGAACAGCTTCAGAATGGCCGCTTTTGCATCTTGGGTGAGTTTTACTCCGGTCTTGTGCGGTTCGGAGGAGGGAGTCCCTCCAAAGCCTAGACGTATGAACTCATCGATGGGGACGCCGGGAATCGAGCGCAGTCCTTTCAGAATGCGCAGGCGCGCAGCAACTGCTTGGTTCCGCTCTTCCTCAAGCAGTTGAACGTAGGCACGCAAGGTTTCATCTGGAATGGGAGGAGGAGCCTTCAATGCATTGGGGCGGGTGTGCAATACCTGGCCTGAAGCCCTGAACTTCACGTACCCGAGGAGGAATGAGGAGTTGCGGATCGACTGGGCTTTGGGCCCGCCCCAGCCATGGTCAACGCAATACCCTTCCAGGCGGACGGGGTTGATGGCAATGCCTTGCTCTTGCAGGAAATTGCAGGCTTTGTGAATACGCTCAAGAGAGACCCGCTGCCGCTCATTGGTACAGCTGTAGAACAGCTCTTCGTAGTTCTTCTGGATGGTTTCGTCGAGCTTCATAGTCGTTCGCCTTAATCCATGTCCTCAGATGCCTTGGTGTGAATCCTCAGCCTGCTCAGTCAATATCTTCTTCCAGATCCTCGTAATCATCCTGACCCAGGCCTTCGAGTGTGACTCCGTCCTGGGTTCCCCCATTGTTCCATGGGTCATCAAAATTCTTGGTATCGGCGGTGTCGGAGGCTTGGGTTCGTTCAGCTTGGCCGTAGCGGACTGACTCGTTCTGTCCTTGGATGGCTCCGGGATAGTGATTTTCGCTCAGGATCTCGGCGAGCGCGCTGATCGACTCGTCAGTAACAAGCATTTCGGAAGAGAGGCTGGACTCAAGTGTCTGAATTGCTGCATGCAAGTTTGGATAGTGGTTCAGCGGCTTCTTGCCATTGAGCACCTCGTCCAGATCTTGCGAATTGACCTGCTGGAGGATGAGGGCTGACAGCATGTTCCCCGCCTCGTGGGCCTGCTCTTCATTCAAGGTCAACAGGAAAGGGGTGATCCCGTTGGACACCATCATGCGTGACAGCACTTGGTTCTTCTCAAGCTCCGCTTGGTGATTTTTGAAGCCGGTAGCGAAGCGCGAGGTTTGGGTGATCTGATCAAGCAGCTCAAACTCATGGCAATTCTTGAGGGTGATTTCGAGCTCGATATCTGTGCTCCCAGTCATCATCGGAACAGGGTGTGCATCGGTGGCGATGATGTTTTTTTTCGTTTCCAAATACGCGTCCATCAATGCCAGCGACTTCTCAGCGTACTGATAACGCGCCGCCCACTCGTTCACGTCGATCACCAGTTCACGGTTCAACAGGTCTATGCGATCGCGAAGGTGCCGGGCCTTGTTCTGGTCACCATCGTCCTCACATTGGAGCCGTTGATCATTGAGACTTGCGACCTCCAATCCTTTCTTGCGGATCGTATACCCCAGATTGTTGACCGCATTGACCTGGCCAAGCAGGTGAGCGGGGCCGGTGATCCACCAGCGACATAACCCACATCGCTTGCCGCCAGGCACCGGGCCAAACTTCTTTCCTGTTGAGTCCAGAGCTGCCCCCCCAGTGCTGCAAGACGTACCAGGGCAGATGCCATCAGGGTTCACGACGATGATGCCATCGCCGTTCTGCAAATATTCCATGCCGGCGCCTGAGCCGGTTCCATCCTGTGTGACCAGGTAGGGGAGGAAGTCCTCCAGCGCTTTGATGAAGACTTCCGAGCCCACGAAGTTCTGGTCGTTGACCATGCGGTCGTAAGCCCCTTGAATGAATTCGCGGATTTTGGCTGGCGAATACTTCAGATAGTGGAGGGTCATGACCAGCACCTGATGCCCAGCAACAAATTCCGAGACGATCTCGATCGGAACGCCGGCTTCTATCAAGTTGGTAATGCCGCTAACACGCAGCGAGTGCAGATCAACTGCCCACTTTTTCTGTCCGTTTTGGCCCTCCGTGACGAGGGTGAGCCGTTGCCCATATTTGTGCCATATGCGCTGCTCGACCGCAGCCAATAGGTTGGTGTACATCCGTTTGAGCCTGGCATAGTCGAATGGCTCATCCTGGTTAGGTTTGAAAGGGTCTCGAAAAAGGGGAACTACCTCGGGCCCACGAACGATGTTCTCAGACCGATACCTCACATCTTTCTGGTACGCCCGATAACTCAGGGGCTTGGTTAAGGGTGGCAGATAGCGTTTCTCCCACACGCTCATTTTAATGAGCAGCTCCTGGAGTTCTGGAGATACGTAAGGTATCGAGTAACCGATTTTCTCTGAGCGGTACTCGGCGGTTTTATTAGTGTTGACCCATAGCGCTACCCAGGTCGCGTCGCGATATGCGTCCCTGCGAACACTCAAGACTCCTTCCTGTCTCCCCACGATGGCGTAAGGCGACGGGTTGTGCACCATCGTGTTTGTCTCCGGGTCGTAGATCCTTTCATCAAGATTCCCAGAGTCGAGCCACCGCCCTTGGTGGCTACGGATCGGAGTGTCCAGTAGCGCATACATGCAGATTGCAAAGCCAGGGTAATACTGGTTGACGCTATATCCCGTTTCGCTGTCATGAACGATCACATAGGCTTGCTGATAGGTTTTTGGGAAAGCAAAATCGTTTTCTGTCAGCGTCTCCTTCATCTCGTTAACAAGGTATGGAGGGAGCGAATCCCGCTGGGTTTTAGTTTGCTTCTCGCGCTTACCTAATCCATCGGACTCAAACACTGGGTTTGGGAAGCGGCTTTCCGGGATGCGGTCTAGGGAGATTAGGTAGTCTTTAGTCCAGTTAAAGTAGCGACGTGCGACACTCAAGGTGTAATTGCCCGAGCGCACGGTGTGATTTTTGCTTGTTAGGTAGTTAATGAACGTATTTCGATTTATCAGCCTGACGTCGTGAATGTGTTCATTGCGGCTAACCTCCCAAGGGCTTGTAGGCGGGTTTGGAAGGGTGCACAAATAGTCGCCCAAGTGATTCAAGGCATTGACGAAAGGCCATGCTCGTGCATTCGTAATGGACTTTATATAGAGACTAAACGTCTCTGCCCAGTCACTTAAAGCCGGGTTTTGCGCAGTAAGCCATTTGAAATTTCCGTCGGTGCGTGGCTCTTCGGTGGTTTGCGAGCCGCCACCTCTTTTGATCTTGGTGATGCTGATCTGGTCGTCCAGGTAGATCATGTTGTGCGCACGCCCAAGTGCGATCATGGCTTTCGTGTTTCTAAGAATAAGCGCGTTGTGCGCGGTGGTGTCAGGATCATTTATTGTGGTTTTTTTGATGTAGGCTACTTGTGCGGTTTCGAAGTCATCCATGAGGCTTTTCGAGATGTCTTCTTTCTCGTTTACGCTCGTGGTGCACAGAAACGTCCAAAGCACTGGAAGAATTCCACCTCCGTGAATATGGGCGGAACTGGTTGGCGTATAAATGGATCTGATGAGATTGGCTTTCTCTTGTGTGAAGGTAGATGTCGAAAGCAACTCCCATCTGCGATTGACTGCCCAGAATGGTAAGTTGAGAGGGAATAAAATCCACCCTTTTGCCCAAAGAGATGCCAAGAACTCAAATCCATACAGGCGCTGAAAGTTTGGCTTTGATTCATCTATGCTTTCAAGCGTCATGTCCACTAGATGAGTCAGCGTCTTTTTTTGCAAAAAGAGGCTTTCAAAGTCGATGGGCATTGCCCGATATCGGCTATAACGCAGCTCATCAATGTATTGTGCCCGTGAACTGGGCTTATGCCTTGCTACGATTGACCGCTGCACATCAATGGGGAACTGTTGGGCCTCTGAGTTGAGTTCAATGCCTGCACGTTGGGACTGAAACATTTTGCGTAGCGTGCTCGTTCTGAAATGCCTGCTGGGTGTGTTTGTATTACCATCGGAGTTAGTTGAAAAGGCGTCAATAAACTCTCTCTCGCCTGGGATAGATTGGCCAGCCGGTTGGAGCAGACCTTCCCAGATAATATCGATGTGCACCCTCTCAAACTCATAAATAGCGTCTAATATTTCTTGTTTTGAGGGGGGGGCGAGCACCACCATTCCGTCGTGGCTTGGGTTAAATGTGATGAGCCTTCCACTCGCTTGAGCTTTATGCATGCGTGTCATTGAAGGCCATCCTCGAACATTTTCAGTTCTTTTGTGAATCTGGGGATTTCTAACTTCATCTGCTCCGCCGCACGTTTGATCTCCTCCCGAACGATCAGTGGAGAAATCTTGTAGTAAACCTCAGTCGATTCCTTGCTGGCATGGTGCATCATGCGCTGCGCAGTGGTCATCTCTAGGCGGAGATACGAAGCGCAAAAATGTCCATAAAAGTGCCGTGCGCCATGTGGATTAACGCCGGTGTCAGTAGGTTTCAATCCAACCCTTTTCGCTGCCCGGTAGAATGCTTTGTCCATGTTGGACAGAGTGGCAGGCCGACCGAAGCCTTCATTTTCGCTGACGTTGATGAAGTAATAAGGGTGATTGTCTGGTGCGAACTTCCGGTATTTGTGCATATAGATTGAATGCAGTTTTGAAAAATACTCTCCAATGCCCGGGAGCAGCCAGAACAGGTCGGTCTCATAATCGTTTTTCGTATACTGCATACCCTTCCAGCCGCTGTGATAAGGGTGACTCTCTGCCAGGGTTGAGCGGGGCTTTAAGCCATATTTTCTAAAAAGGAATTCGGCCCTTGTAGTGGTCTGTTTGCCCGAGAAAGGATCGTGCCAGGTATGCTGGGAGAGCAATGGGTGTGCGAGTAGGATCTCGGTGTTGTAATCTTTTACAGAAACATCCGTGAGGAAAAGGTGAAGAGGCTCGGACTTGCGCAATGAGCCAAAAAACAACAGCAGGAAATAGAGTTTGTCGCGGATGTTGGTCGTCTTGGATATGAGCTCAAGCACTTTGTCTGGTGGGAAGGTGTCTGCGTGTTTAGAGCGCCCTAAGCTCACCCTCGTCGGTTCAAATTTGCTTTTGGTTACTATCCCTTGGCCGAGTTCTGTAGCGGGGGCCAGGTGGTATAGCATGTCCCAGTTCTTGCGCTGGACTAGTGTTGCATAGAATCTTACTTGGTCTTCTAGGTTTAAATCGCTTACCAGCTTCTTCTCCGTTGTATTAACGGAGGGCATGTTCAAATTTGAAAAGCAGAAGCGAGTAAAGTCGCTGAATCGCCCCACCTCCTGGATCGCAAGATCACGGTCTACTGGAGTCCAGCCCAGCAGGTTATTCCCAAACTCACGGGCTTCGATGTATCGCCCTAAAAATCCCACCATTTCGTCCGGGCGCAAGGGGCGGGCGCCGTGTGCGATCACAAAAAAATCGTAGACGTAGCCAACTGCAGATGCGTCTTTCACCCGCGTGCCCGGCGAGCTTCCTTGCGTCAGCATCCGGTCACGAATCCATGCCAGGGCGTAAAGGCTTACCTCGCCGTTCTGCAGGATCAGCACAGGGATGCTGCTGGCGCTGCACCCAGTCTCGATCGGCAGCTCTACGACCGAATGGGCGGAGATACGAACCATGATTCACCAGGATACTGGTTAGGGGTGGTAAATCAGGTCTAGGCCCGAATGGGAGCTCCGTCAAGGTGCTGTTCGTCGGCTTCCGTGGTGGTGATGTCTCTGTAAATTGGGGATAGCCCCGGAGCTGTAATGCGGTGTGCCATGGTGAGTAGTTGTACGAGTATGGGGAGTAAAAGCTGGCTCGATCTGCTGCCGCGCCAGACCAGCACGCGCTTGCTCAATCGCAGTGTGTGGGCGCTGCTCGAATTTGCCTTCAATGGCTTGATCTTCCTGCTGCTGGGACTGCAATTGCCGGACATCATCAAGGCGGTGGTGAGCCACGAGCCGACGTTGTGGCCTGCATTGCTCTATCGCTGCCTGGAGGTTATTGCGATCTTCCTGGTGTTGGTGGTGTTGAGGTTTATCTGGGTGCAAAGCATCTGGCGATTGTCTGGGCTGCTGCGCAGGTTGCGCGGCAGGAGTGAATTGACGCTGGTACCGACAGCCCGTTCCTGCTGGTTGTTGACGGTAGGCGGCGTGCGCGGTGCAGTGACCCTGGCCGGTGTGATGTCGGTGCCGCTGCTGTTGGCGCCGGGCCAGGATTTCCCCGAGCGCGATCTGCTGATTTTCATTGCCGCCGGGGTGATTCTGCTGTCGCTGGTCGCCGCCTGCATTGCCTTGCCGTTACTGTTGCGCGGCATTGAAAAGAGCCCGGACGAAAAGCGCCATAACGAAGTCCGCGAAGCCTGGAAGAAAACGGCCGTGGCCGCCATCCATGCCCTGGAAGCCGAGGAACCTGCGCAAACCGAAACCCAGGACGCCGCCCAGGCCGCGCTCGCGACTGAGCTCAAAGCACGATTGATGTCGGAATATCGCCATCAGTTGGACGTGTTCAACGACTCGGCCGAAGCCCAGGCGCTGGCGCGGCAGATGGACCTCCTTGAAAGCAAACTGCGGCTTAAGGCCCTGCGGGCGCAGCGGTTGGAGCTGTACAGCCTGAGCCGTCATCACCAGATTGGTGATGACGTGTTGCGCGAGGTACTGGCTGAACTGGATTTGAGCGAGGCGAACCTGGGCGCGGTGCCTCCTCGCTATTGAGTGCACTGGGTCAGTGCGCAGGCGCGCTTTTGAATCGACCGGGAGTGTACAGCCGGCGAATGATGTTTTTGTCGCCTTCAGACAGCGAGTAATTGGTCGGGACGCCTCTGCCATCCTTGGTCGAATCGGGATGAACGAAGTAATGCATCACGGATTTCGAGTCGTAGTTAGTGACCAGAAGTTCATCCCCGGTCGGCAGCTTGAAAAAATTGTCATAGACTTTTTCGCGGTCGAAGTCAGTGCCCTCGTAGTTCCCGTAAACAGCTCGCTTGTTCCAATTGATGTCGTGCTCGGGATGCTGGTGCTCGTGTTTGAGTCCAAGGGCATGCCCGAACTCGTGCAGGGCACTCTGGTAAAACTCCTCCTCGTCGTCTGTCTGCTCCAGATGCAGGGTAGGTTCATCCGCGGGGCGGTTGTTGGCGTCGGTGCCGAGGTTAGACCAGTTGCCCTTGATCGCCTTGTCGTCGGAGATACGAATGTCACCTTCCTTGCCTTCGACAATCTTGAACAGCAGTGCTGGGGTGTGTTGTGCCCACTCTCGGATCGCCTCGATTATCAGCTCTATGCTCTTGATGTCTTTAATGTCCAATGCAACGGTAACAACCCCGTCTGGCCAGCGTTTGCTCGTATCGGCGATGCCGCGTTTCGAGCGCCCGGAGCGGGCGGTGATGGGTGGGTCGTTGTCAGTCATTGACGGGTAGGCGGTAGGAGAGGGAGCAACGCGGGGGATCAAATTCATGGGGGGCAACTCCGTGGCATGTATTCCCGGTAGTGGAGGAAGGTGTTGGCGGAACTGGATAGGAGTGAGGCGTATCTGGAACTCAAGCGGTAGCGGGTACCGTTTTTGGGTAAGCTTTTTTTGCCCAGGCGATGTCGCCATCGCTCAGGGACCAGGATTCGGACTGGCCCCAGCTTCCGTCGGTCAGATGGGGACTGACTTCGTAGTGCATGACCGAGTCGCCATCGTAAGGCATGAAGTCGTATTGGCTGGAGCGAGGCAGCGGGAGCACGTTGTTTTGCACCTGTTGCCGGTCCAATCCGTAGGTACGTCCGAAACTCTCATACACTTTGCTCATATCCCATGGAATGTTGGCATCCCGGTGTTGATGAGCGTGATGCGCGCCGAGCATGTGTCCGAATTCGTGTATCACCGTGTGTGCGAATGCAGGGTCCCGGTGGTCTCTTGGCAGTGACATGGTCGGGTGTGAGGGGAGGGCATCGAGTGCTTCCGTTCCTATTGAGGAGGAACCACCCTTTTTGTTGTTTATATTCTGCGTGATGCGCACGTCGCCGTCCTCTCCAGATACAAACTCGAACTTGAGATTGATGTGGGGCAGCCATTCGCTGGCGGCTTTTTTGACAGCCTGCACGTATTCATCGTCCATGTCATACATGGCGATTTTTATCGTGCTGTTTTGCGGCCAGTATCTGGCGGGTTCGCCAATGTTGCGCCGGCTTCTGGAAAGACGTTGCGCCGACTCTGCGGTATTTTCGACGGATGGGGCCGCGGACGGGTATTGGAAGGGGGTTGGCGATGTGGCGCTTATCATGGGCTCTCCTGCGAAGTGGTGACGAATATGAAGTTATTCGTCCAGGTCGCAGCAAAGTTCCGATGGTATTGCCTGGGCATGTAAGCCCGCGTTACCTGAGGTTAACGCAGGCCCGCGTGCTCAGCGGCGGCGCAGAATGAAATCCCGGATCCGCTGCGCGGCTTCCACGCATTCCGCCAACGGCGCAACCAGCGCCAGGCGTACACGCCCGGCGCCAGGGTTGACCCCACCCACTTCCCGCGACAGGTACGAGCCCGGTACCACGGTGACATGTTCTTCCACGAACAAGTCGCGGCAGAACGCGGCGTCGTCGCCATTCACATTGGGCCACAGGTAAAAACCGCCGTCCGGGTGTTGCACGTCCAGCACCGGCTTGAGGATCGCCAGCACGGCGTCGAATTTTTCGCGGTACAGGTCGCGGTTGGCCAAGACGTGGGCCTCGTCCTGCCAGGCCGCGATGCTGGCCAGTTGGGTTTGCACCGGCATCGCGCAGCCGTGGTAAGTGCGGTAGAGCAGAAACGCCTTGAGGATTTCGGCGTCGCCAGCCACGAAACCGGAGCGCAGCCCAGGGAGGTTGGAACGCTTGGACAGGCTGTGGAACACCACGCAACGCTTGAAGTCCTGGCGGCCCAGTTCGACGCAGGCGCTCAGCAGGCCCGGTGGCGGGGTTTGTTCGTCGAAGTACAGCTCGCTGTAGCACTCGTCGGCGGCGATCACGAAGTCATGTTCGTCGGCCAGGGCGATGAGCTTTTTCAGGGTGTCGACCGGGATCAGTGCGCCGGTCGGGTTGCCGGGTGAACACAGGAACAGGATCTGGCAGCGTTTCCAGATGTCCGGCGAGACCGCATCGAAATCCGGATTGAAGCCATTGGCGTCCAGGCACGGCAGGTAATGCGGCTTGGCTCCGGCCAGGAACGCGGCGCCTTCGTAGATCTGGTAGAACGGGTTCGGGCTGACCACCAGTGCGTCGTCGCCGCGGTTGACCACGGTTTGGGTGAAGGCGAACAGGGCCTCGCGGGTGCCGTTGACCGGCAGGATGTTGCGCGCCGGGTCGAGCCAGCCCTTGGGCACGTGGAAGCGGCGTTCGCACCAGGCGCCGATGGCCTCGCGCAATGCGGGAATACCCAAGGTGGTCGGGTAAACCGCCATCTGATCAAGGTTGTTGCTCAGCGCTTCGGCGACAAACGTCGGAGATTTATGCTTGGGTTCGCCGATAGACAGTGCAATCGGGCGTTTATCCGGGTTCGGCGTGACACTGCCGAGCAGGGCGCGCAGTTTCTCGAAGGGGTAGGGCTGCAGTTGGTTCAGGGCGTTGTTCATCGAAAGTCTCGTCAAATTCGGTTGAAAACAGTCGGTCTGCCAGGCAAAGCAATTCAAATGTGGGAGCGGGCTTGCTCGCGAATGCGGTCTTTCAGTTAATCAATGGGTGGCTGACACACCGCTTTCGCGAGCAAGCCCGCTCCCACACAATCAAATGCTCAGGCGCGTCAGTTCGACGCCAGGTTCCAGGGTCACGCTCAACTGCTGCACGATCGCATCCTGCAGGCGGCGACACAGTTCCGGGTCGGATAACGGCTGGTTGTCGGCATCGGTTATGAAGAACACGTCTTCCACGCGCTCGCCGAGGGTGGCGATCTTGGCGTTCTGCAGCGACAGGTCGAACTCCAGGAAAATACCGCCGATGCGGGCCAGCAGGCCGGGGCGATCCGGGGCGCTGAGTTCCAATACCGTCACCGGGCGCTGGGCGTCATTGGAAATGGTCACCTGAGGCGCAAACGCAAAATGCTTGAGCTGGCGCGGCACCCGGCGCTGGATGATGGTCGGGTAGTCGTCAGGGTTGCGCAGGGCCTCGGTCAGG
The DNA here is from genome assembly GCF_014268345.1 of Pseudomonas sp. SWRI18. Classification (NCBI taxonomy): domain Bacteria; kingdom Pseudomonadati; phylum Pseudomonadota; class Gammaproteobacteria; order Pseudomonadales; family Pseudomonadaceae; genus Pseudomonas; species Pseudomonas sp. SWRI18. Next base: position 67,446 of record NZ_JACCQQ010000011.1, read on the forward strand.
CCTTCGCGGATCTTTTTCACACGCGCCGGGTTGTCGCCAATCGACTCGCCCTCGGTGTCGAGCACGATGTAGGTGTCGAGGGTGAACTGGCTGCTGGAGGTGATGACCCGTGCGTCATGAATGTTGAGGTTGAGCTGGTCCATGGCGGCCACGGTCACGGCGAAGAAATCATGCTGGTCGGGGGCATAGATGAAGATTTGCGTACCGCCCTCGAACTCGCGCTGCGTGGTTTCCTTGATCAGCACCAGCGGGCCGCCATCGGCGGGCTGTTGCAGGATCGCGTCGGTGTGCCAGGCCACGTCGCCAGCGGTGTGGCGCAGGAAGTAATCGTCGCCCAGTTGCGACCACAGTTGCTCGACATCGTCCGGGTCGTTGCCGCCGCGCACCAATATATCCAGGGCCGCGCTTTGGGTGCGGCGGATCTGCTCCTCGCGGTCCACCGGGTTTTCCAGGCCGCGGCGCAAGGCGCGTTTGGTCTCGGTGTACAGCTGGCGCAGCAGGCTGGCGCGCCAGGAGTTCCAGAGCGTCGGGTTGGTGGCGTTGATGTCGGAGACGGTCAGCACGTAGAGATAATCGAGGTGAGTTTCATCGCCAACAATCTGCGCAAAATCGTGGATCACCTGCGGATCGGACAAGTCTTTGCGCTGGGCAGTGGTCGACATCACCAAGTGGTTCTGTACCAGCCAGACGATCAGGCGGCTGTCCCACAACGGCAACTGATGGCGCTGGCAGAAGGCCTCGGCATCCACCGCGCCAATTTCAGAGTGATCGCCATGCCGGCCCTTGCCGATGTCGTGGTACAGACCGGCCAGGTAGATCAGCTCGGGCTTGGGCAGCTTGGCCATGAGCTTGCTGGCCAGCGGGAATTTCTCTGACACCTGGGTGTATTGCAGCTTACGCAGGTGCTTGATCAGGTTCAGCGTGTGGGCGTCCACGGTATAAATGTGGAACAGGTCATGCTGCATCTGCCCGACGATAAAACCGAACTCCGGCAGGTAGCGCCCGAGGATGCCGTAGCGGTTCATGCGCCGCAGGTTGCGGTGGATGCCGATCTTGCACTTGAACAGCTCGATAAACAGGCTGGTGTTACGGATATCGTTGCGGAAGTCGTCGTCGATCAGGTGTCGGTTTTCCCGCAGCAGGCGAATGGTGTCGGCGCGCACGCCTTTGATCTCCGGCTGCTGGGCCATCAGCACGAAGATTTCCAGCATGGCGAACGGCGTGCGGCGGAACACGTTGTCGTTGCGTGCCTCGATATAGCCGTCGTGCAGCTGGAAGCGCGAATTGATCGGTTGCGGCGGTGCTTCGTCTTCGGGGGCGAGGATCACCTCTTCGAAGTGCTGGATAATCAGGTCGCTGAGCTGGGCAATGCTCATGACCACGCGGTAATACTGCTGCATGAAGCTTTCGATGCTGGTCTTTGCGTCTTCGCCCTCAAAACCCAACAAGGTCGCGATGGAGCGTTGATGGTCGAACAGCAGGCGGTCTTCGGAGCGCCCGGCAAGCATGTGCAGGGCGTAGCGCACTTTCCAGAGGAATTCCTGGGACGAGGCCAGCAGGGCGTTTTCGCTCTCCACCAAAAAGCCTTCGCCGGCCAGGGCGCGCAGGTTAAGGGTGCCGTACTGGCGCCTTGCAACCCACAGAATCGTCTGGATATCGCGCAGCCCGCCCGGTGAGCCCTTGACGTTGGGCTCCAGGTTGTACTCGGTGTCGTTGTACTTGTGGTGCCGGGCCTTCTGCTCGGCCCGCTTGGCCAGGAAAAAGTCCTTGCTCGGCCACATGTGCGCGGTGCTGGTGACCTCAAGCATGTGCTGGCGCAGGCGCTCGGGGCCGGCGATGGTGCGGCTCTCCATCAGGTTGGTAATGACCGTCAGGTCGGCGCGGGCCTCCTGGGCACACTCGTCGACCGAGCGCACGCTCTGCCCGACTTCCAGGCCGATGTCCCACAACAGCGTGAGAAAACGCTCGATGGAATCGCGAAAGATCTCGTGGTCGGCGCTTTCGAGCAGGATCAGCAAGTCGATGTCGGAGTAGGGGTGCAACTCACCGCGACCGTAGCCGCCGACCGCCACCAGCGCGATGTTGGCGTCTTCGCTCCAACTGAACTGCTCCCAGGCCTTCTGCAGGATGTTGTCAACGAACCAGGCGCGGTCCTCGATCAGCCGGCGGATGTCCCGGCCGCTGCGAAATCGCGCATCAAGCACCTCGCGGGCCTGGCGGATAGCCTTTTTGAACGCGGCGATGGGGCTTGCCTTCAAGGCCAGCTCGGCCTGGAACTGGCCACGGTCGAAGAGTTCGGGATCCACCTGGGGCATCGATCGGCTTTCCTTTCTATGTGTCAGTCAGTCATTACGCGGTGGGAAAACCTTTCCTGCCTTCACGCCGATACGCGTGGGATCGTGTCGTCGGCGCGCAGGGTGAAGATCTCATAGCCGGTTTCGGTCACCAGCAGGGTGTGTTCCCATTGGGCCGAGAGCTTGCGGTCCTTGGTGATGGCGGTCCAGCCGTCGCCCAGCACCTTGGTGTCGGCCTTGCCCTGGTTGATCATCGGCTCGATGGTAAATGTCATGCCGGCCTTCAGCTCCATGCCGGTGCCGGCACGGCCGTAGTGCAGGATCTGCGGCTCTTCGTGGAACACGGTGCCGATACCGTGGCCGCAGAATTCGCGCACCACCGAGAAACCGTTCTTTTCCGCGTGCTTTTGGATCACTTCGCCGATGTCGCCCAGGCGGCAGCCGGGCTTGACGATTTCGATGGCCTTGTACATGCATTCCTGGGTGACCTGGGACAAGCGCTCGGCCCACGGCGCAACGGTGCCGACATGGAACATGCGGCTGGTGTCGCCGAAGTAGCGGTCCTTGATCACGGTGACGTCGATGTTCAGGGTGTCGCCGTCCTTCAGCGGCTTGTCACCCGGAATCCCGTGGCAGACCACGTGGTTGACCGAGGTGCAGATCGATTTGGGGAAGCCCTTGTAGTTCAGCGGCGCAGGGATCGCGCCTTGCACGTTGACTATATAGTCGTGGCAGATCTGGTTCAGGGTTTCGGTGGTGACGCCGGGCTTGACGTGCTCGGCGATCATTTCCAGCACGTCGGCGGCCAGTTTGCCGGCAATGCGCATGCCGGCGATGTCTTCGGCGGTTTTCAAACTCACGGTCATACAGGCTCTCTCTGGCGTAATACGCCGAAATCAATTCGGTTTACGGGCGTGCGACAAAAGGTTGCAGAATTCGCACAAGCCACAAAAAACGCGATTCTAACAGACGATGGCGTCAAATCATGAGCCTCTGATGATCGCTTCTCTCTATGAGGTAGGGGGATGTCGGCTCTATTCAAGGGGTTACATGAAGGCCGTCGGCGGCAAATGTGATTGCGTGTTCCGTTTTAGCCGATGCTGTGGTATAAAATGCGCCGCTTTCCGGGGATACCCCGCAGAGCTTAAATCCACACACGTGTCGACACGATGACCTGGGTGCCGGAGGCTTGAAGCCGCTGGTTGGTCATTGGGATACGTGGAGGCCAAACCCGACTTATTAAGGAACTATCATGTCCCAAGTCAACATGCGCGATATGCTGAAGGCCGGTGTGCACTTCGGTCACCAGACCCGTTACTGGAACCCGAAAATGGGCAAGTACATTTTCGGCGCACGTAACAAGATCCACATCATCAACCTTGAAAAAACCCTGCCGATGTTCAACGAAGCTTTGACTTTCGTAGAGCGCCTGGCCCAGGGCAAAAACAAGATTCTGTTCGTCGGCACCAAGCGTTCCGCTGGCAAGATCGTTGCTGAAGAAGCAGCACGTTGCGGCTCGCCGTACGTCGATCACCGCTGGTTGGGCGGCATGCTGACCAACTTCAAGACCATCCGTGCTTCCATCAAGCGTCTGCGTGACCTTGAAGTGCAAGCCGAAGACGGTACCTTCGCCAAGCTGACCAAGAAAGAGGCGCTGATGCGCACTCGCGACCTGGAAAAGCTCGATCGTTCCCTGGGTGGTATCAAGGACATGGGCGGTCTGCCTGACGCACTGTTCGTTATCGACGTTGATCACGAGCGCATCGCGATCACCGAAGCCAACAAGCTGGGCATCCCGGTTATCGGCGTAGTCGATACCAACAGCAGCCCGGAAGGCGTTGACTACATCATCCCAGGCAACGATGACGCAATCCGCGCTATCCAGCTGTACATGGGTTCGATGGCTGACGCTGTAATCCGTGGCCGCAACCACGTTGCTGGTGGTACCGAGCAGTTCGTTGAAGAAGCTCCGGTAGCTGCCGCTGAGTAACTGACGCCCTGGCGTTGACTCAGTAAGCAAAAAGGGGGCTTGGCCCCCTTTTTGCCACCTCGAAAACCATTTGTCGGCAGCGCAGCTACATCATCTGTAACGTGCAGCGGCCTACAAGGGTGATTCGGGAAGAATTGATCGCCCGTTTGATCGGGTGGAATGGTTGAAAACCTATCCAAGAGGATTTTGAAATGGCAGAGATTACTGCAGCGTTGGTCAAAGAACTGCGTGAGCGTACCGGCGAAGGCATGATGGATTGCAAAAAGGCCTTGACCAAGGCCGGCGGCGACATCGAAAAAGCTATCGACGACATGCGTGCTTCCGGCGCCATCAAGGCTGCCAAGAAAGCAGGCAACGTAGCGGCTGAAGGCGCTATCGCCCTGAAAGAAGACGGCAAATCCGCCGTTCTGCTGGAAGTGAACTCCCAGACCGACTTCCTGGCTCTGCAGGACGACTTCAAGGCATTTGTTGCTGCCAGCGTTGAAAAAGCGTTTGCCGACAAACTGACTGACGCCGCTCCGCTGATCGAAGCTCAGGAAGCGGATCGCCTGGTACTGGTCGGCAAGGTTGGCGAAAACGTCAACATCCGTCGCCTGGTTCGCGTTGAAGGTGACGTAGTTGGTGGTTACCTGCACGGCAACAAGATCGGTGTAGCGGTTGTTCTGAAGGGCGGCACCGTTGAGCTGGCCAAAGACATCGCTATGCACGTAGCGGCCAGCAACCCTGAGTTCCTGCTGCCGTCGGAAGTGTCCGCTGACGCAATCGAACGTGAAAAAGCCGTGTTCCTGAGCCTGAACGCCGACAAGATCGCCGGCAAGCCAGAGAACATCGTTGAAAACATGATCAAGGGCCGTATCAGCAAGTTCCTGGCTGAAGCGAGCCTGGTTGAGCAGGCGTTCGTCAAGAACCCTGAAATCAAGGTCGGCGAACTGGCCAAGAAAGCCGGTGCTGAAATCGTTTCCTTCACTTACTTCAAAGTAGGCGAAGGCATCGAGAAGCCGGTCGACAACTTCGCTGAAGAAGTTGCCGCCCAGCTGGCTGCCGCCAAGCAATAAGACAGTTTCCAACTGTCGCCCGAAAGAGGCTGCCCGCTTACGCGCGCAGCCTCTTTTCAAATGGGAGGGCCGATTTTGATTGGCTTCCCTTCGGAACTGGCTTACAAAGCCGTGTTCCGATGGCGCTGTAGCAGCGTCCGCTGGAGTGAACGCAAGCCGTAAACGGCTCGCCATGAATTTTTAAAAAATACGCCGCAGGAGAGATTCGCAATGGCTCAGCAGGGCAGTGGTTATCAGGCTCGCTATAAACGCATTCTACTCAAGCTTAGCGGCGAGGCCCTGATGGGCTCGGAAGAGTTCGGGATCGATCCCAAGGTACTCGACCGCATGGCGCTGGAAGTCGGCCAACTGGTCGGCATCGGCGTACAGGTCGGCCTGGTGATCGGCGGCGGCAACCTGTTCCGTGGCGCGGCACTGAGTGCGGCCGGCATGGATCGGGTTACCGGCGACCACATGGGCATGCTGGCCACTGTGATGAACGCCCTGGCCATGCGCGACGCCCTGGAGCGTGCCAATATCTCGGCTATCGTGATGTCGGCTATTTCCATGGTGGGTGTGACCGATCACTATGATCGCCGCAAAGCCATGCGCCACCTGAACGCCAAGGAAGTGGTGATCTTCGCCGCCGGTACGGGTAACCCGTTCTTTACCACCGACTCGGCGGCGTGCCTGCGCGCGATCGAAATCGACGCCGATGTGGTGCTCAAGGCCACCAAGGTGGATGGCGTATACACCGCAGATCCGTTCAAAGACCCGCATGCCGAGAAGTTCGATCATCTGACCTACGATGAAGTGCTGGATCGCAAGCTGGGCGTGATGGACCTGACGGCTATCTGCCTGTGCCGCGACCACAAGATGCCGTTGCGCGTATTTAACATGAACAAGCCCGGCGCCCTGCTGAATATCGTACACGGCGGCGCAGAAGGGACTCTGATCGAGGAAGGCCAACAATGATCAACGAAATCAAGAAAGACGCTCAAGAGCGTATGCAGAAATCCCTGGACTCCCTGAACCATGCATTTGGTCAGATTCGTACAGGCAAGGCTCACCCCAGCATCCTGGGTAGCGTGATGGTGCCGTACTACGGCGCAGATACCTCCATCACCCAAGTGGCCAACATCACCGTAAAAGACTCGCGCACCCTGCAGGTCGTGGCCTTCGAGCGCAACATGCTCGGTGCCGTCGATAAGGCCATCCAGAGTGCGGGCCTGAACCTCAACCCGACCAACCTGGGCGAGTTGCTGCTGATCTCCATGCCGGCGCTGACCGAAGAAACCCGCAAGGGCTTCACCAAGCAGGCCCGCAGTGCGGCCGAAGATGCGCGCGTTGCCGTGCGCAACATCCGTCGCGATGCGCTGGGCGACCTGAAGAAGCTGGTCAAGGACAAGGAGATCAGCGAAGACGAAGAGCGTCGTGCGGTTGCTGATATCGACAAGTTGACCAAGGACGCCGAGGCCCAGATCACCAAGGCCACGGAAGAAAAAGAAAAGGACCTGATGGCCGTATAAGGGGTCAGGAAGCCTTCATGGAAAAGACCAAGCAGACTGTACCCTCCGTGGTGCCGCGCCATGTCGCGATCATCATGGATGGGAATAATCGCTGGGCGAAGAAACGCTTCATGCCGGGCGTCGCCGGGCATAAAGCGGGTGTCGATGCGGTACGGGCTGTGATCGAGGTATGTGCCGAGGCCAAGGTCGAAGTGTTGACCTTGTTCGCCTTCTCCAGTGAAAACTGGCAACGGCCGGCCGAAGAAGTCAGTGCCTTGATGGACCTGTTCTTCAAGGCCTTGCGTCGTGAGGCCAAGCGCCTCAACGACAACAACATCAGCCTGCGCATCATTGGCGACCGCTCGCGCTTCCACCCGGAACTGCAGGCTGCCATGCGTGAAGCCGAGGCGATTACTGCCGGTGCCAATCGTTTTGTGCTGCAGATCGCAGCCAATTACGGTGGCCAGTGGGATATCGCCCAGGCCGCACAGCGGTTGGCCCGTGAAGTGCAAGCCGGTCATCTGCGACCCGACGACATCACGCCCGAATTGTTGCAAACCTGCCTGGTCACCGGCGACCTGCCACTGCCGGACTTGTGCATCCGTACCGGTGGCGAGCACCGCATCAGCAATTTCCTGTTGTGGCAGCTGGCCTACACTGAGCTGTACTTCTCCGACCTGTTCTGGCCGGACTTCAAACACGATGCCATGCGTAATGCATTGGCCGATTTCGCTTCCCGTCAGCGTCGCTTCGGTAAAACGAGTGAGCAGATCGAAGCTGGAGCCCGGGTTTAAATGCTTAAACAACGAATCATCACAGCCCTGATCCTGTTGCCGATCGCCTTGTGCGGGTTTTTCCTGCTCGAGGGTTCCGGCTTTGCGCTGTTTATCGGCCTGGTCGTCACCCTGGGTGCCTGGGAATGGGCGCGCCTGGCGGGTTTCAATGCCCAATTGCCGCGCGTGGTGTATGCCGCCGTCGTGGCCGTCCTGGCGTTTCTCCTGTACATCCTGCCGGACCTTGCGCCGTGGGTGTTGGGGGCGGCAGTCCTGTGGTGGGCGCTGGCGACATTCCTGGTATTGACCTATCCGCGTACCAGCGGCAAGTGGTCCAGTGTGGCCTGCAAGCTGGTGATCGGGCTATTGATCCTGCTGCCGGCATGGCAAGGGCTGGTGGAGATCAAGCGTTATCCGATGGGTAACTGGCTGATCCTGGCGGTCATGGTGCTGGTCTGGGGTGCCGACATCGGTGCGTACTTCTCGGGTCGGGCGTTCGGCAAGCGTAAGCTGGCGCCCGCGGTCAGCCCGGGCAAGAGCTGGGAGGGCGTGTACGGCGGCCTGGCATTGACGCTGGTGATCGCGTTGGTGGTCGGCGTTGTGCGTGGTTGGGCGGTGAAGGAGATCTTCCTGGCGCTGCTGGCCACCGCCATTGTCGTGTTCATCTCCGTGGTCGGTGACCTCACCGAAAGCATGTTCAAGCGTCAGGCCGGGGTCAAGGACAGCAGCAACCTGTTGCCGGGCCATGGCGGCGTGCTTGACCGTATCGATAGCCTGACGGCCGCGATCCCGATCTTTGCCGTGCTGTTGTGGATGACGGCTTCGTGAGCCGCCTGCAACAGGTGACCGTGCTGGGTGCAACCGGCTCGGTGGGGCTGAGCACCCTGGACGTGATTGCTCGTCATCCTGATCGCTATCAAGTCTTCGCCCTCACCGGTTTCAGCCGTTTGAGCGAGTTGCTGGCGTTGTGCGTTCGACATGCGCCGCGCTTCGCCGTAGTACCTGAGGCCGCTGCGGCCCGGGGGTTGCAGGACGATCTGCGGGCTGCGGGGCTGGCTACTCAAGTCTTGGTCGGGGAGGAGGGGCTGTGCCAGGTGTCGGCTGCTGCCGAAGTGGATACCGTGGTCGCCGCTATCGTGGGGGCTGCGGGCTTGCGCCCGACCCTGGCCGCCGTCGATGCGGGCAAGAAGATTCTGTTGGCCAACAAAGAGGCGCTGGTCATGTCCGGCGCGCTTTTCATGCAGGCGGTGCGTAAAAGCGGCGCCGTGCTGCTGCCCCTCGACAGCGAACACAACGCAATCTTCCAGTGCATGCCCGGTGACTATGCTCGCGGCTTGAGCCAGGTTGGCGTGCGTCGGATTCTGCTGACCGCCTCCGGCGGGCCGTTTCGGCAAACCCCACCGGCGGAGCTTGAGCATGTGTCGCCCGACCAGGCGTGCGCCCACCCGAACTGGTCCATGGGGCGCAAGATTTCAGTCGACTCGGCTAGCATGATGAACAAGGGATTGGAGCTGATCGAGGCGTGCTGGTTGTTCGATGCACGTGCGGAGCAGATTGAAGTGGTGATTCACCCGCAGAGTGTGATTCATTCCCTGGTCGACTACGTGGACGGTTCGGTCCTGGCGCAGTTGGGCAACCCCGATATGCGCACGCCGATTGCCAATGCGTTGGCCTGGCCGGAGCGGATCGACTCCGGCGTGGCGCCCCTGGACCTGTTTGCGGTGGCCCGTCTGGACTTCGAGGCGCCGGACGAACAGCGCTTCCCTTGTTTGCGCCTGGCGCGGCAAGCTGCGCAAGTGGGTAACAGTGCGCCGGCGATGCTCAATGCGGCCAATGAAGTGGCGGTGGCGGCGTTTCTTGAGCGGCGCATCCGCTTTCCACAGATCGCGAGTATCATCGAGGACGTCCTGGCGCTCGAACCTGTCGTGCCGGTGGATGATCTGGGCACGGTATTCGAAGTCGACACCAAGGCCCGAGCCCTGGCGGGGCAATGGCTGAGCCGCAATGCGCGTTAGTTTGCAGGCGGGTTTTCAGCCGTCAGGCACTGGATTGGAATGCGGAGAAATTAGATGAGTGCGCTTTACATGATTGTCGGCACCCTGGTTGCTCTGGGCGTGCTGGTTACCTTCCACGAATTCGGCCACTTCTGGGTGGCGCGTCGGTGCGGCGTCAAGGTATTGCGCTTTTCAGTCGGTTTCGGCATGCCGCTGTTGCGCTGGCATGACCGCCGTGGCACCGAGTTCGTGATTGCGGCCATTCCGTTGGGCGGCTACGTCAAGATGCTCGATGAGCGCGAAGGCGAAGTGCCGGCCGACCAGCTGGACCAGTCCTTCAATCGCAAGACCGTTCGTCAGCGTATTGCCATTGTCGCCGCCGGCCCGATTGCCAACTTCCTGTTGGCGATGGTGTTTTTCTGGGTCTTGGCCATGCTGGGCAGCGAGCAGGTACGTCCGGTCATCGGCGCGGTCGAGCCGGACAGTATTGCCGCCAAGGCCGGTTTGGTAGTTGGGCAGGAAATTGTATCGATTGATGGCGAACCCACCACGGGCTGGGGCGCGGTCAATTTGCAGCTGGTGCGTCGTCTCGGCGAAAGCGGCACGGTCAATGTTGTGGTGCGCGAGCAGGATTCCACCACCGAAACCCCGCGGGAGCTGGCTCTCGATCAGTGGCTCAAGGGCGCTGACGAGCCTGATCCGATCAAGTCCCTGGGCATACGTCCATGGCGTCCGGCCCTGCCGCCGGTGTTGGCTGAGCTGGATCCGAAAGGTCCGGCCCAGGCCGCAGGCCTCAAGACCGGTGATCGCCTGCTGGCCCTCGATGGCCAGGCGCTGGGTGACTGGCAGCAGGTGGTCGACCTGGTTCGCGTACGTCCTGATACTAAAATTGTGCTGAAAGTTGAGCGCGAAGGTGCTCAAATCGACGTCCCCGTGACCCTGTCGGTGCGTGGGGAGGCCAAGGCGGCTGGGGGTTACCTGGGTGCCGGGGTCAAAGCAGTCGATTGGCCGCCATCGATGGTGCGCGAGGTCAGTTACGGGCCGTTGGCAGCGATTGGCGAGGGTGCAAAACGCACCTGGACCATGAGTGTGCTGACCCTCGACTCCCTCAAGAAAATGTTGTTCGGCGAGCTCTCGGTAAAAAACTTGAGTGGACCGATAACCATTGCTAAAGTGGCGGGCGCTTCTGCCCAGTCGGGTGTCGCGGATTTCCTGAATTTCCTGGCTTATCTGAGTATCAGCCTGGGTGTTCTGAATTTGTTGCCCATTCCAGTATTGGATGGGGGGCATCTGTTGTTTTATCTGGTCGAGTGGGCGCGTGGTCGTCCCTTGTCGGATCGGGTGCAGGGTTGGGGGATACAGATCGGTATCAGTTTGGTGGTCGGGGTGATGTTATTAGCCTTGGTCAACGATCTGGGTCGACTGTAACGCTTCGCTGAATTGCGAATCTGCCGCATTTTGCGGCAGTTTGTTTATTGCCAGTTGGAATAAGAAAGGACTTCATGAAACGTCTGCTGCTAACTGCGGTTCTCACCGTATTGATGATCGCCGAAGTTCACGCCGAGTCCTTCACCATCTCCGATATTCGCGTCAACGGCCTCCAGCGGGTTTCCGCGGGTAGCGTCTTTGGTGCCTTACCGTTGAACGTCGGTGAACAGGCTGATGACCGTCGCCTGGTGGAATCCACTCGTGCGCTGTTCAAAACCGGTTTCTTTCAAGACATCCAGCTGGGTCGCGAAGGCAACGTCCTGGTCATCACCGTGGTCGAGCGGCCTTCCGTCGCCAGTATCGAGATCGAAGGCAACAAGGCGATCTCCACTGAAGACCTCATGAAAGGCCTGAAGCAATCCGGCCTGGCCGAGGGCGAGATCTTCCAGCGCGCCACCCTCGAAGGTGTACGTAACGAGCTGCAACGCCAGTACGTTGCCCAAGGTCGCTATTCCGCGACCGTGGAAACGGAAGTGGTGCCGCAGCCGCGCAACCGTGTCGGCCTCAAGGTCAACATCAACGAAGGCACCGTGGCGGCCATCCAGCACATCAACGTGGTGGGCAATACCAAGTTCGCCGACGATGACCTGATCGACCTGTTCGAACTCAAGACCACCAACTGGCTGTCGTTCTTCAAGAACGATGACAAGTACGCTCGTGAAAAACTCTCTGGTGACCTGGAGCGCCTGCGTTCCTACTACCTGGACCGTGGCTATATCAACATGGATATCGCTTCGACCCAGGTGTCCATCACCCCGGACAAAAAGCACGTCTACATTACGGTCAACGTCAACGAAGGCGAGAAGTACAAGGTTCGTGACGTGAAGCTCAGCGGCGACCTGAAAGTGCCTGAAGACCAGGTCAAGGCGCTGCTGCTGGTGCAGAAGGACCAGGTGTTCTCGCGCAAGCTGATGACCACTACGTCCGAACTGATCACCCGCCGCCTGGGTAACGAAGGTTATACCTTCGCCAACGTCAACGGCGTGCCGACCCCGCACGATGACGACCACACAGTGGACATCACTTTCGTGGTCGATCCAGGCAAGCGTGCCTACGTGAACCGCATCAACTTCCGTGGCAACACCAAGTCCTCGGACGAAGTGCTGCGTCGGGAAATGCGCCAGATGGAAGGTGGCTGGGCCTCGACGTACCTGATCGACCAGTCCAAGACCCGTCTTGAGCGCCTGGGCTTCTTCAAGGAAGTCAACGTCGAAACCCCGGCCGTACCGGGTGTGGATGACCAGGTCGACGTGAACTACGCCGTCGAAGAGCAGGCATCGGGTTCGATCACCGCCAGCGTGGGCTTCGCACAAAGTGCCGGCCTTATCCTGGGTGGTTCGATCACCCAGAACAACTTCCTGGGTACTGGTAACCGAGTGTCCATCGGCCTGACCCGAAGCGAATACCAGAGCCGATACAACTTCGGTTATACCGACCCCTACTGGACTGCAGACGGTGTGAGCCTGGGCTACAACGCCTTCTACCGCACCACCGACTACAAAGACCTCGACGTCGACGTTGCAAGCTATGCAATCGACAGCCTGGGTGCCGGTGTCAACGTGGGTTACCCGATCAGTGAGACCTCGCGCCTGACCTTCGGCCTCACTGCGCAACAGGATGAGATCAAGACCGGCGTCTACACCGTGGACGAAATCTTTGACTTCACCCGTCGTGAAGGTGACAAGTTCCTCAACTTCAAGGCGTCTGCCGGCTGGTCCGAGTCGACCCTGAACAAAGGTGTATTGGCGACCCGTGGTCATTCCCAGAGCCTGACCCTGGAAACCACCACGCCGGGCAGCGACCTGTCGTTCTTCAAGCTCGACTACCGCGGCCAGTTGTTCACGCCGTTGAGCGACAACTACACCATGCGCCTGCACACTGAACTGGGTTATGGCGACGGTTACGGCTCCACCAACGGTCTGCCGTTCTACGAGAACTACTACGCGGGTGGCTTCAACTCCGTACGTGGTTTCAAGGACAGCACCCTGGGCCCGCGCGGTACGCCTAGCCGTGGCGTTGGTGTAACCGGTAACCAGGGTACAAATCCTGATTCGGATAATGACCCGCTGCCATTCGGTGGTAACGTCCTGATCCAGGGTGGTGCGGAAATCCTGTTCCCGCTTCCATTCGTGAAAGATCAGCGTTCCCTGCGGACTTCGGTCTTCTGGGATGTGGGTAACGTGTTCGACTCCAAGTGCGAGCAGATCACCAACCCTAGCGGCGTGAAGTCCGACACCAAGTGCAACGACGTGAGCCTCAGCAACCTCGCAAGCTCCGTGGGTGTGGGTGTGACCTGGGTGACCGCGCTTGGCCCATTGAGCTTTGCTCTGGCCATGCCGATCAAGAAACCGGATAACGCTGAAACCCAGATTTTCCAATTCTCCCTCGGCCAGACGTTCTAAGCGTCTGACCCAAGATAACGACAACGGATTCTGTAGGAGTACATCGTGCGTAAGTTGACTCAATTGGTTCTGCTGGCAACCGTGCTGGTAGCGACCCCGGCGTTCGCCGAAATGAAAATCGCCGTGCTGAACTATCAGATGGCGCTGCTGGAATCCGATGCGGCCAAGAAATACGCCGTGGATGCCGAGAAAAAATTTGGTCCGCAACTGACCAAGCTCAAGACGCTGGAAAGCAGCGCCAAAGGCATCCAGGATCGTCTGGTAGCCGGTGGCGACAAGATGCAGCAAGGCGAGCGCGAGCGTCTGGAGCTTGAGTTCAAGCAAAAGGCCCGTGACTACCAGTTCCAGTCCAAAGAGCTGAACGAAGCCAAAGCTGTTGCCGACCGTGAAATGCTGAAACAGCTGAAGCCGAAACTCGACAGCGCCGTGGAAGAAGTCATCAAGAAGGGTGCCTTTGACCTGGTGTTCGAGCGTGGCGCTGTAATCGACGTCAAGCCTCAATACGACATCACCCGTCAGGTGATCGAGCGCATGAACCAGCTGAAGTAAGCCATGACTGCGACTATCAAGCTCGGCGAGTTGGCCGAGTTCCTGGGGGCTACCTTGCGTGGCTCCCCGGAGAAAGAAATCACTGGGCTAGCCACCTTGCAGGAGGCTGGCCCAGCTCAGTTGAGCTTCCTCGCAAATCCTCAATACCGTAAATACCTGGTCGACAGCAGAGCCGCCGCCGTGTTGCTCAAAGCCGCTGACGCCGAGGGGTTTGCCGGGGAGACGCTGGTGGTGGACGACCCGTACCTGGCTTATGCGCGGGTGTCGCACCTGTTCGATCCAAAACCCAAGGCCTGCGGCGGTATTCATCCGTCTGCGGTGATTGCCGATGATGCCCAGGTTGACCCAACGGCCAGCATCGGTGCCTTTGCGGTGATCGAGAGCGGTGCGCGCATTGCGGCGGGCGTCACGGTCGGTGCTCATTGCTTTATCGGTGCGCGCTGTGAAATCGGCGCCGACGGTTGGCTCGCACCGCGCGTAACCCTGTACCACGATGTGCGTATCGGTGAGCGTGTGGTCATCCAATCGGGTGCCGTGATTGGTGGCGAAGGCTTTGGCTTTGCCAACGCCAAGGGCATCTGGAACAAGATTGCCCAGGTCGGCGGCGTAGTGATCGGCGACGACGTGGAGATTGGCGTGAACACGGCTGTCGATCGCGGGGCCCTGGCCGATACCGTGATCGGCAACGGCGTGAAGCTCGATAACCAGATCCAGATCGCCCACAACGTGCAGATTGGCGATCACACCGCCATGGCCGCCTGTGTGGGGATCTCCGGCAGCACCCGGATCGGCAAGCATTGCATGCTCGCCGGTGGCGTAGGGCTGGTAGGGCATATCGATATTTGCGACAACGTCTTCATCACTGGCATGACCATGGTCACCCACTCGATTACCGAACCCGGGGCCTATTCTTCCGGTACCGCCATGCAGCCTGCGGCTGAATGGCGCAAGAGTGCAGCGCGGTTGAGGCAGCTCGACGACATGGCGCGACGTCTCAAACAGCTGGAAAAGCGTGTTGGGGACGTGACCCCTGGCGGTAATGCTTCATCAGAAGGCTGATACCATTTCCATATCAAGTGTGCACAGCCGCTAGACTGCCTCCTTGATTTGCTAGCGGGGCGTGCGTTTAGTTCGCCCGCCCCCAATCTTTATTACAGGCTTCCCCCCGAAATGATGGACATCAACGAGATTCGCGAATACCTGCCTCACCGTTACCCGTTCCTGCTGGTGGATCGCGTAGTGGACCTCAACGTCGAGGAAAAGCGCATTCGTGCCTACAAGAATGTCAGCATCAACGAACCTTTCTTCAATGGTCACTTTCCCGCGCATCCCATCATGCCGGGCGTGCTGATCATCGAGGCGATGGCCCAGGCTGCCGGTATCCTTGGTTTCAAAATGCTCGACCTCAAGCCTGCCGATGGCACGCTCTACTATTTCGTGGGCTCCGACAAGCTGCGTTTCCGCAACCCGGTGACCCCGGGCGACCAGCTGATCCTGGAAGCCAAGTTCATCAGCTGCAAGCGCCAGATCTGGAAGTTCGAATGCCAGGCCTCGGTGGACGGCAAGCCAGTGTGCTCCGCCGAGATCATCTGTGCGGAACGCAAACTATGAGTTTGATTGACCCTCGCGCAATCATCGATCCGTCGGCCGTACTGGCCGCCGACGTTGAGGTCGGCCCCTGGTCGATCATCGGCGCAGGTGTGGAAATCGGCGAGGGGACTGTCATCGGGCCGCACGTGATCCTCAAAGGTCCGACCCGCATTGGCAAACACAATCGCATCTACCAGTTCTCCTCGGTAGGCGAAGACACCCCGGACATGAAGTACAAGGGTGAAGAAACGCGCCTGGTAATCGGTGATCACAACATCATCCGTGAAGGCGTGACCATTCACCGTGGCACCGTGCAGGATCGGGCCGAGACCACCCTGGGCGATCACAACCTGGTGATGGCCTACGCGCACATCGGTCATGACAGCGTGATCGGCAACCATTGCATCCTGGTCAACAACACCGCGCTGGCGGGCCATGTGCACGTTGATGACTGGGCAATCCTGTCCGGGTTCACCCTGGTGCATCAGTACTGCCATATCGGCGCACACAGCTTTTCCGGCATGGGCACCGCCATCGGCAAGGACGTTCCGGCGTTCGTCACGGTATTCGGCAACCCGGCCGAGGCCCGCAGCATGAACTTCGAGGGCATGCGCCGTCGCGGGTTCAGCGAAGAGGCCATCCATGCGTTGCGCCGCGCCTACAAGGTGGTTTACCGCCAGGGGCTCACCGTGGACCAGGCGTTGCTCCAACTGGCCGAGCCGGCAGCGGCGTTCCCGGAAGTTGCGGTGTTCCGTGACTCGATCCAGGCGTCGACTCGCGGCATCACCCGCTGATCATGGCTAATCTGCGTATCGCGCTGGTGGCCGGAGAAGCTTCCGGTGACATTTTGGGCGCAGGTCTTATGCGGGCCCTCAAGGCCCAGCATCCGGCGGTGGAGTTCATCGGGGTCGGCGGCCCGCTGATGCAGGCCGAAGGGCTCGTTTCCTATTTCCCCATGGAGCGCTTGTCGGTCATGGGGCTGGTGGAGGTGCTGGGCCGTCTGCGCGAGCTGCTGGCGCGGCGCAAGTTGCTGATCCAGACCCTGATCGAAGAAAAGCCCGACGTGTTTATCGGGATCGACGCGCCGGACTTCACCCTTACTATCGAACTCAAGTTGCGTCAGGCCGGGATCAAGACCGTGCACTACGTCAGCCCGTCCGTGTGGGCGTGGCGGCAGAAACGCGTGCTCAAGATCCGCGAAGGCTGCGACTTGATGCTGACCCTGCTGCCGTTCGAAGCCAGGTTCTACGAAGAAAAGGGCGTGCCGGTGAGGTTTGTCGGGCATACCCTGGCCGACACCATTCCATTGGAGGCTGACCGCGCCGCGGCGCGCGCCGAACTTGGCTTGCCCGCCGGCCCGCTGGTCGCGCTGATGCCCGGCAGTCGTGGTGGCGAAGTCGGGCGCCTTGCCTCGGTATTCTTTGACGCTGCCGAGCGCCTGCAAGCCTTGAAGCCAGGCGTCCGTTTCGTACTGCCCTGCGCGAGTCCGCAACGTCGTGCACAGATCGAAACGCTGCTTGAAGGCCGCAACCTGCCATTGACCTTGCTCGACGGCCAATCGCACCTGGCCCTGGCGGCCTGTGATGCGGTGCTGATCGCTTCGGGTACGGCAACGCTGGAGGCCTTGCTGTACAAGCGACCGATGGTCGTGGCTTACCGCCTGGCGCCGTTGACCTTCTGGATCCTCAAGCGCATGGTCAAAAGCCCTTATATTTCCTTGCCAAACTTGCTGGCCCAGCGCCTGTTGGTGCCGGAGTTGTTGCAGGACGATGCAACACCCGAGGCCCTCGCGAAAACCCTACTACCCTTGATTGACGGCGGTGAAGAACAGACCCGCGGTTTTGACGACATCCACCGCACCCTGCGCCGTGATGCGTCGAATCAGGCGGCGGACGCCGTATTGACCTTGATCGGCAAAAAACAGGAAGCTTTATGACGACGCAAATGGGCCTGGATTTCAGTCTGGTTGCCGAAGCCCACGAGCTGGTGGCCGGTGTTGACGAAGTCGGTCGCGGGCCTTTGTGCGGCGCTGTTGTCACGGCGGCGGTGATCCTCGATCCGAACCGCCCGATCCTGGGTCTCAACGACTCGAAGAAACTCACCGAAGCGCGCCGCGAAAAGCTCTACGACGAAATTTGTGAGAAGGCCCTGAGCTGGCATATCGCCCGTGCCGAGGTCGAAGAGATCGACGAGCTGAACATTCTCCACGCCACCATGCTTGCCATGCAGCGCGCGGTGGAAGGCCTGCACATCACCCCCAAGCTGGCGAAGATCGACGGCAACCGCTGTCCGAAACTGTCGATGCCGGCCGAGGCGGTCATTCAGGGCGACGGCAAGGTACCTGCCATCGCTGCGGCGTCGATCCTGGCCAAGGTCAGTCGCGACCGTGAAATGGCGGCGTTTGAACTGATCTACCCCGGCTACGGCATCGGTGGTCATAAAGGCTACCCGACGCCCGTTCATCTGGAAGCCCTGGCTCGCCTCGGACCGACGCCGATCCATCGCCGCTCCTTCGCCCCGGTGCGCCAGGCTTACGAGCTGCGCGAGAGCCTCATCGAGGTATAGCCGCAAGGCTGATGTTTTTGCCAGGGCCCGGTACAATCCGGGCCTTGCTGTCTTCAAAAACAGTTGTTTTCACCCAGTTGTCTCCACGTATAAGCACAGGATCATCATGCCGGCTTCATTCGTTCATCTACGCCTGCACACTGAATACTCCCTGGTCGACGGCCTGGTACGGATCAAACCGCTGGTCAAAACCCTGGTGGGCATGAATATGCCTGCGGTAGCGGTTACCGATCAGAACAACATGTGTTCCCTGGTCAAGTTCTACAAGAACGCCATGGGCGCCGGCATCAAGCCGATCTGCGGCGTCGACCTGTGGCTGTCGAACAAAGACCCTGACAACGCGTTGAGCCGCATCAGCCTGCTGGCGATGAATGGCGTGGGCTATCGCAACCTCACCGAACTGATTTCCCGTGGCTTTATCGACGGCCAGCGCAACGGCTCGATCATCATCGAGCGCGAATGGGTCGCCGAGGCCAGCGAGGGCGTGATCATGCTCTCGGCGGCCAAAGAGGGTGAGATCGGTCTCGCGCTGCTCGGCGGCAACCCGCACGAAGCCGAGGTGCTGGCCCGTGAGTGGATGCAGGTGTTCCCCGATCGTTTCTACCTGGAAGTGCAACGTACCAACCGCCCCAATGACGAAGAACATCTGCACGCCGCCGTGGCCCTGGCCGACAAGCTGGGCGCGCCGCTGGTGGCCACCAACGATGTGCGCTTCATCAAGAAGGAAGACTTCGAGGCCCACGAAACCCGCGTGTGCATCGGCGAGGGCCGGGCCCTGGACGACCCGCGCCGCTCAAAGAACTACAGCGAAGAGCAGTACCTCAAAAGCGCCGAGGAAATGGCCGAGCTGTTCAGTGACCTGCCCGAGGCCCTGGAAAACTCCGTCGAAATTGCCAAGCGCTGCAATATCGAAGTGAAACTGGGCAAGCACTTCCTGCCCAACTTCCCGATTCCCGATGGTATGACCATCGATGAGTACTTCCGCAAGGTGTCGTTCGATGGCCTGGAGGATCGCCTCAGCGTCCTGTTGCCCAAAGACACCACCGAAGACTACGAGGCCAAACGCCAGGTCTACGTCGACCGGTTGAATTTCGAGCTGGATATCATCATCCAGATGGGGTTCCCCGGTTACTTCCTGATCGTGATGGACTTTATCCAATGGGCCAAGAACAACGGCGTGCCGGTTGGCCCGGGCCGGGGGTCAGGTGCGGGCTCGCTGGTCGCCTATGTGCAGAAGATCACCGACCTCGACCCGTTGGAATATGACCTGCTGTTCGAACGCTTCCTGAACCCGGAACGGGTGTCCATGCCCGACTTCGACGTCGACTTCTGCATGGACGGCCGTGACCGCGTGATCGAATACGTGGCCGAGAAATACGGCCGCAACGCGGTCAGCCAGATCATCACCTTCGGCTCCATGGCCGCCAAGGCGGTGATCCGCGACGTGGCCCGTGTGCAGGGCAAGTCCTACGGCCTGGCCGATCGCCTGTCGAAGATGATCCCGTTCGAAGTTGGCATGACCCTCGAAAAGGCCTACGAGCAGGAAGAAATCCTGCGCGACTTCATCAAGGTCGATGAAGAAGCCGCCGAAATCTGGGACATGGCGCGCAAACTCGAAGGCGTGGTGCGTAACGTCGGTAAACACGCCGGTGGTGTGGTTATCGCCCCGACCAAGCTCACCGACTTTTCGCCGATCTATTGCGATGAAGAAGGCGACGGCCTGGTTACCCAGTTCGACAAGGACGACGTGGAAGCGGCCGGCCTGGTGAAGTTCGACTTCCTCGGCCTGCGCACCCTGACGATCATCGACTGGGCGCTCAAGACCATCAACCGCGACCGCGCCAAGGTGGGTGAAGCACCGCTGGATATCGCCTTTATCCCACTGGACGATAAGCCGACCTACAGCCTGCTGCAAAAAGCCGAAACCACTGCGGTGTTCCAGCTTGAGTCGCGCGGCATGAAGGAGCTGATCAAAAAGCTCAAGCCCGACTGCCTGGAAGACTTGATCGCACTGGTTGCCCTGTTCCGTCCGGGCCCGTTGCAATCGGGCATGGTGGACGACTTCATCAACCGTAAGCACGGCCGCGCCGAACTGGCATACCCGCACTCCGACTATCAATACGAAGGCCTAAAGCCCGTACTGGCACCGACCTACGGCATCATCCTGTATCAAGAGCAGGTGATGCAGATCGCCCAGGTGATGGCGGGTTACACCCTCGGCGGCGCGGACATGTTGCGTCGTGCCATGGGTAAGAAAAAACCCGAGGAAATGGCCAAGCAGCGCGGCGGTTTCATCGAGGGTTGCGCCACCAACAATATCGACGCGGACCTGGCCGGCAACATCTTCGACCTGGTGGAAAAATTCGCCGGTTACGGCTTCAACAAATCCCACTCCGCCGCCTACGGCCTGGTGTCGTACCAGACCGCCTGGCTGAAAGCCCACTACCCGGCGCCGTTCATGGCCGCGGTACTCTCGGCGGATATGCACAACACCGACAAGGTCGTTACCTTGATCGAGGAAGTGCGCACCATGAAGCTGCGCCTCGATGCGCCGGACGTGAACGCCTCGGAGTTCAAGTTCACGGTGAACGACGAAGGCCGCATCATCTATGGCCTCGGTGCGATCAAGGGCGTGGGCGAGGGCCCGGTGGAAGCCATCACCGAAGCGCGCCAGGACGGGCCGTTCAAGGACTTGTTCGACTTCTGCGCGCGGGTGGACCTCAAGCGCATCAACAAGCGAACCCTCGATGGCCTGATCCGTAGCGGTGCGCTCGACCGTCTCGGCCCGTACTTCCATGACGAGCCCAAGGCTTACCAGGCGAATATCGACCGCAACCGCGCGGTTTTGCTTGCCGCAATGGAAGAGGCGATAAAGGCCGCCGAACAGACCGCCCGCACCCATGACAGCGGCCACGCCGACCTGTTTGGCGGGTTGTTCGTCGAAGAAGATGCGGATGTGTACGCTAACCACCGCAAGGCCAAGGAACTGACCCTCAAGGAGCGTCTCAAGGGTGAGAAAGACACCCTGGGCCTGTACCTTACCGGCCATCCGATTGACGAATACGAAGGTGAAATCCGCCGGTTCGCCCGTCAGCGCATCATCGACCTGAAGCCTGCACGGGACACCCAGACCGTCGCCGGCATGATCATCGCCCTGCGGGTGATGAAAAACAAAAAGGGCGACAAGATGGGCTTCATCACCCTCGACGACCGCTCGGGCCGCATCGAAGCGTCACTGTTTGCCGACGCGTTCCACTCCGCCCAGTCGCTGCTGCAGACCGACGCCATGGTGGTGGTGGAAGGGGAGGTCAGCAACGATGATTTCTCCGGCGGCCTGCGCCTGCGGATCAAGCGGGTGATGAGCATGGAAGACGCGCGCACCAATTTGGCCGAGAGCCTGCGTTTGAAGGTCAAGACCGAAGCGCTCAAGGGCGATCAGCTACGCTGGTTGGGGGATTTGCTCAAACGCCACCGTGGCGCGTGCCCGGTGACCATGGAGTACACCGGCAACGACGCCAAGGCCATGTTGCAGTTTGGCGAGGCCTGGCGAATTGATCCCGCGGATGGCTTGATTCAGGCATTGCGTGACCAGTTCGGTCGTGACAACGTCTTCCTCCAATACCGTTGATGGCCAGGCGCTTTCTTTTTGAGCAGAAATCGCCTGATCTCGACGAAACATTTAATCTCGACCTGGACGCGCCTCTCCCTTAAGGTAGGGCGCGAACAGACAACCGGCTGGCCAGGCACCCCCTGGCCGTCGACCCAAGACGGACGCTTATGAACCCGAATTTTCTTGATTTCGAACAGCCGATCGCTGACCTGCAAGCCAAGATCGAAGAACTGCGCCTGGTCGGCAATGACAATTCGCTGAACATCGGCGATGAGATCGCTCGCCTGCAAGACAAGAGCAGCACGCTCACCGAAGACATCTTCGGCAAGCTGACCAGCTGGCAGATCGCGCGCCTGGCTCGCCACCCGCGCCGTCCTTATACCCTGGATTATATCCAGCACATCTTTACTGAATTCGACGAGCTGCACGGCGACCGCCACTTCTCCGACGACGCGGCCATCGTGGGCGGTATCGCTCGCCTGGACGACCAGCCGGTGATGGTGATCGGTCACCAGAAAGGTCGCGAAGTGCGCGAAAAAGTGCGCCGCAACTTCGGCATGCCGCGTCCGGAAGGCTACCGCAAGGCGTGCCGCCTGATGGAAATGGCCGAACGCTTCAAAATGCCGATCCTGACCTTCATCGACACACCGGGTGCCTACCCGGGTATCGACGCCGAAGAGCGCAACCAGAGCGAAGCGATCGCCTGGAACTTGCGCGTCATGTCGCGCCTGAAAACCCCGATCATCGCCACCGTGATTGGCGAGGGTGGTTCCGGCGGCGCGCTGGCCATTGGCGTCTGCGACCAACTGAACATGCTGCAATATTCGACCTACGCGGTGATCTCGCCGGAAGGTTGCGCCTCGATCCTGTGGAAAACCGCCGAAAAGGCGCCGGACGCTGCCGAAGCCATGGGCATCACTGCCGAGCGCCTCAAAGGCCTGGGCATTGTCGACAAAGTGATCGCCGAGCCACTGGGCGGCGCCCACCGCGACCCGGCCGCCGCCGCCGCGACTATCCGTGGTGAGTTGGCTTCGCAACTGGCAATGCTCAAGAAGCTGGATAACGAAGCGCTGCTGGCCCGTCGTTATGAGCGTTTGATGAGCTACGGTCTCTAAGACCAACGCAGGACCAAAATGTGGGAGCGGGCTTGCTCGCGAATGCAGGGTGTCAGTCACTGGATCGGTTGGCTGATACACCGCCTTCGCGAGCAAGCCCGCTCCCACATTTGCTTTGTGTATGCTTGGCGAACGTATTCCAGTTCGGCGATAACCTTTAATGAAACCAACTCTATCCGCCCAACTCCTGCAAACCCTGGCCCCCTGGCGCAATGCCCCGGCCTGGCACGTCGCGTTCTCGGGCGGACTTGACTCTACCGTCCTGCTGCACCTCCTGGCCTGCCTGGTAAAAACCGAAACCCTGCCGCCCCTCGGCGCTGTCCATATCCATCATGGCCTGCAAGCTGCCGGTGACGTCTGGCCGGGTCATTGCCAATCGGTGTGCGACAGCCTGGGCGTGCCTCTGCGCATCCTGCGTGTGCAAGTGCGGCCGGGTGGCAGTCTTGAGGGGGCCGCCCGTGACGCACGTTATCAGGCGTTCACTCAGGTGACCGGCGCAGGGCAGGTGCTTTTTACGGGCCAGCATCGCAATGATCAGGCTGAAACCTTGTTATTCCGTCTACTGCGTGGGGCTGGTTTACGAGGATTAGCGGCAATGCCAGCACAGCGCCCCCTGGCTGCTGGCTATCTGGTGCGGCCTTTGCTGGATGTATCGCGGGGCGAGTTGGAGGCCTACGCCAACGAGCACCAGCTCAACTGGATCGAGGACCCGTCTAACGCCGATTCACGCTTCTCACGCAACTACCTGCGCCACCAGGTCTTCCCTGTGCTGACGGAGCGTTGGCCGCAAGCCGTATCCGGCCTGGCGCGCACCGCCGAGCATCTGAGTGAAGCCCAGGGCTTGCTCGATGAGCTGGCGCAGATGGATTTGCACGCCGCTGACCAGTCTTCGCCGTTTCCCTGGCTGCACTTGCCGTCCCTGACGCTTGCGCCGTTGCGCGAGCTTACCGACGCCCGTCAGCGCAACGCCCTGCGCCATTGGCTGGCGCCGCTGACACGCCTTCCCGACAGCGACCACTGGGCCAGTTGGCATTCCCTGCGCGATGCCAAGGGTGACGCACAGCCTGTATGGCGCCTGACCGACGGCGAGATGCACCGTAGCGGCGAGCGCCTCTGGTGGTTGCCCGCCACTTGGTCGGAATTTTCCGACGCATCGCTGGGCTGGCCCGATCCGCAAAACCCACTAGAGTTACCCGGCAACGGTCAGTTGAAATTCACTGGCAACGCCCCCGAAGGTCCGTTGCAGGTCCGTTACCGGCAGGGCGGTGAAGTCATCGAAGTGCCAGGTCGCGGCCGGCGCGACCTGAAGCGGCTGCTTAACGAAAGCGGGCTGCCGGGCTTCGTGCGTGGCAGATTGCCGCTGCTGTATCGGGACGAGCAATTGCTGGGGGTGCCCAGCATCGCTGGACGCTGGGCGGCGCCGAGTGAGGGCTGGCAATTACATTGGATGCCACAGACCTGCGATCAAGGTTTGAGCTGATAGCGCCTTTCCGGTAGACTACGCTCCCTTCTTGATACAACTTCTGTGGATTCAACTGAATCGCAGCAGTTGCCGATTACCAAGCAGTCTTTGCTGGGCGATTCCAAAAAATGTGTAGCGATCAACGTACCGGTGTTCCATTGCTGGTCTGTCACCACGCGGCGGTTTTTTTGAAAGGTGCACTGTGATTAATGCAGGTGATCGGGGGCTTCGGCCTCTCTTCGCTTTCCCCGGCGGCTCGGACCGCTTTAACGCAGACTTCTAGGGTTTTTCATGACGCGCTACATATTCGTCACGGGCGGTGTTGTTTCTTCATTGGGGAAAGGCATTGCCTCCGCTTCATTGGCGGCCATCCTGGAGGCGCGGGGGCTTAAAGTCACCATGCTCAAGCTGGACCCGTACATCAACGTCGACCCGGGCACCATGAGCCCGTTCCAGCACGGTGAAGTGTTCGTCACCCATGACGGCGCCGAGACTGACCTGGACCTGGGCCACTACGAGCGGTTCATCCGCACGACAATGACCCAGAACAACAACTTCACCACCGGCCGTGTCTACGAGCACGTGCTGCGCAAGGAGCGCCGTGGCGACTACCTGGGTGCAACCATCCAGGTGATTCCGCACATCACCGACGAAATCAAGCGCCGCATCATCAAGGGTGCAGGCGATGCCGACGTGGCGATGGTCGAGATCGGCGGCACCGTGGGTGACATCGAATCCCAGCCGTTCCTCGAAGCCATCCGCCAGTTGCGTTTCGAAGTCGGCGCCAAGCGCGCGATGCTGATGCACCTGACCCTGGTGCCCTACATCGCCACCGCCGGCGAAACCAAAACCAAGCCTACCCAGCACTCAGTCAAGGAACTGCGTTCCATCGGCCTGCAGCCGGACGTGCTGGTGTGCCGTTCCGATCACCCGATCGACATTTCCTCGCGTCGCAAGATCGCGCAATTCACCAACGTTGAAGAACGTGCGGTGATCGCGCTGGAAGACGCCGACACCATCTACAAGATCCCCGGCATCCTGCATTCCCAAGGCCTGGACGATTTTGTGGTCGAGCGTTTCGGCCTGCAATGCAACGGTGCGGACCTGTCCGAGTGGGAAGCCGTGGTCGACGCCAAGCTCAACCCCGAGCACGAAGTCACCATCGCCATGGTCGGCAAGTACATGGAGCTGCTGGACGCGTACAAGTCGCTGATCGAAGCGATGAGCCACGCAGGCATCAGCAACCGTACCAAGGTCAACCTGCGCTACATCGATTCCGAAGACATCGAGAACCAGGGCACCGCGCTGCTCGAAGGCGTTGACGCGATCCTCGTGCCCGGCGGTTTCGGCCTGCGTGGCGTGGAAGGCAAGATCACCGCGGTGCAGTACGCTCGCGAAAACAAGGTGCCGTACCTGGGGATCTGCCTGGGCATGCAAGTGGCCGTCATCGAGTTCGCCCGTAACGTGATGGGCTGGAAAGACGCCAACTCCACCGAGTTCGACAGCAAGAGCGGCCACCCGGTCGTGGGCCTGATCACCGAGTGGGAAGATGCCACCGGCGCCGTCGAGACCCGCACCGAAGCCTCCGACCTGGGCGGCACCATGCGTCTTGGCGCGCAGGACTGCCTGCTGGAGCCGGGCTCGCTGGTTCACGACTGCTACGGCAAGGACGTGATCGTCGAGCGCCATCGTCACCGCTACGAAGTGAACAACAACCTGCTGCCGCAAATCAAAGAGGCCGGCCTGAAAATCTCCGGTCGCTCCGGTGATGGCGCGCTGGTTGAAGTGGTCGAGGCGCCGGATCATCCTTGGTTCGTGGCCTGCCAGTTCCACCCTGAGTTCACCTCGACGCCGCGCGACGGTCACCCGTTGTTCAGCGGTTTCGTTAAAGCAGCACTGACCCAACATCAGAAGAAGGCGTAACCCTGATGGCCCAGAAGATCATTCGCGTAGGCGACATCGAGATTGCCAACGACAAGCCCATGGTGCTGTTCGGCGGCATGAACGTGCTGGAAAGCCGTGACATGGCGATGCAGGTCTGTGAAGAGTACGTCAAGGTGACCGAGAAACTCGGTATCCCCTACGTGTTCAAGGCCAGCTTCGACAAGGCCAACCGTTCGTCCGTGACTTCCTATCGCGGGCCAGGCCTCGAGGAAGGCATGCGGATCTTCCAGGACATCAAGCAAGCCTTCGGCGTGCCGGTCATCACCGACGTCCACGAGCCTGAACAGGCTGCCGTGGTCGCCGAGGTGTGCGACATCATCCAGTTGCCGGCCTTTCTGTCGCGTCAGACCGATCTGGTCGTTGCGATGGCCAAGACCGGCGCGGTGATCAATATCAAGAAAGCCCAGTTCCTCGCACCCCAGGAAATGAAACACATCCTGAACAAGTGCGTGGAAGCGGGTAACGACCAGTTGATCCTCTGCGAGCGTGGTTCGAGCTTCGGCTACAACAACCTTGTGGTGGATATGCTCGGTTTCGGCATCATGAAACAGTTCGAGTACCCGGTGTTTTTCGACGTGACCCACGCGCTGCAAATGCCCGGTGGTCGCGCCGATTCCGCTGGCGGGCGCCGTGCCCAGGTACTTGACCTGGCCAAAGCGGGCATCAGCCAGTCCCTGGCCGGCCTGTTCCTGGAAGCCCACCCGGACCCGGACAACGCCAAATGCGACGGCCCATGCGCCCTGCGCCTGGACAAGCTGGAACCGTTCCTGGCCCAGCTCAAGCAGTTGGACGAACTGGTCAAGAGTTTTCCGACGGTAGAGACCGCGTAAGCGCGGTTTCTCCGGTAGACTTTCCTACGCTTTTCGCTCAGGCCCGAGGGCCTGGGTCTTGTCGCCTGCAAGCCTGCCCCGTTGTTCCACCCTTGCGGTCGGTCAAAAGATTTCCTTCAGCTGCGTCGTTTTCGTCAACTTTGGAGTGTTTACAACAATGGCAAAAATCGTCGACATCAAAGGTCGTGAAGTTCTCGACTCCCGTGGCAACCCCACCGTCGAAGCCGACGTGCTTCTCGATAACGGCATCATCGGCAGCGCCTGCGCGCCGTCCGGTGCTTCCACCGGTTCGCGCGAAGCGCTGGAACTGCGTGATGGCGACAAGAGCCGTTACCTGGGCAAGGGTGTACTCAAGGCGGTAGCCAACATCAACGGTCCGATCCGTGACCTGTTGCTGGGCAAGGACCCGCTGGACCAGAAAGCCCTGGACCACGCGATGATCCAGCTCGACGGCACCGAAAACAAAGGCAGCCTGGGCGCCAACGCCATCCTCGCCGTGTCCCTGGCCGCTGCCAAGGCGGCCGCACAGGACCAGGACCTGCCGCTGTACGCCCACATCGCCAACCTGAACGGCACCCCGGGTGTGTATTCGATGCCGGTCCCGATGATGAACATCATCAACGGTGGCGAGCACGCCGATAACAACGTCGACATCCAGGAATTCATGGTCCAGCCGGTGGGCGCCAAGTCGTTCTCCGAAGGCCTGCGCATGGGCACCGAGATTTTCCACCACCTCAAGGCTGTACTTAAGGCCCGTGGCCTGAGCACTGCAGTGGGTGACGAAGGCGGTTTCGCACCGAACCTGGCGTCCAACGAAGATGCACTCAAAGTGATCTCCGAAGCCGTGGCCAACGCCGGCTACACGCTGGGCACCGACGTGACCCTGGCCCTGGACTGCGCGGCCAGCGAGTTCTATGAAGACGGCAAGTACAACCTCTCCGGCGAAGGCCAGGTGTTCAACTCCGAAGGTTTCGCTGACTACCTGAAGGGCCTGACCGAGCGCTACCCGATCATCTCGATCGAAGATGGCCTGGACGAGTCCGACTGGGATGGCTGGAAAGTCCTCACCGACAAGATCGGCGAGAAAATCCAGCTGGTGGGCGACGACCTGTTCGTGACCAACACCAAGATCCTGAAGGAAGGCATCGATAAAAAGATCGCCAACTCGATCCTGATCAAGTTCAACCAGATCGGCACGCTGACCGAAACCCTGGAAGCCATCCAGATGGCCAAGGCCGCGGGCTACACGGCAGTGATCTCGCACCGCTCCGGCGAAACCGAAGATTCGACCATTGCCGACCTGGCCGTGGGCACGTCGGCAGGCCAGATCAAGACCGGTTCGCTGTGCCGTTCCGACCGCGTTTCCAAGTACAACCAGTTGCTGCGTATCGAAGAGCAACTGGCCGGCAAGGCCAAGTACAACGGTCGCGGCGAGTTTCGCGGCTGATCGATAAGTGATAAAAAGTCGGCGGATTGCGTCGGAAAACTCACGACAGTGTGGTTTTCGACGCTAATCTGAGGGCTATCATGCACAAGCCTGGTTCTTCCAGGCTTCGTGCTATCAGTTGCTTTGAAAGTTTTGCATGGCTGTCTTTTTTCACTGGATACCCGATATTCGATGCGCAGTCCCAATTGGTTGTTCCTCGTCTTGCTCTTGTTGCTGGCTGGCCTGCAGTACCGCCTATGGGTGGGTAATGGCAGCTTTGCGCAGGTAAAAGACCTGACCGAGCAAATTGCTGCACAGCACGCCGAAAACGAAGTCCTGCTGGAGCGTAACCGCGTCCTCGATGCCGAAGTGCTTGAGCTGAAAAAAGGTACGGAGACCGTTGAAGAGCGGGCTCGTCATGAGTTGGGCATGGTCAAGGAGGGCGAAACCCTCTACCAGCTGGCCCAATGAGCAACAGCTTGCCGGCCTTCTGGGCCGTGATTCCTGCCGCGGGCGTCGGTGCCCGTATGGCGGCGGACCGTCCCAAGCAATATTTGCAACTGGGCGGGCGCACTATTCTCGAACACAGCCTTGGCTGTTTTCTCGACCATCCATCGCTCAAAGGCCTGGTGCTCAGCCTGGCCAACGATGATCCCTATTGGCCTACCCTGGCATGTGCCACAGACCCGCGCATCCAGCGTGCGGACGGCGGCTCGGAGCGTTCGGGCTCTGTGCTCAACGCGTTGTTGCACCTGCATGGGCAGGGTGCAAGTGATGAGGATTGGGTGTTGGTGCACGATGCTGCACGGCCCAACCTCAGTCGGGACGACCTGGACAAGCTATTAAGCGAACTGGCTGACGACCCGGTCGGCGGCCTGTTGGCGGTGCCGGCCCGCGATACCCTCAAGCGCGTCGACAAGCACGGCCGCGTCGTCGAGACCGTCGACCGTAGCTTGATCTGGCAGGCTTATACGCCGCAGATGTTCCGCCTCGGTGCATTGCATCGCGCCTTGGCCGACAGCCTGGTGGCGGATGCGCTGATTACCGACGAAGCGTCGGCCATGGAATGGTCCGGCCAGGCGCCGCGCCTGATTGAAGGGCGCTCGGACAATATCAAGGTGACCCGGCCGGAGGATCTTGAGTGGCTCAGGTTGCGGTGGGCTAATCGGCGGTAGTCGGTTAAACCGTGTCGACCCCTTCGCGAGCAAGCCCGCTCCCACATTCGACCGTGTTCCCACAGGATAAACGCGGTCAAATGTGGGAGCGGGCTTGCTCGCGAAGAGGCCAGCGCAAACACCGAATAATCACCCACTGTACTCCGGCCGCCCAGCCAACCCTTCCTTCAAGAAATCCACCAACTTCCTGACCTTCGGCGACAAATGCCGCTGTTGCGGGTACAGCGCCCACACCGCCGTGTTCGGCGGCTGATGCGCCTCCAGCAACGACACCAGCGCGCCGCTGTGCAGATGCTCCAGCACATAATAATCCGGCAACTGGCACAACCCCACACCTTGCAACGCCGCGTCGAGCACCGCTTGCCCGCTGTTGCAGCGCCAGTTTCCCTGCACACGCTGGGAAAATTCGCGTCCGCCCTGGGCCAGTTGCCAGATATCCGAGCTGCCGATCAGACAGTTATGCCGACTCAATTCCGACAAACTATGTGGCCGACCATACCGCGCCAGGTAGGAGGGCGACGCGCACACATACATGCGTCTGGGCGCCAGTCGGCTGGCGACCATGCGCGAATCCTGCAAGCGCCCCAAGCGGATCGCCAGGTCGAGGCCTTCGTGCACCAGGTCCAGCTGGCGGTTGCTCAATTCGATATCCACGCGCAACTGCGGGTAAAGCCCCATGAAGCGGGTGACCAGCGGCACGATAAAGCGCTCGCCGTAGGCCACGGCGCAGGTCATGCGCAACATGCCCTTGGGTTCGCTGGCCAGGTCGCCCACCGCGCGCAGGGCTTCTTCGCGGCCGTCTTGCAGGCGCTGGCAATGTTGCAGGAAGGTCTGGCCCGCTTCGGTCAGGGTGACCTTGCGCGTGCTGCGATACAGCAACCGTGTTTGCAGGCGCTCCTCTAAGCGCGCCACCTGCCGGCTGATATGGGACGACGACACGCCCAGCCGTTCCGCCGCAGCGGTGAATTGGCTGCATTCGGCGACGGCGACGAACTCATCGATGCCTTCCCAGCGGTTTTCCAGCATGTCGATTATCCCTGTACAGCAATAAAGTTTTGCTTTTGCCTGGATTATTAATCAATCGGCCATGTTTTACACTCACCGTCTCAGTTTTCAATTGCCTGGAGAAACTCGGATGATCAAGTCCCGCGCCGCCGTAGCCTTCGAAGCCAAAAAGCCCCTTGAGATCGTTGAAGTGGATGTCGCCATGCCCAAGGCCGGCGAGGTGCTGCTGCGGGTCGTTGCGTCCGGCGTGTGCCACACCGACGCCTACACCCTGTCGGGCGCGGATCCGGAAGGTATCTTCCCGTCTATCCTCGGCCACGAAGGCGGTGCGGTGGTGGAAGCGATCGGCGAGGGCGTGACTTCGGTGACTGTTGGCGACCATGTGATCCCGCTGTACACCCCGGAATGCGGCCAGTGCAAATTCTGCCTGTCGGGCAAGACCAACCTGTGCCAGGCGATTCGTTCCACCCAGGGCAAAGGCCTGATGCCGGACGGCACCACGCGTTTTTCCTACAAGGGCCAGCCGATTTTCCACTACATGGGGACCTCGACCTTCTCCGAGTACACCGTGCTGCCGGAAATTTCCGTCGCCAAGATTCCTAAAGAGGCACCGCTGGAAAAAGTCTGCCTGCTGGGTTGCGGCGTCACCACCGGCATCGGTGCGGTGCTCAACACCGCCAAGGTCAAGCCGGGCGACACCGTGGCCATCTTCGGCCTGGGCGGTATCGGCTTGTCGGCGGTGATCGGCGCGGTCAAGGCCAAGGCCGGCCGCATCATTGCTATCGACATCAACCCGGCCAAGTTCGAAATTGCCAAGCAACTGGGCGCGACCGACTGCATCAACCCGAAAGACTATGATCGCCCGATCCAGGACGTGATCGTCGACCTCACCGACGGCGGCGTGGATTTTTCCTTCGAATGCATCGGCAACGTGCATCTGATGCGCGCCGCCCTTGAGTGCTGCCACAAAGGTTGGGGCGAGTCGGTGATTATCGGCGTGGCCGGTGCCGGCCAGGAAATCGCCACCCGTCCCTTCCAGCTGGTGACCGGCCGCGTCTGGCGCGGCTCGGCCTTCGGCGGCGTACGCGGCCGTACCGAACTGCCAAGCTACGTGGAAATGGCCCAGACCGGCGAGATCCCGCTGGACACCTTCATTACCCACACCATGGGCCTGGAAGACATCAACAAAGCGTTTGACCTGATGCATGAAGGCAAGAGCATTCGTACCGTCATCCACTTCTGAGGTCGGCCATGAGTCTGGAAAACCTGTCGTGCCAGAAAAGCTTCGGCGGCTGGCATAAACGCTACAAGCATCATTCCGATGTGCTCGGTTGCGACATGACCTTCGCCGTCTACCTGCCGCCGCAAGCGGAGCAGGGCGGCAAGCTGCCGGTGCTGTATTGGCTGTCGGGCCTGACCTGCACCGATGAGAACTTCATGCAGAAGGCCGGCGCCCAGCGCATGGCCGCCGAGCTGGGTCTGATCATCGTCGCGCCGGACACCAGCCCACGTGGGCCGGGTGTACCGGGCGATCCGGATAACGCCTGGGATTTCGGTCTTGGCGCGGGTTTCTATCTGAATGCCACCCAGGAACCCTGGGCCAAGCACTATCGGATGCATGACTACGTGGTGCAGGAATTGCCCGCGTTGGTTGAAGCGCATTTCCCGGCCTCCGACAAACGCGGCATCAGTGGCCACTCCATGGGTGGCCACGGCGCATTGGTGTGTGCGCTGCGCAACCCCGGGCGTTACCAGTCGGTGTCGGCGTTTTCGCCGATCAACAATCCAATGGATTGCCCGTGGGGCCAGAAAGCCTTCTCTCGCTACCTGGGCGAAGAGCGCTCCAAGTGGCGCGAATGGGACGCCTGCGTGTTGATCAGCGAAGCCACGGAAAAGCTGCCACTGTTGGTGGATCAGGGCGACCGCGACGATTTTCTCGCCGTGCAACTCAAGCCTGAAGCCCTGCAACAAGCGGCCAAGGCGGCCAACCATCCGCTGGAACTGCGCCTGCAACCCGGCTATGACCACAGCTACTTCTTTATCGCCAGCTTCATCGAAGATCATTTGCGACACCATGGCCGTGCTTTGCTCGGTTAATCTGCGGCAAAAGTAGGTAGAATCACGCCCTGAATTAAATCGGGGCGTTTTTTTATGCGTATTGGCCACGGCTACGATGTGCACCGTTTCGCTGAAGGCGATTTCATCACCCTGGGCGGCGTGCGTATCGCGCACCATCATGGGCTGCTGGCTCATTCCGACGGCGACGTTGTACTGCATGCCTTGAGCGATGCCTTGCTCGGCGCGGCGGCGTTGGGCGATATCGGCAAGCACTTTCCGGACACCGACCCGAGGTTCAAGGGTGCGGACAGTCGTGTATTGCTGCGCCACGTGGTCGGCCTGATCCATGCCAAGGGCTGGAAGGTTGGCAATGTCGACAACACAATCGTGGCCCAGGCGCCAAAGATGGCCCCCCATATCGAGTCGATGCGCGCGCTGATTGCCGCGGATCTGCAAATAGAACTGGATCAAGTGAACGTGAAAGCCACCACCACCGAAAAGCTCGGGTTCACCGGTCGTGAAGAGGGCATCGCCGTGCACTCCGTCGCCTTGTTGCTGCGCGCATGAATGACCTGCAACTGCTGGGCCCGCGGGCCTATGGCGAAGCCTTGGGCAGCGCGGTGCTGAAGGCCACGGCTGAAGATTTCCAGGTGGACGAAGTGCTCGATATTCCACTCACGGGTGAAGGCGAGCACCTGTGGTTGTGGGTCGAGAAGCGTGGCCTCAATACCGAGGAAGCCGCGCGGCGTATCGCCAAGGCCGCCGGGGTGCCGTTGCGTACCGTCAGCTATGCCGGGCTGAAGGATCGCCAGGCGTTGACCCGCCAATGGTTCAGTGTGCAACTGCCGGGCAAGGCCGATCCGGACATGAGCGCAGCGCAAAACGACACCCTCAAGATCCTCAAGACCGCCCGCCACAAGCGCAAGCTGCAGCGCGGCGCGCATGCGGCCAATGGCTTCACCTTGCGCCTGACTCAACTGGCCGCTGATACCGCCGCCATCGACGCGCGACTGCAACTGATTGCACAACATGGCATTCCCAATTATTTCGGCGCCCAGCGCTTCGGCCACAACGGCGGCAACGTCGTCGACGCCCGGGAGTGGGCCGCGCGCAAGGCTTTGCCGGAGCAGCGCAACGTGCGTTCGCGGCTGCTCTCCACCGCCCGAAGCTTGCTGTTCAACAAAGTGCTGGCGGCACGTGTGGCTGATGGTTCATGGCAGCGTGCCCAGGTCGGCGACCTGCTGGCCTTTACCGACAGCCGCAGTTTTTTCCCGGCGGGGGAGGCTGAGTGCAGCGACCCGCGCCTGGCAATCCTGGACCTGCACCCGACCGGGCCGCAGTGGGGCGAAGGCGATTCGCCCGCCGGTGGCGCAACCTTCGCGCTGGAACAGGCGGTTGCCGCCGGTGAAGCCGAACTGCGCGATTGGCTGGTGAATGCCGGCATGAGCCAGGAACGTCGCATTCTGCGACTGCCCATTGGCGGTTTGACGTGGCATTATCCCTCGCTGGACATTCTGCAATTGGAATTCGTCCTGCCGGCCGGATGCTTCGCCACTGTCTTGGTGCGCGAGCTTGTTGATCTGGTGCCGGTGGGGCAGACGGACAACCCATGCGTATTCTGATATCAAACGATGACGGTGCCACCGCACCCGGTCTTGCCGCGCTCTATGCTGCGCTGCAGGATTATGCCGAGTGCGTGGTGGTTGCCCCCGACCAGGACAGGAGCGGCGCCAGCAGTTCGCTGACGATCAACCGTCCGCTGCACCCGCACATCCTGGACAATGGCTTTATCAGCGTGGACGGCACGCCCACCGACTGCGTTCACCTGGCGATCAACAGCCTGCTGGAGCAGGCGCCGGACCTGGTGGTGTCGGGCATCAACCTCGGTGCGAACCTGGGCGATGACGTGCTGTATTCCGGTACCGTGGCGGCGGCCCTCGAAGGGCGTTTCCTGGGGCGTACCGGGTTTGCCTTTTCGTTCGCTTCGCGCCAACTGGATAACCTGCCGACTGCCGCCTATTACGCACGCAAGCTGGTGGAGGCCCATGGTTCCCTGGAGCTGCCGCCGCGCACAGTGCTCAACGTCAATATCCCGAATTTGCCCCTCGACCGTATTCGCGGCATCCAGCTGACGCGCCTGGGCCATCGTGCCCGTGCGGCGGCGCCGTTGAAGGTGGTCGACCCGCGTGGCAGGGAAGGCTATTGGATTGCCGCGGCGGGTGATGCCGAGGATGGCGGTGAGGGAACGGACTTTCATGCGGTGATGCAAGGCTATGTATCGATTACCCCATTGCAGTTTGATCGCACCTTCAGTGATGCCTTCAGTGGTCTCGATGGCTGGCTGGAGGGGTTGCGCTGATGGGCCGTGAACAAGACGACTTGCTGCGTCGCGGTATCGGGATGACGTCCCAGCGTACCCGCGAACGCTTGATCCAGCGCCTCTACGAAGAAGGCCTGTCCAACGCCCAGGTACTGGAAGTGATCCGGCGCACGCCTCGGCATCTGTTTGTCGATGAAGCCCTGGCCCACCGTGCCTATGAAGACACGGCGCTGCCCATCGGCCATAACCAGACCATCTCCCAGCCGTACATGGTGGCGCGCATGAGCGAGTTGCTGCTGGCGGCGGGCCCCCTGGACAAGGTGCTGGAGATCGGCACCGGCTCCGGCTACCAGACCGCCGTGCTGGCGCAACTGGTCGAGCGGGTGTTCTCCGTCGAGCGTATCAAGGTGCTGCAGGATCGCGCCAAGGAGCGCCTGGTGGAGTTGAACCTGCGCAACGTGGTGTTTCGCTGGGGTGACGGCTGGGAAGGCTGGCCGGCGCTGGCGCCGTACAACGGCATCATCGTGACCGCCGTGGCCACCGATGTTCCACAAGCGTTGCTCGACCAACTCGCTCCCGGTGGGCGCCTGGTGATTCCGGTTGGCTCCGGTGAAGTGCAACAATTGATGCTCATCATCCGTGAGGACGAAGGCTTTTCCCGGCATGTACTGGGCGCTGTTCGTTTTGTGCCGTTGCTCAACGGCCCGCTGGCCTGATCAATTTTTGCCTGCGGTGAATTCCGCTGGCGGGGATGTGTCTTACATCGGGGTCTATTGAGTCAACATTATCGGTGCGACGATTCAACACGCAGAATGATTCGTTTCAGGCGTGTGCCCGTAAAACTCCAATGCCCAGTTATACTTGCGTCATATTTCAAGCCTGATACAGGCATTCCATGTTCAGCCACCACAAAGGGAGCGGCGGGTGAGTCTCACAGGTCTTGCGCAGCGTATGAGTAAAACAAGCTTTCAGCGACTGGTGCTTGGCCTCGTCTTCAGTTCTGTGTTGGTAGGGTGTTCCAGCTCGCCAAGCAGTGGCGCGCGGGTGGTTGACCGCAATAATGCGGCGCCGCAACGACCGACGGTCACCACCGGGCAATATGTGGTGCGCAAGGGCGACACGCTGTTTTCCATTGCCTTCCGTTATGGGTGGGACTACAAGGCGCTCGCGGCTCGTAACAATATTCCCGTGCCCTACACGATCCATCCGGGCCAGACGATTCGCTTCGACGGACGCTCCGGTTCAGCGCCTACGGCAGTTGTGACAAGCACGGGTTCTTCGCCGTCGTCCTCAAGCAAAACCACCGTCTTCACCCGCCCTGCCGGCACCGTCTCGCCTGGCGTTTCGAGCAAGCCCGCACCCGCGCCGTTGCCGCCTGCCGGGCCCGCGCCGAAGGGCTGGGGATGGCCTTCAAACGGGGTGTTGATTGGAAAATTCTCTTCAAACGGTAGTTTGAATAAAGGCATTGATATCGCCGGGGATTTGGGACAGCCTGTTTTAGCTGCGTCTGATGGGACAGTGGTGTACGCCGGGAGTGGTTTACGGGGCTACGGCGAGCTGGTCATCATCAAGCACAGCGATACCTACGTCAGTGCCTACGGTCATAACCGCAGGTTGTTGGTTCGGGAGGGACAGCAAGTCAAAGTCGGGCAGACAATTGCCGAAATGGGATCAACGGGTACAGACCGGGTGAAACTGCACTTTGAGATTCGCCGTCAAGGGAAGCCTGTAGATCCGCTGCAATTTTTACCCCGTCGTTGATGTTGTTGTTGCCAGCCTGTTCCCTCACGTAGAAGGAACAGGCTCCAGCGTTGCCAAGGATAAAGGCGCCGCTTGAGCTTGAGGTCGAACTCACCAAAGGACTATAACAATGGCTCTCAGTAAAGAAGCGCCGGAGTTTGACATCGACGATGAGGTTCTCCTGATGGAGGCCGGTATCGATACGGAATCGATGTCGAATGAGGGACCTGCTGTACCTTCAGTTCGCACCAAATCCAAGAACTCCACCGCGCTAAAGCAACACAAATACATTGATTACACGCGGGCGCTCGATGCGACCCAGTTGTATCTCAATGAAATCGGTTTTTCCCCTCTGCTGACCCCCGAAGAAGAAGTCCATTTTGCGCGTTTGTCGCAAAAGGGTGATCCGGCTGGGCGCAAGCGCATGATTGAAAGCAACCTGCGCCTGGTGGTGAAAATCGCCCGACGCTATGTCAATCGTGGATTGTCCCTGTTGGACTTGATCGAGGAAGGCAATCTGGGCCTGATCCGGGCCGTGGAGAAGTTCGACCCCGAGCGGGGTTTCCGCTTCTCGACCTATGCCACCTGGTGGATTCGCCAGACCATCGAACGGGCGATCATGAATCAGACCCGCACGATCCGGTTGCCGATCCATGTGGTCAAGGAACTCAACGTCTACCTGCGGGCGGCGCGTGAGCTTACCCAGAAACTCGACCATGAACCTTCCCCTGAAGAAATCGCCAACCTGCTGGAAAAACCGGTAGCGGAGGTCAAGCGCATGCTCGGCCTTAACGAGCGCGTGTCTTCAGTCGACGTCTCGCTGGGTCCGGATTCGGATAAAACCCTGCTGGACACCCTGACCGATGATCGTCCGACGGATCCTTGCGAGCTGTTGCAGGACGATGATCTTTCCCAAAGTATTGATCAGTGGCTGTCGGAGCTCACGGACAAGCAGCGTGAGGTGGTGATTCGCCGCTTCGGCCTGCGCGGCCATGAGAGCAGCACCCTGGAAGATGTAGGCCTGGAGATCGGCCTGACCCGGGAGCGGGTGCGGCAGATCCAGGTGGAAGGGCTCAAGCGCTTGCGTGAGATCCTGGAGAGGAATGGCTTGTCGAGTGAGTCGTTGTTTCAATAACGCCGCTTGAGCAGGTTTGTGTGGGAATGGGCTTGTGTGGGAGCGGGCTTGCCTGCGATAGCATCACCGCGGTGTAACTGATACACC
Source organism: Pseudomonas sp. SWRI18 (assembly GCF_014268345.1). Classification (NCBI taxonomy): domain Bacteria; kingdom Pseudomonadati; phylum Pseudomonadota; class Gammaproteobacteria; order Pseudomonadales; family Pseudomonadaceae; genus Pseudomonas; species Pseudomonas sp. SWRI18. The sequence continues at coordinate 105,540 of NZ_JACCQQ010000011.1, forward strand.
GAGGCGTCAGCATCGCAGGCAAGCCAGCTCCCACATAAAGCGCTTTTCCCGCATTTTTTGTGCCTGTGTCATTAAATCCCAGGCATAAAAAAACCCCGCTTTTAAGGGCGGGGTCTTTTCGACTAAGTCAGTACAAGTTAGATAACTTGAACTTCTTCAGCTTGCATGCCTTTCTGACCGCGGGTAGCGATGAAAGAAACCTGTTGGCCTTCTTTCAGGCTTTTGAAGCCGTCGGATTGGATAGCTTTGAAGTGAACGAACAGGTCGTCACCGGATTGTGGAGTGATGAAGCCGAAGCCTTTTTCATCGTTGAACCACTTAACGGTACCAGTTTGGCGATTAGACATGGTGTAACTCCTTGAACAAAGTTAACTGCGACTCAGGAAAAGCCCTGGCCGAGACTGAGTGCAAAGAGCAGGAAAAATTCTTGGAGATGGTTGGATCGAAATTCAACATATCGTGTAGAGATTCTCAGTGACACAAGCAACACAGTGACGTCACCTTAACCGTTTTTACCGTACGTGCCAATGGTATTTCCGAAGGTTTCTCTATTTTCGTGACTGGCGGTGGTGTTTGCGCACACCGTTCGCAGCGACGCGAGCCTTGTAGTGAGCGGGCTTGCCCCGCGCTGGGTGGCGAAGCCGCCCCAATCAAGACACCGCCGATCTCCAGATAGAATCAATCGCCTGGACTGGGGCGGCTTCGCCGCCCAGCGCGGGGCAAGCCCGCTCACTACAGGGTTCTTGCGCCCTATGGCAGAGTGCACGTTCATCAAGAAAAGGCCCAGGGCCTTTGAACCCCAACGCCTGCCCCGGTAAGATGCCCCACAGAATTTTTCCACCTCGCTATTCAGGACACACGCCATGAGCATCAAATCGGACAAGTGGATTCGCCGCATGGCGCAAGAGCACGGCATGATCGAACCGTTCGTCGAGCGCCAGGTTCGTGGCCAAAGCGATGCCCCGGTGATTTCCTACGGCGTTTCCAGCTACGGTTACGATGTGCGCTGCGCCGATGAATTCAAGGTGTTCACCAACATCAATTCGGCGATCGTCGATCCGAAGAACTTCGACGAAAAGAGCTTCGTCGACGTCAAGAGCGACGTGTGCATCATCCCGCCAAACTCCTTCGCCCTGGCGCGTACCGTGGAGTTCTTCCGTATTCCCCGCGACGTGCTGACCATCTGCCTGGGTAAGAGCACCTACGCGCGTTGCGGCATTATCGTTAACGTGACCCCGCTCGAACCTGAGTGGGAAGGCCACGTGACCCTGGAGTTCTCCAATACCACCACGCTGCCGGCGAAAATCTATGCCAACGAAGGCGTGGCGCAGATGCTGTTCCTGCAGTCCGACGAGGCCTGCGAAGTGTCCTACAAAGACCGCGCAGGCAAGTATCAGGGCCAGCGCGGCGTCACCCTCCCACGCGCTTGATCGAAAGGTCTTACGTAGTAAGGGAATTAGTCTGCATAAATCGACTCTATCTAGGTGTACTGCCTCGGCGCGTGTAAAACGCGCCGAGCCACGCTTGAGGAGTACCTTATGAAGATCAACCCGCGAATCAGCGCTGAACTCGCCCGGCTTGAACCCAACCAGATCGGCGTTCTGGCCTGGTCCCTGATGGCCGACCCTGCTTATGCAGGCGGCATCCCCGGCCAACCCGAGCCGGATTACCCGCAGCCCGCCGAACCCGGTGAGCCGACCCTGCCGGATGAGCCGCCACCCGCACCTGTCGCCTGATAGTCAGCCCAGTGGCCAGACTTCACGGTCGCCGATCACGAATATTCGGCGATCATTGTCCTGTTCGACTGCAAAGCCACCGGTAAACGCACCAAACGCCGGCAGCAGGCTGATCCGCGGCCCGATCTGAAAGCATGACAAGCGCAGGCTTTGCCGGCCCTTGCCGCGCAAGCGATACACCGGATGCACATGCCCTGCCAACACGTGGTGGCTGGGATGGGCGTCCGGTTCGTGCTGCAGGGCGAAAGGGCCCATCAGCAAAGGCTCCGGGACGACCTCAATCCCCAGGTCGACCGGCGGGTCACCTGCGCGCTTGTCGTGATTACCGCGAATCAAGGTCATGCACAGGCCCGGATTCAGCGCTCGCCAAGTCCTCAACGCGCTGAGCGTGCCGCTGGCGTGTGAGCCGGGACCGTGCAGGAAGTCGCCAAGAAAGATCACTTGGGCGCATGGATAGGCCGATAGCATCCGGTCCAGGCGTTGCAGGTTCTCGGTGGTCGTCCCCTGTGGCACCGGTTGCCCGAGGCTACGGTACGCCGAAGCCTTGCCGAAATGCGCGTCGGCAATCAACAGGCACTGGCGTGCCGGCCAATACACCGCCTTGTCCGCCAGCAACCACAGTTCCTCTCCCTCAAGTATTACCGAGCAAACCATCAGTGCTTCCCGTTATCCGCGACTTTTTCCAGGTCCTTGACCATCCGCGCGATGCGCTCCGAGAGTTTTTCCGAACTCATGCTTTCGCGCATGCGCTCAACCAGCAGCGGAAAGGCGAGGGGCGTAGGCCGTTCGATGAGATGCAAGTCCAGTTCCAGCGCCGATAGCGTGCGCAATGTCTCTTCCAACCGACGAATATCCAGTTCGTCACGCAGGACTTCTTCCCCGGCCTGGGTCAGCAGCAGGTTCTGTGGGTCATACTGCTTGAACACCTCAAAGAACAACCCGCTGGACGCTTGCACCTGGCGCGTACTTTTAGGCGCTCCCGGATAACCGGCAAACACCAGCCCGGCGATACGCGCGATTTCGCGGAAGCGGCGCAGGGCCAACTCCCCGGCATTCAGGCTGGCGGCGACATCCTCCAACAAGTTCTCGGGACTCAACAGCGCCTGATTCAACAGTACTGGCCAATCCACTTCAGTGGCGCTCAGCAATTCCAGCCCGTAGTCATTCACCGCAATCGAGAAGGTCACCGGCTGCGCCTGGCTCACGCGCCACGCCAACAGACTTGCCAGCCCCAGGTGCACCTGGCGCCCGGCAAAGGGGTAGAGGAACAGGTGCCAGCCCTCGCGTGATTTCAGCGCCTCGGCCAGCAAATGCCTGCGCGTCGGCAGGCCGGACCAGCGCAACTGCGTCTGCAGCAACGGGTAAACCGCCTGCATTTCCGGCCCTTCATAGCGCCCCTGCGCCGCCGCATCAAAGCGCTCCACCACGGCTTGAGCCAGTTCATTGGAAAGCGGCATGCGCCCGCCATTCCAGCGCGGCACGGCGGCTTTTTTCGCGGTGCCGCGACGCACATAAGCGGTCATGTTCTCCACACGCACCAATTCCAGCAAGCGGCCGGCGAACAGGAAGCCGTCCCCCGGCTTGAGCCGAGCGATAAAACCTTCCTCCACGCTGCCGAGGTTCTTGCCGCCACCGCCTTTGCTCCAAAATTTGAGCTGGATACTGGCATCACTGACGATGGTGCCCACGCTCATGCGATGCCGGCGTGCCAGCCTCGCATCCGGAACCCGCCAGATACCGTGCTCGTCCGGTTCCACGCGACGGTAATCCGGGTAGGCGGTCAGCGACAGGCCACCATGGCGCACAAACCCCAGGGCCCAGGCCCAATCGGCGTCGTTGAGGTTTTTATAGGCCCACGCGCCGCGTACTTCCTGCAACAGTGCGTCCGGCGTAAACCCACCGCCCAACGCCATGCTCACCAGATGTTGTACGAGTACATCCAATGGCTTGTAGGGTGATTCACGAGCTTCGATGCGTCGCTGCGCAATCGCGTCCTGGGCGGCGGCGGCTTCAACCAGTTCCAGGCTATGGGTTGGCACCAGCGTCACCCGTGAAGGCCGTCCCGGCGCATGCCCCGAGCGGCCCGCACGCTGCATCAGGCGCGCCACGCCCTTGGCCGAGCCGATCTGCAGCACCCGCTCGACCGGCAGGAAATCCACCCCCAGGTCCAGGCTTGACGTGCACACCACCGCCTTGAGCTGACCGTCCTTGAGCGCTCGTTCCACCCAGTCACGGGTTTCCCGCGACAGAGAACCGTGGTGCAGCGCGATCACCCCGGCCCAATCGGCACGGGCCTCGAGCAACGCCTGATACCAGATCTCGGATTGCGCCCGCGTATTGGTAAACACCAGGCAACTGCTGCTGGCGTCCACCTCGGCCACCACCTGCGGCAGCATCTTCAAACCGATATGCCCGGCCCAGGGAAAGCGCTCGGTGACGGGGGGCAGCAACGTGTCGATGAGTAGCTGTTTGGCGGTTTGCCCCTGCACATTGATCCCCTCGCCTTGTGGGACCAATACCTCCAACGCGTGCGCCTGATTACCCAAGGTCGCCGAGATACCCCAGACGATCAATCCGGGATGCCAGCGCCGCAACCGTGCCAACGCCAGTTGCAGTTGCACGCCACGTTTATTGCCGATCAGTTCGTGCCACTCATCCACGATTACCATACGCAGGTGGCCCAGGCTGGCTTCGCTGTCGGCGCGCGCGAGCATCAGCGTCAGGCTTTCGGGCGTGGTGACCAGGGCGGTGGGCTGGCGACGGGTCTGCCGTGCGCGTTCGCTGCTGCTGGTATCGCCGGTGCGCAGGCCGACGCTCCAGGGAATCTGCAACGCTTCAAGCGGCGCCTGGAGGGCGCGAGCGGTGTCGGCGGCGAGGGCGCGCATGGGGGTGATCCACAGCACGGTCAGCGGTTCGGCGGGCGGCTTGCGTTTACCGGTAACGGGCGTTCGACTGATGGCGAAACGATTGAGCGCGGCAAACCACAGTGCGTAGGTCTTGCCGGCGCCGGTGCTGGCATGCAGCAACCCGGAGTGGCCCGATTTGACCGCCGCCCATACCTCCTTTTGAAAGGTAAACGGCTTCCAGCCCTTGGCGGCAAACCATGTCTTGGCGAAATTGCGGGAAGTTGCCATACAGCAGCTGATGCTCAGGAGGGCCTATCACACAGACCCTCCGGGCACGCCAAAGGTTTAACCCGTCAGGGTGGGCCGACGCGGCAATAGTACATTTCGCTGGCATTGGCCTGGCCTACCAGGTCGCAACTGGCGTAGGCCGGCAGGGCCAGCGGTTGATCGCCCAGGCGGTGGACCAGATAAAAGTCTTCCGAACGTGGCAGCTGTCTGGTGTGGCGTGCCCAGCCGCTGCTGTAGAACTGCGCCGAGTAGGAGCGCGAGCCTGGATAGATCAAGTCGCCAGGCGCCGCCGCCTGTTGTGCCTTCCACAACGCAACCATGGTTTTCTGGTTTTGCGGGCGATCATCGACTTTGCCGCTGATGAGCATGGCGCAGCCCGCCACGGGAAGTGCCAGTGCCACGGCGGTGATAAGTGCGGTGCGAACCTTGCGCCAGACCACATCGGCCAGCAACAGCGCCCAGGCCGGCAGCGCGGGCAGCACATAGGTCCAGAGGATGTTGGTGGACATGGTAAAGAACAGCGGCGTCGAAACCGCCCATGCCAGCACGAAGAGCACATATTCACGCTGGCCCTGCAGCGAGGCGCGCCACTTCACCAGCAACGGCAAGAAAAACGCCCAGGGTAAAAGCCCACCCAGCAGGTGCACCCAGATCATCGCCAAGGGTTCGGCATGTGCGCTGCCGTAACGATCACCCTGCCAATTGCTGATGACATAACGACTGAAATGTTCGCCGACGATGAAGTAGTGCAGGAACCCCGGGGTCTTCTGTTCCGCCAGCCAATACCAAGGCAAGGCCACGGCGCTCATCAAGGCGATTCCAGGCAGCCAAGGCAAGCTGAGTAACCGTCGCCAGTGGCCAGTGAGCGCCAGCCACAGGGCGGCCGGCAACGCAATCAACACCAGTGCCAGGGGGCCTTTGGCGAGCAGGCCCAGGCCCAATCCGAAAAAACCGAGCAGCGCCCAGCCTCGATCCGCGTGCGCCAACCCACGCCACAGGCCAAGGTGTGCCAGCAGAAGGGCGAACGCCAGCGCGCTGTCGGTCAGGACCGCGCCGCTTGCAAAGAAGCCCAGGGAGCACGTCGAATAGATAATGGCAGCGATCAAGCCGACCTGCAGGCTGCGTTCGCGGGCGGCGAAATGCACGATGAGCAAGCAGCTCGCGACATGCAGCAGCCAGGACGAGAAACGGCTGGCGAATTCGTTGATGCCAAACATCTTCATGCTCAACGCCTGCAGCCAGAATGACAGCGGGGGTTTGCCCCAGAACGGTACGCCATGGTCGAACATCGGCGTGATCCAGTCGTTGGACACCAGCATCTTGCGGGCGATTTCCGCGTAGCGGGCTTCCGATGTGTCCATGATCGGATACAGGCCGAGCGTACCCAGGCGCACCAGCAGCACAGTCAACAGGACCGTCCAGAGCAAACGTATGGACGCGCGAGGGTTCACGCCGGCGGCCTTTATGGATGGATTCATGGTTGATGACGTTTATGCAGGGCGTTGGGCCTTGGATTTACCACCGTCAGCACCCGGCCGACGTATTCGCCGACCACGGCGGTACCCAGGCACAACAGCAGGATTGATTGCGCCAGAAGATGCAGTTGGGTCAGTTGGCCGAGCGTCGCGTCCACTGCGATCCACAGTGAGCCGAGCAGAAAGATGGTGACGCTCAGGTAGCTGTACATCCGTAGCAGGCGAGTGGAAAAGGCGAGAATCGAGTCCACGCACAGGTCGAGCAATGACAGTGGGCTCCACTTGGTCCTGCCCGCCTGGCGCGGCTTGCGGTCGTAGTTCACTTCGGTGCTTGGGTAGCCAAGCCAGCTGACCAGCAGCTTCAACACCCCCGCGTTGTCATCCATGGCGCGAATGGCGGCCAGGGCGTTCGGCCCGATCAGCCTGAAATCACTGACTTGCCGGGGCACTTCGAAGTCGTCGATCAACTGGTCCATGGTGACGTAATAGAGCTGCGCGGCCATACGCTTTGCCCAGGAGTCGCAGCGCCGCGAGCGGCGTTGCATGTTCACGATCTCATGGCCCTTGCGCCATTCCTGCACCATCAGCGGGATCAATTCGGGCGGGTCCTGCAGGTCGCAGTCCATAATGATCACCGCGCCGCCTTGCACGGCGTTGATACCTGCGCGCATGGCCGCTTCCTTGCCGAAATTGCGGCTCAAGTGCAGGCAGGTGACGCGAGGGGCCTGGGCAAATTGATCGATGATTGCGCCTGTCTGATCCTGACTGCCGTCATTGATATAAAGCACTTCGGTGTTTGTAGTTAACCGTTCAATGATCGCCGTCAGGCGCGAATGAAATTCCGTTATAACGCACTGCTCGTTAAAGCAAGGGACCAGTATCGTAAGTTTCATGGCAGGCAACGGCTCAACGCAAAGGCGCGCGCTTGATGTCATGTTTGAATACCCAGAAGTGATTGATCATAAACCCCTGAAGGGTCACGGCTGTTGTTGCCACTATTTGCGCGCTTAACGCGGGTGCGCCCCAGTGGGTCAGTAAGTTGACAATCAGTGTGTTGCATAAAACCTGGCTGGTGGCGGTTATCACGAACCGCCAGCAATTGCAGCCCCGCTGTGCAAAGACCCAATGCCTGGACAGGCAGTAGGCGACCAGCGCGCCCGTAATGGCGGCGCAGAGCGTGGATGAGGTCGGGCTGTAGTAACGCAGCAAACAGATAAACACCACGAAGTGAACCAACGTGGCAATGACGCCTGCGCTCAAGTAACGAATAAACAATCGAAGTATTTTTTGCATGGCCAAAGTGTATAAAATCAAATGTGAACCAGTTGTCACGTCGTGAAATGAAATTTGTGTTCGTGTTTTAATTATTTGTTGAAGGAATTTTCTTAATTGTTTGTATGACTTTGGAGTTTGTACTAGTGGAGATATTACTAGTGGAAGATGACCATGAATTGGCGGGGTCCTTAGGGGATTATCTCGGCGAGTTTGGCTATGAAGTAGACTTCGCGCGCGATGGCCGAAGTTGCCTGGCGCGTGTGCAGCAGCAGGCATACGACCTGATTGTCCTGGATGTCGCGATGCCTCGGATGAGCGGTTTTGACACCTGTCGCCAATTGCGGCGCGAGCAGAATCACACACCCGTTATATTCTTGACCGCGCGTGACGCACTGCCTGATAAACAAGAAGGTTACGAGGCCGGCGGCGACGATTACCTGGTCAAGCCCTTCGAACCCCAGGAGTTGCTATGGCGCATTCGCGCGCTGATCCGGCGAGGCTCGCCGCGTCAGCCGCGCTGCGCGAAACAACTGGGTGACCTGGTGATCGATCCGGTCTCGCAGGCGTTGATCCACAACGGTGTGGTCACGGTGTTGCCCGCGTTGCCGTTCAGCTTGCTGAGCCTGCTGGCCGATGAGGCGCCGGAACCCGTCAGCCGACGCAAACTGGAGACGGCGTTGTGGCCCGATGGCGATCCGCCGGACAGTGATGCGTTGCGCACCTATATCTATCGGCTCCGGCAAGCCCTGGGCAAACCCTACGGTAACGATCTGATTCGCACCGTTCACGGTAAGGGCTATCGCCTTGCGATTCCCTACTGATTCCTTCTTTGCGCGAATCCTTTGCGCGCTGCTGCCGTTCATGGCAACCATCACCTTGTTTTACAGCGCCCTGATCTGGGCCACCGTCAATCTGACGGAGGACTACATCATTGCCAGTTATCTGAAGCTTGAGGCCCAGGCGTTCGAGGAACGGCACACCCTGCAAGGGGCGGCAACCGCCATGCCCAACAGCATCTATCTTCAAGGCTACTGGTCGGGTGATGTTGAAGTGCCTGGCTTTGCGCGGCCATTGCCCGCAGGCCATCATGAAGTGGATGGCGAGGATGTGCATGTGTTCGTGAGTCAGGTGCCGGGGGCGTCGCAGCGCTTGATTCTGGTGCTGAACGAGTCCGAGCTCAGTCAGACCGAAGGCTACCGCGCGCAGATCTTCGGCTTGTTGTGCGCACTGGCCGGGTTGATCCTGATCCTGGGAACGGTTCTGGCCATCGCGATTGCCCGCGCCATCGCCCAACCCGTCAGCCAGTTGGTGGCGGACATGGCGGTTGCACCGCAAGCGTCATCCCGGTTCAGCGGGTTTGACCGTCAGGATGAAATCGGCACGTTGAGCCGCACGCTGTCGTCCCTGGTGACCCAGCAGAATGCCGCGCTGCAGCGCGAGCGTGCGTTTACCCGGCACGTCAGCCATGAGTTGCGTACCCCCTTGAGCATCTTGAACAACAGCCTGGCGATCCTGCGCTTGCCGGGCTGTGATGCCCAAAAGCATGCGCGCAGCCTGCTGCGCATGGAGGGCGCGCTGGCCGGGATGAAGATGACCATCGAGCTGTTTTTATCCCTGGCCCGTGAGCCGCGTAAAGTGCCTCATGAGGCGATTGACCTGGCCGCGGTCGTTACAGAGCAGATCGAAAAATACCAGCAGCTCTACCCCCTTGCGGCAGGCGCGCTGGTGTATGCCGGTGCACCCGCAATCACCTTGCAGGTCCATGAGGCAATCGCCCGCAGCGTGGTGCAGAACCTGCTCGGCAACGCTGTGCAGCATGGCGCCGGAAAGATCCGGGTGATCCTCACCGGGCAGTGTCTGGTGATCATTAATAACCGTGTGGAACAGCTAACGTCGCCAGGCTTCGGCTTCGGCCTGGAAATCGTCACCCGCGCCTGCACGCATGCCGGCTGGCGCCTTGAAACCCGGCGCGCCCTTCATACGTTCCGGGCGCACGTCACGTTCACTTGAGGTTGCCGCTGAGAAACTGCTGCAAGCGCTCGCTCCTGGGGTTGCCCAGTACCTCCTGCGGCGCGCCTTGTTCTTCCACCAGGCCCTTGTGCAGGAACAGCACCTGGCTCGACACCTTGCGTGCAAAGCTCATCTCGTGGGTCACCATGATCATGGTGCGGCCTTCCTCGGCCAGGCCCTGGATCACTTTCAACACTTCGCCCACCAACTCCGGGTCGAGGGCCGAGGTGGGTTCGTCAAACAGCATCACCTCCGGTTCCATGGCCAGCGCGCGGGCGATGGCGACCCGTTGCTGCTGGCCTCCGGAGAGGAACGCCGGGTACTGATCGGCCACGCGCGCCGGCAGGCCGACCTTGTCCAGGTAGCGACGGGCGCGGTCTTCCGCATCTTTCTTGCTGCAGCCCAGCACCCGACGCGGAGCCATGGTGATGTTTTCCAGCACGCTCATGTGGCTCCACAGGTTGAAATGCTGGAATACCATGGCCAGCCGCGTGCGCAGGCGCTGCAGTTCGGCATCATCGGCCACGCGCATGCCATGGCGGTCACTGACCATGCGGATCACTTGGCCATCGAGCGTCATGGCGCCGTCATTGGGGGTTTCCAGGAAGTTGATGCAGCGCAAAAAGGTGCTCTTGCCCGAGCCGCTGGCGCCGATCAGGCTGATCACGTCACCGGTCTTGGCCTTGAGCGAAACACCTTTGAGCACCTCATTGTCGCCATAGCTTTTATGCAGGCCTTCAACGGTCAATTTGTACATGGGGCATGCATCCTCAAGGCGAAAGTAGATAGCCGCTGCGGTAGGCTTCGGTGCCTGCGACATGGGCGATGACCATCCCGGCAGTGGCCATGCGACGTAGCGAACGGGCGTAAAGCAGGCCGGCCTTGCGGCAGTGCACGGGCGTTACGCGATCGGAAATGGGGTCGATGATTTCGGCGATCAATTGCCCGGCTTCCAGGTACTCGCCAGGCAGGGCACTGAACACCAGCAAGCCGCCCACCGGGGTCGCTACCGGTTCAACGCCGGCCAGCGGCGTGGCCGGGTAAGGCAAGTCAGGCAGCGGTGCGGCATCCCCGGCAATGGCGCCGAAGCGAATCAGGTAATCAATGATCGCCTGGCAGTCGAGGCTGGCCAGGCCGTGGTTGACGTCCCCTTGGCCGCGCAGTTCGACGGTCACCGAAAAGCTGCCCATGGGAATCGGGAAGCGCTCGCCGAAGCGTTGCTGCAATTGCCACCACACCAGGGTGAAACACTCATCGAAGGATTGGCCGCCGGAATCGGTGGCCAGCAAGTTCGCCTCCGAACCGATATACCGCGCCAGCGGCTCCACCTGCGGCCACGCCTCGGGTGTGGTGTACAGGTGCGCCACGGCTTCGAAATCGCAATGCAGGTCCAGCACCATGTCGGCATTGCAGGCCAGGCGTTGCAGCGCCAGGCGCTGGGATTGCAGTTGGGTGTCGGCGGTTTGCGCGGCGAGGGCGGCGGCCAGCGCGGTGCGAATCAGTGCGACGTTGCGCCGCGGATCAGCCCCGAGCAGGTCTTCGACGTGGTTCCCCACCTCGTCACTGAGATCGACAAACAGCCGATTGAAGTTCTGCCCGCTTTCCAGCTCGTAGCGGCCCAGCGGGATATCCATCAATACTTGTTCCAGGCCCACCGGGTTGGCGATGGGCACCAGCACGATCTCGCTGCGCAAGCGTCCGGCAGCCGCCAGCTCGGCCAGGCGCAGCTTGAGGTGCCAGGCCACCAGCATGCCGGGCAGTTCATCGGCATGCAGCGACGACTGGATGTAAATCTTGCCCTCGGCCTGCTCCGGGCCAAAGTGAAAGCTGTGGATCTGCCGCGCCGTGCCGGGCACCGGCGCGATCAGTGGATGGACCTGATGACGCATGAAGGCTCCTTAATGGCTCGGCCCGAGAAACGCCAGCCAGCGGCGCTCCGCCAGACGAAACAGACCCACCAAAGCAAAGGTCACGCTCAGGTAGATCAGCGCGGCGATACCAAATGATTGAAAGGTCATGAAGGTTGCGGAGTTGGCATCCCGCGCCACTTTGAGGATATCTGGAATCGTCGCGGTAAAGGCCACGGTGGTTGAGTGCAGCATCAGGATCACTTCGTTGCTGTAGTAGGGCAACGAGCGGCGTAGCGCCGAGGGCATGATCACGTAGGCGTACAGCTTCCAGCCACTCAAGCCGTAGGCCTTGGCCGCTTCGACTTCGCCATGGGCCATGCTGCGAATCGCCCCGGCGAATATCTCCGTGGTGTAGGCGCAGGTGTTGAGGGCGAAGGCCAGGATGGTGCAGTTCATTGCATCGCGAAAGAACGCGTCCAGCAAGGGTTGTTCGCGCACGGCGGCGATGCTGTAGATGCCGGTGTAGCAGATCAGCAGTTGGATATAGAGCGGCGTGCCCCGGAACAGATAGGTATAGAACTGCACCGGCCAGCGCACCAGGCGCTTGCGCGACACACGGGCGATGGACAACGGGATCGACACCAGAAAGCCGATGACCAGGGCAGCGCTGAGCAGCCACATCGTCATGGCGAGGCCGGTGATGTGCTGGCCGTCGCTATAAAGGAACGGCCGCCAGTATTCCTGCAAGAGTTCGATCATCGCACGGCCTCCCGGGCGCCAGCGGAGTAGCGACGTTCGAGGCGACGCAGGACGAAGTTGGACGCGCTGGTGATCAACAGATAGATCAATGCAGCGAGTACCAGGAAATAGAACAGCTGGTAAGTGCTCTTGCCGGCATCCTGGGCGGCCTTGACCAGGTCCGCCAGGCCGATGATCGACACCAGCGCCGTGGCCTTGAGCATCACCATCCAGTTATTGCCGATACCCGGCAGGGCAAAGCGCATCATTTGCGGAAAGGTCACGTAGCGAAACCGCTGGCCGCGCTTGAGCCCATAGGCGGTGGCGGCTTCCAGTTGGCCGCGGGGCACTGCGAGGATCGCGCCGCGAAAGGTCTCGGTGAAGTACGCGCCGTAAATAAAGCCCAGGGTGATGACCCCGGCGCTGAATGGGTCGATCTCGATGTATTCCCATTCCATGAAATCGGTAAAACCGGAGAGCCAGGTTTGCAGGCTGTAGAAAATCAGCAGCATCAGCACCAGGTCGGGTACGCCACGAATCAACGTGGTGTAGAGCTGGGCAGGAATACGCAAAAAGGGCAGGCTGGAGAGTTTGGCGCTGGCGCCGAGCAGACCGAGCAATACGCTGACGGCCAGAGACAGCACCGACAACTTTATAGTCATCCAGGTGCCTTGCAGCAACAGCGGGCCGAAACCCTTCAGGCTGAACGCGCTCAGCCCGAGAGTTTGCAACAGATCTTCGAACATAAATCAGGACCTATGGCGATAAAAAAGCGCCCCTGCATAAGAAGGGGCGCCCGGGCATTATTTGCCGCTGTACAGGTTCAGATCGCCAAAGTGTTTCTTCTGGATGGTGGCGTAGGTGCCATCATCGTGTAACGCTTTGATACCTTTATCCAAAAGCGCCTTCAACTCAGTGTTACCTTGTTTGATACCGATGGCGGTTTTCGACGGCAGCAATGGGTCGTCGATTGCGGCGCCCACTTCATAGCCGGCACCGGCTGGCGACTTCAAAAAGCCCAGTTCGGCTTGCAGCATGTCTTGCACCGAAGCGTCGAGACGGCCGGAAGTCAGGTCGGCATACACTTGATCCTGGTTGGCGTAGGCCTTGGTGGTCACACCGGCTTTATCCAGTACGGCCTTGGCATAGGCTTCCTGGATGGTGCCTTGCTCGTAACCCACGGATTTGCCCTTGAGCGACTCTGGCGTCGAGTAGCCGGCGCCTTTCTTGAACACCAGCGAAGTAGGGCCGGAGAACAGCTCGTTGGAGAAGTCGATGGCCTTTTCACGCACCGGGGTCACGGTCATGGACGAAATCACGCCGTCGAACTTGTTGGCCTTGAGGCCTGGAATCATGCCGTCGAAATCGCTTTCGACCCATTTGCACTTCACTTTCAGCTCGGCACAGATCGCATTGCCCAGGTCGATATCAAAGCCCACCAGGCTGCCGTCGGCCGCCTTGGATTCAAACGGCGCGTAGGACGGATCGACACCAAAACGCAGTTCCTTGTATTCCTTGGCCAGCGCGGTACCGGCGGCCATGCACAGAGCCAGTGCAGAAAGGGTCAGCAATGCTTTTTTCATTATGTAATCCCTGGAAACCAAGATAAGCGCTTGTGGCGCGTTTAGGACTGTTACTGAACGGTGTCAGACGCATCACCGGAAGCAAGTTCTGCACCATAGTTCCGAATGAGCGTTTTAATAGGTGGGAAAAGGGCGTTGTGAGTGTAGGTTATGCCCGAAAATGGGCGCTGAAAAATCAGTGCACCATTTCGAATCATGTGGAGATCAAAATGTGGGAATTGTGTTCAGGCCAGGAGGTCTTGCAGGGTAGCCAGGTTATCCGCTTCATCCACGGACTTATCCTGGCGCCAGCGCAACATCCGCGGAAACCGCACCGCAATCCCGCTCTTGTGCCGCTTGGACAGGGCAATTCCCTCGAATCCCAACTCAAATACCATGCTCGGCGTCACGCTGCTCACCGGACCGAATTTTTCTACCGTGGTCTTGCGCACAATGGCGTCGACCTTGCGCATCTCTTCGTCGGTCAGCCCTGAATACGCCTTCGCGAACGGCACCAATGTGCGTTCGCTGCCGGGTGGGCCGTCCCACACCGCGAAGGTGTAGTCGCTGTAGAGACTGGCGCGTCGGCCGTGGCCGCGTTGGGCGTAGATCAGCACCGCGTCGACGCTGAACGGGTCGACTTTCCACTTCCACCACAGGCCCATGTCCTTGGTGCGACCCACGCCATAGAGACCCTTGCGGTCCTTGATCATCATGCCTTCCACGCCAAGGCTGCGTGAGGCTTCGCGTTGTTCGGCCAGGTCCTGCCAGCTGCCGCCCGTCAGCAAGGGTGATTCGCGCAACACGGGCTGGTTGCACTGGGCGATCACCTGTTCCAGTTGCGTGCGGCGCTCAGCCTGGGTGTGGTTGCGCCAATCGTCACCCGCATATTCCAGCAGGTCGTAGGCCACGACTGTCACGGGGGCATCCTCAAGCACTTTTTTGCTCAGGGTCTTGCGGCCAATCCGCTGTTGCAGCAGTGCGAAAGGTTGCACGGCGTCTTTCCACACGACGATCTCGCCGTCGATCACGGTGCCATCGGGCAAGCCGCTTACCAGGCTGTGAAGTTCGGGGAAGCGTTCAGTCACCAATTCTTCGCCGCGGGACCAGACCCACAGGCGGCCCTCACGTTTGACCAGTTGCGCGCGGATGCCATCGTACTTCCATTCCACCTGCCAATCCGTGGGAGGGCCGAGCAGCGTGTCGAATTGCTCCACGGGTTGCGCCAACCCATGCGCAAGAAAAAACGGATAAGGCTGCCCGCCCCGTTGCGCATGTTCGTCGGATGATTCGGCGGCGATCAGCTTCAGGTAGCCTTCAGGCGTAGGACGGTTGGACAGGTCGGTGTAGCCCACCAACCGCTGTGCCACGCGCTTGCTGTCCAGGCCAGCCATCGAAGCCAGCGCGCGGGTGACCAACAGCTTGGACACACCGACGCGGAAACTGCCGGTGATCAACTTGATGCACACCATCAGGCTGGGCTGGTCCAGTTGCGCCCATAACGCGGGTAGGCGTTCAGCCAACTCCAGGGGAGGCAGGCCACGCAGCGGCAGGAGTTTTTCTTCCAGCCACACTGCCAGGCCGTCCTGCGAGGTGTAGGTCGACTCCGGTAGCAACAGGGAAATGGTCTCCGCCAAGTCACCCACCGACTGGTAGCTTTCCTCAAACAGCCACGGCTCGATGCCGGACGCTTCGGTGGCCATGTCCCGCAGCAGACGCGTCGGCACCAATTGCCGAGGTCGACCGCCGGACAAGAAATACACGGCCCACGCGGCATCGTCCGGTGCCGCTTGCCGAAAGTAGGTCTGCAGCGCGGCAAGCTTGGCGTTGCTGGAGGTGGTGGCGTCGAGGTTGGCGTAAAGTTCGGCGAAGGCCTTCATGTGCTGGGTTCCTCTTCGTCATCGCCGTATTCGGTGACGAAGCCTTGGGCATCCAGGCCTTTTTCCCGCAGATGACGCACCAGAACGCCCACAGAACCGTGGGTAACCATCACCCGTTCGGCGCCGGTTTGCTCGATGGCCCACAACAGGCCGGGCCAGTCGGCGTGGTCCGACAGCACAAAGCCCCGGTCCACACCGCGCCGCCGCCGAGTGCCGCGCAAGCGCATCCAGCCGCTGGCGAATGCGTCGCTGTAGTCGCCGAAGCGCTTGATCCAACTGCTGCCGCCCGCGGATGGCGGGGCGATGATCAAGGCTTGGCGCAACAGCGGGTCGGCCTTGTTGAAGTCGCCAGCATAGAGAGTTTCAGGGATGTAGACCCCGGCCTCGCGGTACACCCGGTTCAACGGTTCGACCGCGCCGTGGCTGAGGATCGGGCCAATGCTGGCGTCGATGCCGTGCAGGATGCGCTGGGCTTTGCCGAAGGAGTAACAGAACAACACGCTGGCTTTGCCTGCCGCGATATTCGCCTGCCACCACTCGTTGATCCCGGCGAAGATCAGCGCCTGGGGCTGCCAGCGATAGATTGGCAAGCCGAAGGTGGACTCGGTGATGAACGTGTGGCAGCGCACCGGTTCGAACGGCGCGCAGGTGCCGTCGGGCTCCACCTTATAGTCGCCGGATGCGACCCAGACTTCGCCCTTGTATTCCAGGCGCACCTGGGCCGAGCCGAGCACATGCCCGGCCGGGTGGAAACTTAAGGTCACGCCGTGATGAACCAATGGCTCGCCGTAGGCCAGGGTTTGCAGGTTGATGTCCTGGCCCAGGCGCGAACGCAGGATGCCTTCGCCCGGCGCGGCGGCGAGGTAATGCTCGTTGCCGGTGCGGGCGTGGTCGCCGTGGGCGTGAGTGATGACCGAACGTTCAACCGGGCGCCAGGGATCGATGTAGAAATCACCGGCGGGGCAGTAGAGGCCTTCGGGCCGGGCGATAACAAGGTCCATGGGGTGACCGGGGCGGTGGGCTTGTTACTTATGAGGCGGGGCTGGGCGCAGAAGTTCTATCTGAATGTATGCAGGACACAGGTGGGAGCTGGCTTGCCTGCGATGAACAACCTGTAGTGAGCGGGCTTGCCCCGCGCTGGGTGGCGAAGCCACCCCGATAAAGCCAACGCCGAACTCCAGATAGAGCCAGGTCGCCTGGGTTGGGGCGGCTGCGCCACCCAGCGCGGGGCAAGCCCGCTCACTACACGGGATTTATCAGCCGCAGCTCCCACATTGAATCCGGTTACTTGCCGGGCGTCAGGGTAAGCCTTGCCTTGCCATACACCTTCTCAAAGTTCTGCGGCTGCATCGGGAAGCTCAGGTATTGCGCCTTGAGCGACGGGTCGATGCCATTGGCATAGTTCGGGCTGGCAGGGTTGCCGGACTGGCCGATGCCACCCTGGCCCATCATCGGTTCCACCTGGCCGAAGTCGACAATCATGCGCAGCGCCGGTACCTGGCTGGTGTTGAAGTCCTGGCCCCAGCGGTACGGTGCCGGGTTCAAGGTGTTGTGATCACCGCCCGAGGCCAGCGGGCCGCGAATCACCTGGCCATCGGCGCTTTTCCAAGTGGTCATGTGCAGTTTGCCCCACTGCCAGGCTTTGTGATCGGCACCCAGCTGGCTGTCCCCGGCGCTGATTGCGGCGGCTAGGCTGCGGGCGAGGATCGCCGGTTTGTCTTCTTTCTGCGCGGTGCGCACGTCGTCCCAGAACGGGCTGTCTTCACGTCCCAGCAAGTGGTCGGCCTGGGCGGCGTAGGACAGGCCGGCGTTGCTGACAAACGCTTTCCAGCTCGCGCTGTTTTCCGGGCCCAGTTCGTCGAGGAAGATCTGCCGGGTGCTTTCCTGCAGGAACAGTTCGTAGATTGCGGCGTCGGCGGAGGTTGCCGACAGCCGACCGTCGAAGGCCATCAGGCGATTCAGCGCTTCGCGCGCCTTGGCCTGCTCGGCAGGCGGTAGCGCGTCGATCGCCTGTTTGAGCGGCTGGGCCATGCCCGGTGCCAGGAACATGGTCTTGAGCTTGGCGGCGAAGGGGGTGGTCTGATCGTATTGCATGGCGATCATGCTGCGGCTGTCATGCTTGCCGGCATTGGCCAGTTGCGCCAGGCGCTCGCTGCGCTCCGGCGCATCCCAGGAATTGGATAACTGCATGCCGTAGCCACGTGGCGCGGTGCGTTGGTTGGCGGTGCCGATCCAGCCTTGGGCCGGGTCCTGGTCATAGGGGTGCAGCATTGCGTCGGCGTAACCGTCCCAGTCAAAGCGCGTGTCCCAACCCGGCGATGGCAGCAAGCCTTCGCCTTCGCGGCGGTTGGGGAAACGGCCGGTGACTTGCCAGCCGATGTTGCTGGCGTCGGCGAATATCATGTTCAGCGCAATGGCGCGAATCTCGCGGGTCGCATCCGAGGCCTTGGCGACGTTTTGCGCGCGGGACAGGTCGAAGAACGCATCCAGGCTCTTGTCGTCTTTGAGGTCGGCGGTCTGCAGGGCCAGGCCCAGGCCGGTGGTCAGTGCCTGGCTGCTGTTGAGCAGGGCACCATGACGGGTTTCGTACACCACTTCACGAATGGAGCGCTGGCCCTTGATGAAGAAGGTCTCGTTACGTACGACCGCAGGGAGCCATTTGCCGTTGTTTTCGTAGTACAACGCGCTGCCCTGGCGCCTGACTTTTTCCAGGAACAGGTCCTGGGTGTCGCCCTTGACCGCGCTCATGCTCCACGCGACTTTGCCGTTGAAGCCCGAAAGCAGGGTCGGCAGGCCGGCAATCGAGGCGCCGACGGCCTGGTACTTCGGTGCACGGATTTGCACATAGCTCCAGGGCGACGGTGCCAGCGGCTGGGCGGCGAGATCGCCTGCCAACAGGCTTTTACCGCTGCGGCTGCGTTGCGGGCCAATCGCCCAGTTGTTCGACGTGGTCACAGCCAGCGCGTTGAGGCTGCCCAGTTGCTGGCTGACCGCGTCCAGCCCGGCCAGGCCCGTGACCTGGCCGAGGTTCATGCCCTTGAGTTTCTCGGCCTCGGCCACGGGGATCGGTTCATCCGGCGCGCTGGGCGTGAGCCAGGCGAGTTTGTCGATGCCGACTTTCTGTGCCAGCACCAGGGAGGCTATTTCTTCCTGCAGGTTGGCCGATTCGCTGAAATTCAGCAGGCAGAACAGCAGCGCCGAATCTTCCGGCTTCCAGTATTCGGGCTTGTAGCCGGTCTGGGCCAGGTCCGGCGGCAGCTTGTCGCGGTAGCGGAACAGGTAGGCGTTGACGCCACGGGCATACACTTCAAAGAAGCGCTTGAGGCGCGGGCTCGATGCGTTATACAGCTCGCCGGCGCTTTTTTTCAGGTTGACCGCGCGCATGAACCGGTCGACGTCCAGCACTTCAGGGCCAGACATTTCCGCCAGGCGGCCCTGGGCCAAGAGGCGCAGGGTGACCATCTGGGTGATGCGATCACTGGCGTGCACATAACCGAGGCTGAACAACGCGTCATGGAACGTATTGCTTTCAATCAGCGGCATGCCTTGGGAATTGCGTCGCACGGAAACATTCTGTGCCAGGCCCTTGATCGGCTGCACGCCGGCAATCGGCGGCAGGGTGTCCTGGGTGCTCTGGAGCTGGCAACCGGTCAGGCTTAACGCACTGGCCACTGCCGCGGCTACGCCGAACCGGGGAAGAAAATGTGAGAGGGCTGGCGAGGCCATGGCAAAGCTCCTGCGGGGGTGGCGTCAGTAAAGGCGCTACGTTAGTGAGCGCGGCGAAACGACGCAAGCGGGAGTTTTGGGAGAAGCATGAGATATTGAGTCTTGCACAAACCAATGTGGGAGCGGGCTTGCTCGCGAAAGCGTCGTGTCAGTCACTGCATGTGTTGACTGAACCACTGTTTTCGCGAGCAAGTCGAACGTCGCACCGCCGCTCCCACATTTAGATGCCACTTGCCTTCAGGTCAGGCATGGGCATCATGCCCCGTGGCACTTCTTGAATTTCTTCTCGCTGCCGCACGGGCAAGGGTCGTTGCGACCCACGTCCTTCAGGGCGTTGCGCACCGGTTCCTGGTGAGCGTGGCCGCAGTTCGGGCCGTGGACATGGCCGTGCTCGTGGTCGTGGCTGTGATCATGGTGATCGTGATCGTGGTTGCAGTCAGGACCATGGACATGGGGTTGCTGAGTCATCGATGTCGCTCCGGAATAAAATCGCCGGGGATTATCTCGCCATTGTGGTTCACCTGCACGTCATAACCGATGAATAATCCGGTTTTCAGTTCACCTTCCAGGCGATACGGCACAGGCTGGTCGGGATTTTTCAGCATCCGCACCACATCACGGATCTGCGGCCAGAGGTTGGTACGCACCGAAACCTTGAAGAATTTATGGCCGCGTGGCGGTACGGTCAGCCACTCGTCGGACTCGCCCTCGGTCAACACGAAATCGCCCAGGGAGACCTTGTAGATCAGGCCGCGCACGGTCAGGTCGGCGTCGTCGCGGTTGTCCACGCGAAAGTACAGCTTGAACTTCTGTTCCAGCAACTTGGCGCGCACCACTTCCACCTTCACCAACGAGACGTGGGGCGGTGGCGAATCGTCCTCGAACCACGACGCGCAGCCGGTCAGGCCAAGGGTTAACGCCAGCATCAAGCTGTACATCCGGAGCATGGCGTCAGTCCTAAGGGGTTAGAGGTAGCTGGAGCAACACTTCTTGAATTTCTGCCCACTGCCGCACAAGCAGGCATCGTTGCGCCCGGCCTTCACTTCCACCGTCGGATCGATGAAGTACCAGCGCCCGTCATTCTGTACGAAAGACGAGCGTTCGCGGTGGCTATGTTCGCCGGTCGCGTCATGCCAGCGCGCGGTGAAGGTTACGAAGGCGTGTTCGGGCTGGCCGCCGAACACTTCGGAACTTTCCACTTCAAGGCCGAGCCAGGTGCTCTGTGCGCTCCAGGCTCCGATGGCGTTGCGGTCCAGGCCGGCTTGTTGCGTCGGTAGCGTCGTGGCAACCAGGTAGTCCACCAGGCCCAGCACGTAGGCGCTGTAGCGTGAACGCATCAGCGCGGCGGCGCAGGGGGCCGGGTGCCCGGCGTGATAATGGCCGCAGCAGGCATCCAGCAGGTTGCCACTGCCGCAGGGGCAAATGGATGTACTCATCGGGTTACCACCAGTACTTTCCGAAATTTTCCGGGTTGGCCCAGAAGCGGGCGTTGAGCCAGTCCGGCACCTGTTTATAGTCAAGCAGATCATAGGTAAACAACGTCAGAACCTGCTCATCACGTTGGAAACGTTCGCCGGCCTGCAGGGCCAGGGAGAAGAAGTCAGTGTCTTTCCAGTCGCAGGCGGCCAGGTCCACCAGCACCGCGATGCGGCTGGCATTGAGGTTGCGGATGCCCCCAAGCAGCGTCAAGCCTTGCGGTTTTGACAGGTGCTCCAGGCAATCCACCACCAGCGCCAGGTCAAACCGTTGCGCGGCAAGCGCTGCCGGCAACGCGCCCGGTGCCGCGACTGACACCTGGGTATCCGGGTGGGCTTGTTGAAAAGCCTCCAGCGCCGGGAACTGGCTGGCACCCAACAGTAACAGGCGTTTTGGCCGGTGCAGATCAAGCAAGGCGGCCAAGGCTTGCTGGGGTGTACGGGCAGAAATACCGGCGGTCATCGCAGATCCTCGCATCAGGAGCCTAGAGACTAGCGCGGCTGAGCGTGCGGGCCTAGAGCCGGTGACTGCGAAAATCCTGCAGGTTGCGCAGACCCGTCAGACAGAAGCCTTCCCTTTATTAACTTTTTTGATCCTTCACTGGCAAAGCGCCTGTGGAAGTCGTTACTGTGCGTCCAAAGAAAAAACTAGAAATGAAAAATTAGGGGAGCCCCATGATGCGTAAGGTTTTACTGTTGGCCCTGCTGGTCAGCCCCGTTGTCCTGGCCCAGAGCGTCAGTGTCGAAACCAATTCGTTGATGCGCCTGCCCAGCAGCACCAGCGTGCTGCAACTGGAACGACTGGATGTGGCGGACTACGGCACCTTGCTGATTCCCGCCACCATCAGCCAGGTCACGGTGGATGAGCTGCATCTTGGGCGCGACGCGCGCATTGCCATTGTGCCCGGTAACACCGCGCTGCAATTGCAGGTACGTCATGCGCAGTTGGACCAGGGCAGCCAGATCACCTCGCGCGGCGCGCCCGGTACTCACGAAAAGCCGGCCAAGGCCGGGCGTGACCTGACCTTGCGCATCGATTCGCTGAACGCTGAAGAACTTTCCGTGGACGCCCGGGGTGGGGCCGGTGCCAAAGGTTACGCCGGGCTGGACGGCGCCAACGGCGAAGACCCGGGTTGTACCTGGGGCTCGGCGGGGCGTGGTTTCAATGGCGACAACGGTGGCGATGGCCTACCGGGGGCTGCGGGCGCGACCGTGCGGGTTGAATTGCCACGGGACTTCCCTGCTGGTCAGATCAAAGTCTGGGTGGACGGTGGGCCGGGTGGTTTGGCCGGTACTGCGGGCAAACCGGGCAAAGGCGGGCAATCCAAAGGCTGTGTCGTGTACCGCGCCGACGGCGGCGAGAAGGGCCGCCCAGGCTTGGAAGGGCAACCGGGACCGGCGGGGCCTGCGGGTTCCGTGACCATTCAGCGGCTCTGAGTCGCCTGGCCTGACGCTTTCGCGAGCAAGTCGAATCGTCGCACCGCCGCTCCCACATTTTAGCCGTGTACACCCTTTGGAATGCGGTCAAATGTGGAAGCGGCGGTGCGACTTGCTCGCGAAAGCGGTGTCCGGGTCGCCTCAGAACATCGGCCGAGCCGAAGCAATTGCCACCACCACCAACCCCACAATCAAGTTGATCCCCACCAACCTGCGAATCTGCCCCAGCACCGCGGCCCCCGCCGGCCAGTCCTCAGCCGCCACCGCATTGCGCAACGCCGGAAGCTTCAACGCCTGGACCCGGATAAACAACGCCGTCATCACCAGATACAAACCCATCATCACCTGCACATAACGCGGCGCGGTCTCAAACCCATTGAAGCGCAACTGCAGCAGGCCGATGCCGCTGATCGGCAAAACCGCCACCGCAACCCACACCCACACGAAAAAACGTTGAAACACATTCGCCCATAGCTTTAGCCGGGCAGGGCCTTCAAGTGCCGCCCCGGCGGCGGGGCGCAGGATCATCCAGGCGAAAAACATACCGCCGACCCACACCAGGGCGGCCAATACATGCAGCGTATAAGCGAGGTTGAACACGGTCATTGAAGTACTCCGTTCTGCGCGGGATTAATTAGCGGGGTATGATAGCGGCCGATCCGAACCACTGAAAATTTATCCAGCGTTTTTTGCGCCCGACTATCCATGATCAGCACTGAACTCAAAACCACGATCCAGGGTGCCTATTCGCGTTTTCTCGAAGCCAAGAGCTTGAAACCGCGCTACGGCCAACGCCTGATGATCGCCGAAGTGGCCAAGGTCCTCGGGGATATCGACACCGACGACGAAGGCCGCCGCGAGGGCGAGCCCGCGGTCGTGGCCGTCGAGGCCGGCACCGGTACCGGCAAGACCGTGGCCTATAGCCTGGCCGCGATCCCGACCGCCAAGGCCGCCGGCAAGCGCCTGGTGATCGCCACCGCCACCGTGGCCCTGCAGGAACAGATTGTCTATAAAGACTTGCCTGACCTCATGCGCAACAGCGGCCTGAACTTCACCTTCGCCCTGGCCAAGGGCCGCGGCCGCTACATGTGCCTGTCCAAGCTCGACGTGCTGTTGCAGGAAGGCCATGCGCAAACCGCCACGGCGTCGCTGTTCGAGGAAGAAGGCTTCAAGATCGAAGTTGATGAAGTCAGCCAGAAGCTGTTCACCAGCATGATCGAGAAACTCGCCGGCAATAAATGGGACGGCGACCGCGACAGCTGGCCCACCGCCCTGGAAGATGCCGATTGGGCGCGCCTGACCACCGACCACAGCCAGTGCACCAACCGCCATTGCCCCAACTTCGGCCAATGCGCCTTCTACAAGGCGCGCGAAGGCATGGGCAAGGTCGACGTGATCGTCACCAACCACGACATGGTCCTGGCCGACCTGGCCCTGGGCGGCGGCGCCGTGCTGCCCGACCCGCGTGACACCCTGTATGTCTTCGACGAAGGCCACCACCTGCCGGACAAGGCCATCGGCCACTTTGCCCACTACACGCGCCTGCGTTCCACCGCCGACTGGCTGGAAACCACCGCGAAGAACCTCACCAAGCTGCTGGCCCAGCACCCGCTGCCCGGCGACCTGGGCAAGCTGATCGAACAGGTGCCGGAGCTGGCACGGGAAATCAAGACCCAGCAGCAGTTCATGTTCAGCGCCTGCGAGCAGGTGGCCGACTTCAAGCCCGGTGAAGACGTCGAAGGCCGTGAGCGGCCACGTCATCGGTTCGTCGGCGGGTTGATCCCCGAGCATATGCGCGAGATGGGCATCGAGTTGAAGAAAGGCTTCTCACGCCTGACCGACCTGTTCACCCGTCTCACCGACCTGCTCAAAGAGGGCATGGATGGCGAGGTCAACATCGGCATCGCCAGCAACCAGGCCGAGGAATGGTACCCGCTGTTCGGCAGCCTGTTGTCCCGCTCCCAGGGCAACTGGGAGCTGTGGACCGCTTTCACCGTCGAAGATCCTGAAGACAACCCGCCCATGGCCCGCTGGCTGACCCTATCGGAAAGCGGTGCGCTGTTTGACATCGAGGTCAACGCCAGCCCGATCCTGGCGGCGGAAATGCTGCGGCGCAATTTGTGGAACGTGGCCTATGGCTGCCTGGTGACCTCGGCCACGTTGACGGCTCTGGGCACTTTCGACCGCTTCCGCATGCGTGCCGGCCTGCCGAAAAAAGCCGTCACCGCCGTGGTGCCGAGCCCGTTCCACCACGCCGACGCGGGCGTACTGCGGGTGCCGGACCTCAAGGCCGACCCACGGGACGCGCCAGCGCACACGGCTGCAATCATTCGTGAGCTGCCGGGGTTGGTGGAAGGCTCGCGCGGCACCCTGGTGCTGTTTTCGTCGCGCAAACAGATGCAGGACGTATTCGATGGCCTCGACCGCGACTGGCGCAAGCAGGTGTTTATCCAGGGCAACCTGTCCAAGCAGGAAACCCTGAATAAGCACAAGGCGCGCGTCGATGGAGGTGACTCCAGCGTGCTGTTCGGCCTGGCGAGTTTCGCCGAAGGTGTGGACTTGCCCGGCGCCTACTGCGAACACGTGGTGATTGCCAAGATCCCGTTTTCGGTGCCGGACGATCCGGTCGAGGCCGCGCTGGCCGAGTGGATCGAAGCGCGGGGCGGCAACCCGTTCATGGAAATCTCGGTGCCGGATGCTTCGTTGAAGCTGGTCCAGGCCTGCGGTCGTTTGCTGCGCACTGAGGAAGACCGGGGCACCATCACCTTGCTGGACCGCCGTCTGGTCACCCAGCGCTATGGCAAGGCCATCCTCAACGCCTTGCCGCCGTTCAGGCGCGAAATTTCTTAAGCCACCGTGGGCGAATGCGCCCACTTCGTGGTCTATCTCGATTATGTCATCAGGCCATTTACCGGCCGTCTGGGAGAACCTTGTCTGTATGATTCGCACGCTGCCCGCTCTTTTTGCCCTGCTGTTCACCGCACCGTTGATGGCTGCGCCCGCCGGGCAACAGACCTTGTTCAACTTCGTCCGGCCTGCCGATGTGGTCAAGGTGGCGACCCAGGACGCCAGCCTGCCGCAATACAATGCCGAACAGACCGCCGAAGGCGAAGTGCTGCGCCGCATCACCTTCAGCCCGGCCGCCGAACCGAGCCTGGTGCTCAGCCCGCAAACCGGCACCTGGGACTGGTCCCAGTCAGGGGCCGTGAGCCTGCGCATCCAAAGTGCAATGGACTGGGCGTTGACCCTCTACGTCAAGGTCCAGAGCGCTGACGGCCGTACCTTGGTCAGCCGCATCGACCTGCCGGCGGGCCCGGCCCAGACCCTGCTGGTCCCGCTGCAAGCCAACTCGCCGTTGAGCCAGGGCATGAAGGCTGGCCCGCCGATGCCGATCACCGTGGACGGCCAGCGCGTATTGCTGGCCAGCAGCGCCGGTGAAATCGACCGCAGCCAAGTGGTCTCGGTGACCTTGTCGATGATCAAGCCCAACGCCGCGCAAAGCATCCTGCTGGAGCGCTTTGGCGTGCAGGACAGCGAGCCGGTATTGAAAGCCGCCTACAGCGAGTTGGTGGACGCCTATGGTCAATCCACCCGCGCGCGCTGGCCGGAAAAAGTCAGCAGTGACGAGCAACTCAAGGCCGCCGCTGCCAAGGAGCAGCAACAGCTCCAGGCCTGGCTGGCGACGCGGGACAAATCCGCGTTGGACCCGTACGGCGGCTGGAACAAAGGCCCAGTGTTCGAGGCCAGCGGGTTTTTCCGCACCGAGAAGCGCGACGGGCGCTGGTACCTGGTGACGCCGGACGGGCATCCGTTCTATTCCTTGGGCGTCAACACCGTGGCGCCGGACAACAGCCAGACTTACGTGGCTGGCCGTGAATGGATGTTTGCGGCGCTGCCCAAGGCGGGCGAGCCTTTCGACAAGTACTACGGCAGCGGCGACCACCGCACCGGCAACGGCGCGGGTGAGGGCCGCAGCTTTGGCGCCGGCCGTTGGTACGACTTCTATGGCGCCAACCTGCAGCGTACTTACGGCGGGGAGGGTTTTGACCAGAAACGCTGGGTCGCCCACACCCTTGATCGCCTGCAGGCCTGGGGTTTCAACACCGTGGGCAACTGGAGTGAGCCGGACCTGGCCGGCGCCGACCGCGTACCGTACACCTTGCCGTTGTCGATCGTCGGCGACTACGCCAGCATCAGCACCGGCACCGATTGGTGGGGCGGCATGCCCGATCCGTTTGACCCGCGTTTCGCCATGGCCACCGAGCGCGCCGTGGCTATTGCCGCCCGTGATCATCGCGATGACCCCTGGTTGATCGGCTTCTTTGCCGACAACGAACTGGCCTGGGCGGGCCCTGGCGATGCGCCGAAATCCCGCTACGCCCTGGCCTACGGCACCTTGCGCATGACCACCGACGTGCCGGCCAAGCGCGCGTTCCTCAAGCAACTGCGTGACAAGTACCGTAACGAAGAAGGCTTGTCGAAAGCCTGGGGTATCCAATTGGCCGGCTGGGAACTGATGGAAGACCCGGGCTTCGAGCCGCCGCTGCCCAACCCCGAACATCCGGAAATTGAAGCTGACTTCAAACATTTCCAGAAGACCTTTGCCGATGCCTATTTCAAGACCATCTCCGACTCGCTCAAATGGCACGCCCCCAATCAACTGCTGC
Source organism: Pseudomonas sp. SWRI18 (assembly GCF_014268345.1). Classification (NCBI taxonomy): domain Bacteria; kingdom Pseudomonadati; phylum Pseudomonadota; class Gammaproteobacteria; order Pseudomonadales; family Pseudomonadaceae; genus Pseudomonas; species Pseudomonas sp. SWRI18. The sequence goes on from NZ_JACCQQ010000011.1 coordinate 132,505, forward strand.
TGGGCGGCCGTTTTGCGGTAAGCACGCCTGAAGCCGTGGCGTCCTGTGCGCAGTATTGCGATGTACTGAGCTTCAACATGTACACCCTCAAGCCGCAGGACGGTTACGACTTCGCTGCCTTGCGTGCGTTGGACAAACCGGTGCTGATCACCGAATTCAATTTCGGCTCCAACGACCGCGGGCCGTTCTGGGGCGGCGTGACGCAGTTGGCCAAGGAAGAAGATCGCGGCGCGGCGTATGCCAACTTCCTGAAGCAGGCCATGGCCGAGCCGTCGATTGTCGGCGTGCATTGGTTCCAGTACCTGGACCAACCCGTGACCGGGCGTTTGCTGGATGGCGAGAACGGCCATTTTGGCCTGGTGGGCATCACCGACCTACCGTTCCAGGGCTTTGTCGACAGCGTGCGCAAGAGCAACCTGGCAGCGGTCGATCAGTTGGGCAAGGAAGCGCAGAAAGCCAAGGCTGTCGGAGCCGTGCATGAAAGTGAAGGCGGCAAGGCCGGGCACGAAGGCAAAGGCCCGGGGCAGGGCGCCGGGCATGCCGGTGGGCACGCTGGGAATGGTCATTGATTGAGGTCTGACGGGTTCCCAAAAGCCACAATGGCTGGAACAATGTCGACCACTTTTTGCTGTGTTTTCCGAGGGTGTTCAGGTGCAGATCCAAGGTCATTACGAACTCCAGTTCGAAGCGGTACGTGAAGCCTTTGCCGCGTTGTTCGATGACCCGCAGGAGCGTGGTGCCGGGCTCTGCATCCAGATCGGCGGTGAAACCGTCGTCGACCTGTGGGCCGGCACCGCCGACAAGGACGGTCTTGAGGCCTGGCACAGCGACACTATCGTCAACCTGTTCTCCTGCACCAAGACTTTTACTGCCGTGACGGCCCTGCAACTGGTGGCCGAAGGCAAATTGCAACTGGATGCACCGGTCGCCCACTATTGGCCGGAGTTCGCCGCCGCCGGCAAGGAAACCATCACTCTGCGCCAGTTGCTCTGCCACCAGGCCGGGTTGCCGGCAATCCGCGAAATGTTGCCGGTCGAGGCGCTGTACGACTGGCAACTGATGGTCGATACCCTGGCGGCCGAAGCCCCGTGGTGGACACCGGGCCAGGGCCACGGCTACGAGGCGATCACCTACGGTTGGCTGGTGGGCGAATTGCTGCGCCGCGCCGATGGGCGCGGGCCGGGAGAGTCCATCGTGGCGCGGGTTGCGCGGCCGTTGGGGTTGGATTTTCATGTGGGCCTGGCGGATGCAGAGTTCTATCGCGTGGCACATATAGCGCGCAGCAAAGGCAATATGGGCGATGAAGCCGCACAACGTTTATTGCAAGTAATGATGCGCGAACCTGCGGCCATGACGACGCGTGCATTTGCCAACCCACCGTCCATTCTGACCAGTACTAATAAACCCGAATGGCGGCGCATGCAGCAGCCGGCGGCAAATGGTCACGGCAATGCGCGCAGCCTGGCGGGTTTTTATAGTGGACTATTGGACGGTAGTTTGCTGGAAGCCGACATGCTTGAGCAGTTGACCCGTGAACACAGTATCGGGCCGGATAAAACGTTATTGACCCAAACCCGTTTTGGCTTGGGTTGCATGTTGGACCAGCCGCAGTTGCCCAATGCAACCTTCGGCCTTGGCCCGCGTGCTTTCGGGCATCCTGGCGCGGGCGGCTCGGTGGGGTTTGCCGACCCTGAGCATGATGTAGCGTTTGGTTTTGTGACTAATACATTGGGGCCTTATGTACTCATGGACCCACGGGCACAGAAGTTGGTCGGAATATTGGCCGGTTGTCTGTAAACCCCTTGCTGTTTCACGTTTTTTTGTTACAAAGGCAACTATAAGAAGACGCTGAACGAAATGATGTAACTTTAATGTTCTGTAAGCGTCTGTTTAACGGGTCACCCAGACCCCCGTTTCTTTTCTCATTTTGTGGATACCTCATGTTATCGAACAAGTCCTTGGCACTGGCGCTATGCCTCACTATTACCGGTTGCGCACAAACTCCACAAAATGATGCCGAGGGTGGGCATTGGTGGTCATTTGGCTCTGACAAGGCCGCCACCAAGGACCCAGTGACCCAAGCCGATGCCAAGCCGGATGCCAAGCCCGACGCCAAGCCTGCTGCGGGCGCCAAGCCTGCCGCACCGGTAGCCGCCGCTGCTGCGCCTGCCCCGGTCCCAGCCGCCAAGGCTGATACCGGCTCCAGCTGGTGGCCGTTCTCCTCCAAGAGCGCCGACGAGAAGGCTGCCGATGCCAAGGCCGACCTGAAAGCCGACCTCAAGGCCGCTGAGCCGGCACCCGCCGTCGCCAAGACGGACACCGAAACCCACTGGTGGTGGCCGTTCGAAAGCAAACCCAAGCCCTTGGCCAAGGTCGACGTGACCAACGTGCCGATGCCCGATCCGAAAATCACCCAGGCCTGGCTGGACGACTATGAGCCACGCCTGCGCGCTGCCATCAAGGACAGCAACCTGCAGCTGGAACGTCGCGACAACGTGCTCGTCGTGATTGCCCCGGTCGACGGCTCCTACAACCCGAAACGCCCGGCAATGTTGCTGCCGGTCACCCTGGGCCCGTTCACGCGTGTGGCCAAGGCAGTCGAAGCCGATCCAAAGACCGCCGTATTGGTATTGGGCCACGTTGATGCCACCGGCACCGCACCGGCCAGCCAGGCGTTGACCAAGGAACGCGCGCAATCGATCGCCTCGATCTTCAGCCTCAGCGGCCTCAAGCAAGACCGCCTGATGCTGCGCGGCATGGGCGACCTGATGCCCCGTGCCGCCAACGACAGCAATCAGGGCCGCGCCCTGAACCGTCGTATGGAAATCATGTTCACCCAGCGCTCGACCATGTTGGCCCTGTTGAGCAAATACAATTCCGGCAAGACGCCGCCTGTGGCTGAAATGGTTGCCGTGCAGAATGTTCCTGCCCCGACGCCTGCCGCCAAGGCTCCGGCGAAAAAAGCGGCTGCAAGCAAGGCAACCACCAAGAAAGCCGCTGCCAAGCCTGCCGCCAAAAAGGCCCCGGCCAAGCCTGCCGCCAAGAAGCCGGCTGCGGCCAAAGCCAAGGCCGACGCGCCGGCCCCGAGTGACCAGGCAAAAAACTGATCCGCTGAACCAGAAGGATAAAGCCGCATGACCCAGGCACTGGCCGATATGCGCCGTGATTACACACGGGACGGTTTGAGCGAGGCCCAGGCCCCGAGCGAACCGTTTGCCTTGTTCCACCAATGGTTCGGTGATGCGGTGAAAACCGAGCAGCCTCCGGTAGAAGCCAATGCCATGACCTTGGCCACGGTCGACCACGACGGTCGCCCGCACTGCCGCGTCCTGTTGCTCAAGGGCCTGGATGCGCAGGGCTTTACCTTCTTTACCAATTACCAGAGTGCCAAGGGCCAACAGCTCGCGGCACGGCCGTTTGCGGCCATGACTTTTTTCTGGCCGACCCTGGAGCGCCAAGTGCGCGTCGAGGGTCGGGTGGTCAAGGTCACGCCTGAGGAGTCGGACGCTTACTATCAGGTCCGTCCGCTGGGCAGCCGCCTGGGCGCCTGGGCTTCGCCGCAGAGCCAGGTCATTCGTGACCGGGAAGAATTGCAGGACCTGCTCAAGGCCACCGAGCAGCGTTTCAGCGACACGCAGCCCGATTGCCCCGAGCATTGGGGGGGCTATCGTTTGCTGCCCGAGCGCATCGAGTTCTGGCAAGGCCGCGCCAGCCGCCTGCACGATCGCCTGAACTATCGCCTGCAAGGGGCCGATTGGACACGTGAGCGCCTGGCGCCCTGAGCTGCACCTTTCGTCACTTCACTGGAATGATGCCTGCCGAGCCGACGTCTCAATGGGAGAGACTTAGGTTGCAGGCTGCTGCGCGGCTACAATGAAGAAACAGCTGCTGCATTGCCTGGAACGAGAGCGGGCTACCCGTTGTGGAGTTTTCCGATACTGGCAATCTGTACTCAGGCTGAATGAAAGCAATTTTCTGCGGTGCTTGCCGTGACAGGCGTCAAGCTGCAGCGTTTAATGAACACCTGTCCTTTGGAGTTGATGCTATGCGTAAGTCCGTTTTACTGGTTGCCTGCTTTACCACCCTGTCGTTGCTGTTGGGTGGCTGCGCCTCGAGTCTGACCGGCGACTCATACTCCCGTGACGAAGCGCGTCGTGTACAAACCGTGCGCATGGGCACCATCGAGTCCCTGCGTCCGGTGAAAATCGAAGGCACCAAGACCCCAATCGGCGGCGCTGCCGGCGCGGTCATCGGCGGCGTTGGCGGCAGTGCCATCGGTGGTGGCCGTGGCAGCATCGTTACCGCAGTGATCGGCGCTGTCGCCGGCGGCCTGCTGGGTTCGGCCACTGAAGAAGGCCTGACCCGCACCCAGGGCGTGGAAATCACCGTCCGCGAAGACGACGGCAGCACCCGTGCCTACGTGCAGGCCGTGCAGGAGAACGAAATCTTCCGCATTGGTGACCGTGTGCGCATCATGACGGTTGATGGCACGAGCCGCGTTACGCGTTAAGCGCGGGGTCTAGAAACAAAACCCCCAACCGGGTGACCGGTTGGGGGTTTTTGGTTTATAGGGCCACTATTCCAGGACGGTATTGGGGGGTTGAGTGTCGGCGACTGAGTAGGGTAAAAAACGGGCAATAAAAAACCGCCTGAGTAAGGCGGTTTTGTGGCAAACCCAGTTAGTGGCTGAGATTGCGACCTCTAGGATGCATCGACCTGCAGCGGGATACTAGCGCCGACCTTGCCGTCACGCAAGTCTAAGCGACTGATGATTGAGATCGATTCCGAAGTTCTATTGTGGAGTTATATGTCTGCAACGGCCTGCAATAAATCTCTTGAGCAATCCTGAATATGTAAGCACCGTCGTCACACTTTCAGCCCCAATGTTGGTTAGGATTCTTCCCGTTCTACGTTCGTCGCTTTCAGGTGCGTCGGGTACTCGCGCGAATTCTGGGCCGACCGCCACGGGCTAGTAATCCGTGCCGGATCAATGCGGAAGGACCATTAACCCGGCCGCCTCAAGGATGCATCGACCTGCATCCAAAGGCTCACATGTTCCGGTAAGTGCGCTGGAGGTAAGGCCCAACATTTGGAGGGCCGAGTATGTCCAAGTTTGCACGACGTACGTGGAACCTCGTAGTGAATGCCCTGCGTGTTTATCACGTGTGGACATTCCTGCGGGACAGCTTCGATGACCTGTAAGGTCTGAAGAAGTGGAGCCGCCTCGGTTAACCCCAAGGCGGCTTTTTGGTTTTTGGCTCGCCAGTTCAAACTGTCAAACGGAAGGTATGACCTTCTTGCGACTCGCCATCGCCGTCACCGCATACCCGATACACGCTGCCAGTATCGACCCGGTCAGAATTCCCATCCGGTCTTCTCCGGCAAATTCGCTGGCACCCGGTACAAACGCCAGGGACCCGACAAACAGGCTCATGGTAAAGCCGATGCCGCACAGGATCGCCACGCCAAACACCTGGCCCCAATTCGCGCCGCTGGGCAGGGCGGCGATGCCAGTCTTGATGGCCAGCCAAGTGAGGCCGAACACGCCGATGGTCTTGCCGATCAGCAGGCCGGCGGCGATGCCCATCGGTACGTGGTGGGTAAAGCTTTCCAGGCTGACGCCGGTCAGGGACACGCCCGCGTTGGCGAAGGCGAACAGCGGCAGGATGCCGTAGGCCACCCAGGGGTGCAGGGCGTGTTCCAGGGTGAGCAGCGGCGACGGTTCGGCGTTTTTGGTGCGCATGGGGATGCAGAACGCCAATGTCACGCCGGCGAGCGTCGCGTGAACACCACTCTTGAGTACGCACACCCACAGGATCAGCCCGATGATCAGGTAGGGCCCGAGCTTGATGACGCCTAGGCGATTCATTGCGATCAACGCAATCAGGCAGGCCCCCGCACCGGCCAGGGCAGCACCGGACAGGTCGGCGGAGTAGAACACGGCGATGACGATGATCGCGCCCAGGTCATCGATGATGGCCAGGGTCATCAGGAACAGCTTGAGCGATACCGGTACGCGCTTGCCCAGCAGGGCCAGCACACCGAGGGCGAAGGCAATGTCGGTGGCCATGGGGATCGCCCAGCCCGACAGCGCGGCAGGGTAGTCCTTGTTAATCGCCCAATAGATCAGCGCCGGCACCACCATGCCGCCGATGGCCGCTGCGCCAGGCAGCACCACTTGCGAAGGCTTGGACAGGTGACCGTCGAGCAACTCGCGCTTGACCTCAAGGCCGATCAGCAGGAAGAACAAGGCCATCAGGCCGTCGTTGATCCACAGCAATGCCGGCTTGGCGATTTTCAGTGCGCCAACCTGTGCCACCACCGGTACGTCGAGAAACGCGCCGTACAGGTGGGACAAGGGCGAATTGTTGATGATCAAGGCCAGTGCCGCAGCCGCGATCAACAACAGACCGCTGGCGGCTTCCAGCTGGAAGAAACGGGTGAAAGTGCTACGCAGAGGCAAGGGACGCTCTCCAATCCGGATTCAATAGGTGGGTACCCTAACCCGTACCGTTAGTTGTTAAAACAAAAGTTATATTCTTATTTGTTATAAGCGTCGACTCGCGATGACGCTTCGGTTAGGCCTGGCAATTGTGTGTCCTATTGAGGCGGGACTGTATCTGTCTGGCTTGTAGGAAACCCCCTAAAATCAGGGCTTACACCCTCAGAGAAACACGCCATGAGCGACCACCGTCCCTGGGCCCGCGAAGCCATTCGTATCATTGAAGCAGACTTCCAGCGCAGCGCCGACACGCACCTGATTCCGTTGCCGCTGCCGGGGTTGCCGGGTATCGAGTTGTACTTCAAGGATGAGTCCAGTCACCCGACCGGCAGCCTCAAGCATCGGCTGGCGCGTTCATTGTTTCTGTACGCGCTGTGCAATGGCTGGCTCAAGCCGGGCGCGCCGGTGATCGAAGCGTCCAGCGGATCGACTGCGATTTCCGAAGCCTACTTTGCCCGTATGCTCGGCCTGCCCTTTATTGCGGTGATGCCGGCGACTACCTCCCAGGAGAAGATCGCGCAGATTGCCTTCTACGGCGGTATAAGCCACCTCGTACAGGACCCGACGCAAATCTATGCTGAGTCCGAACGCCTGGCGCGGGAAAGCGGCGGCCACTTCATGGACCAGTTCACCTACGCCGAGCGCGCGACCGACTGGCGGGCCAACAACAATATCGCCGAATCAATCTTCCAGCAGATGCGCTTCGAGCAGTATCCGGAACCGAGCTGGTTGATCTCCAGCCCCGGCACCGGCGGCACCACCGCGACCCTTGGTCGTTATGTGCGTTATCGCCAGCATTACACGCGCGTGCTATGTGCCGATGCCGAGCGTTCGGTGTTCTTTGATTTCTACCAGAGCGGCGACGCGAGCCTGCGCCTGGACTGTGGTTCGCGCATCGAGGGTATTGGCCGACCACGGGTTGAAGCGTCGTTCTTGCCAGCGGTGATCGACGCAATGGTCAAGGTGCCGGATGCGCTCTCGCTGGCGGCCATGCATTGCCTGGCGGATCGGCTGGGACGGCGGGTGGGCGGCTCCAGCGGGACCAATCTGATTGGCGCGCTGATAGCGGCGCAGCAGATGAAGGCCGCGGGAGAGTCGGGATCGATCGTGGCGATCCTGTGTGATGGGGGCGAGCGGTATGCAACAACCTATTACGACCAGGCGTGGTTGGCGGGGCAGGGGTATGAATTGGGCGGGTTGATTGCCGCCGTTGCTGCCAGTGTCGAGCAAGGCCATCCGCTGCCGGACAGCATCCAGCGCGCCAACATCTGACACCACACAAAACCAAATGTGGGAGCGGGCTTGCTCGCGAATGCGGAGTGTCAGTCAACAAATCCATCAACTGATTCACCGCTTTCGCGAGCAAGCCCGCTCCCACATTTAACGTGCGGTGTTCTCAGGGCTCAAAGGCCCAACATATCCCGCGCCAACGCCTCGGCAATCCGGATCCCATCCACGCCCGCCGACAGAATCCCGCCGGCATAACCGGCGCCTTCACCGGCCGGGAACAGGCCTTTTACGTTCAAGCTCTGCATCGATTCGTTACGGGTAATCCGCAGCGGCGATGAGGTGCGCGTCTCGATACCGGTCAACACCGCGTCATGCAGCGAGTAGCCCTTGATCTGCTTCTCGAACGCCGGCAGTGCTTCGCGGATCGCCTCAATGGCGAACGCCGGCAAGGCCAGGGCCAAGTCACCCAGGGATACGCCGGGCTTGTAGGAGGGCTCCACACTGCCGATCGCCGTGGACGGCTTGCCTGCGATGAAATCACCGACCAACTGCGCCGGGGCGTCGTAGTTGCTGCCGCCGAGGAGGTAGGCCTGGGACTCCAGGCGTTCCTGCAACTCGATCCCCGCCAGCGGGCCGCCCGGGTAATCCACCTCAGGGGTGATGCCGACCACGATGCCGGAGTTGGCATTGCGTTCGTTACGCGAGTATTGGCTCATGCCGTTGGTCACGACGCGGTTCGGCTCGGATGTCGCTGCCACCACCGTTCCGCCTGGGCACATGCAGAAGCTGTAGACCGAGCGGCCGTTCTTGGCGTGGTGCACCAGTTTGTAGTCGGCGGCCCCCAGTTTCGGGTGCCCGGCGTATTTGCCCAGGCGTGCGGCATCGATCAACGACTGCGGGTGTTCGATACGAAAACCTACCGAGAACGGCTTGGCTTCCATGTACACGCCACGGCCGTGGAGCATGCGGAAGGTGTCGCGGGCGCTGTGGCCCAGGGCCAGGATCACATGCCTGGAAAGGATCTGCTCGCCGCCATCGACGACCACGCCGTTCAACTGCCCGTCTTCGATCAGCACGTCGGTAACCCGCTGTTCGAAGCGCACTTCACCGCCCAGGGCGATGATCTGCTCACGCATGTTTTCCACCACGCCGGTCAGGCGGAAGGTGCCGATGTGCGGCTTGCTGACGTAGAGGATTTCTTCCGGCGCACCGGCCTTGACGAACTCATGCAGGACTTTGCGGCCGTGGAACTTCGGGTCCTTGATCTGGCTGTAGAGCTTGCCGTCGGAAAATGTCCCGGCGCCGCCTTCACCGAACTGCACATTGGACTCAGGGTTGAGTACGCTTTTGCGCCACAGGCCCCAGGTGTCCTTGGTGCGCTGGCGCACCTCCTTGCCGCGTTCGAGGATGATCGGCTTGAAGCCCATCTGCGCCAGCAACAGCCCGGCAAAGATGCCGCATGGGCCAAAACCCACCACGATCGGGCGTTCGACCAGGCCTTCCGGCGCCTGCCCCACGACGTGGTAGCTGACATCCGGCGCCGGGTTGACGTTGCGGTCGTCAGCAAACTTGAGCAGCAGGGCGGCTTCGCCCTTCACGTTCAAGTCGATGGTGTAGATGAAGCACAGCTCCGAGGATGTCTTGCGCGCGTCGTAGCTGCGTTTGAACAGGGTGAAATCGAGCAGGTCATCACTGGCGATGCCCAGGCGCTGCAGGATGGCAGGGCGCAGGTCTTCTTCGGGATGGTCGATGGGCAGCTTGAGTTCGGTGATTCGTAACATGACAGGATCCGGTAGGCGGCGGGCTGAGTGGCCGGCTGTTTTGCAAACCGGCGATTATAAGCCCCAATGGCCGTTTCCCGTCATGTTAAAACAGCGCAGTGCCCAGTCAGTCGTCGCGCGAGCCGCCAAACGCTGCGCAGCCCCGTTGCACCTGGCCGTTGACGCGCAGCTCGGCGGTCATGTGTTGCAGGCTGCCGCTGACACTGTCGATGCAACGTTGCGGGGCGACCCACAGTTCGACGTGCTGGTTGTTGGCTTCGGTCATCAGGTTGAAGCGGCCGTCACCGATCTGTTCTTCCACATACGGCACCGCCAAGGGTGGCTGGCCTTCCCGCAGCAGCACCATGCCCTTGGCCGTGACGTTCATCGCCCAGGCGGGCTTGTGGCCGTTGGCGCGCAGGATCATGCGCTTGAAATCCGGGTCATCGCAGGCCGAGGTCGAGCGCTCGACGCGGTAGAGCTGCTGCAGGTCGACGCTGCCCTGGGTGCCGCTGGCGACCCCGGAGAATTTGCCACGCAGGTCGGCGAACAACGCTCCTTGCTGGCCGGCCAGGGACGCTGCTTCCTGCAGGATGCTGGTGCCGCCCGTGTCGTTGACCACGTAGTTGCGTTTGTCATTGCACGGCTGGAACAGCAGTTTGCCGCCGACCGCCGTGAGTTCGCCCTGCATGCGGGTCAGCCCGGCCAGAGACGGCGTGGCCGGCTCCTTGTCGAACATCTGGCACGCGGCGAACAGGGGGAACAAGGCAAACAGAGCGAGGGTATGGGCGGCACGCATGATCGGGTCTCCAGACAAGTGCCGCCACGTTACGCAGGCCGGCGTCGCATCACAACCCCGCCCGGCAGCTTAAGGCGATTCTGACAGACGACGGGTTCAGCCAACGATAAAGGTCTGACCCGTTTGCAAGCCTTCGACACTTTTTGCATAGGCCAATGCCACGTCGGCGCCAGCCGCCGGTTTGAAGCCACGAAAGTACGGCGCGTAGCTGCCCATGGCTTCAAGCAGGACCGTCGGGCTCACCGAATTGACGCGCAAACCCCTCGGCAATTCCAGCGCCGCGGCCTTGACGAAGGCATCCAGCGCGCCGTTGACCAGGGCCGCCGAGGCGCCGGTGCGGATCGGGTCGCGGTTGAGAATGCCGCTGGTGAAGGTGAACGAGGCGCCATCGTTGGCGTACTCGCGACCGATCAACAGCAGGTTGACCTGGCCCATCAGCTTGTCACGCAGGCCCAATTCAAAATCGCTTTCGCTCATGTCGCCCAGCGCGACGAAGTTCACGCTGCCCGCCGCGCAGACCAGCGCGTCAAAGGTGCCGGTCTGTTCAAACAGTTTGCGGATTGATGCGCTGTCGCTGATATCCACTTGGAAGTCACCGCTGCTGCGGCCGATGCCGATCACTTCGTGACGCTGGGCCAGTTCGGCCTTGACCGCCGAGCCGACGGTGCCGCTGGCGCCAATCAACAGGATTTTCATGGTTGTTCCTCCGGGTGAGTGAAGGCTCAGTCTAGAGTGGCTTTTCCAGTGGATAAACGCACTAATAGGCAACCTTTGGTTTTCATTTGGAAACAATCCATGAGCGAGATGGACGACTTGGCCGCATTTGCCGTGCTGATCGACGCCGGCAGTTTTACCGTGGCCGCCGAGCAATTGGGCTGCAGCAAAGGGCAGTTGTCCAAGCGCATCAGTCAACTGGAGGCGCGGTTCAGCGTGGTTTTGCTGCACCGCACCACGCGCAAACTCAGCCTGACGGCAGCCGGTGCGGCGTTGCTGCCCCAGGCCCAGGCTCTGGTGGTACAGGTGGAACGCGCCCGTCAGGCATTGGCCCGCCTCAAGGACGATCTGGCCGGGCCTGTGCGTATGACGGTTCCGGTGTCGTTGGGCGAAACCTTCTTCGACGGCTTGCTGTTGGAGTTCTCCAAGCACTACCCGCAGGTGCAGATCGAGCTGGAGCTCAACAACCGCTATCGCGATCTGGCGCGGGACGGTTTTGACTTGGGAGTACGCTCAGGCGCGATTGAAAACGAGCGCCTGGTGGCCAAGCCATTGCTGGCCTGGCATGAGGTGACCTGCGCGAGCCCGGCCTACCTCGAGCAATACGGCGAACCCAAGACCCCGGCCGACCTGGCCAACCACATCTGCTTGCTCAACAGCCACTACAGCGGTCGTGAGGAGTGGCTGTACCACCAGCAGCACGAACTGCTGCGGGTGCGGGTCAGCGGCACCTTTGCCTCCAATCATTACAACCTGTTGAAAAAGGCTGCGTTGGTCGGCGCCGGTATCGCACGCCTGCCGTCCTACCTGCTGCCGACTGAATTGGCTGACGGCCGCTTGCGCTGGCTCCTGCGCGATTATCAGACGCGGAGCATGCCGATGTACCTGGTGCACCCTTATCAGGGCGGCCTGCCGCGTCGCACCCAGGTGTTGGCCGATTACCTGGTGGGCTGGTTCAAGCGCAGCGGCGAGGCGCTGGATCGGCTTTAAGCGTAGCGACGCGCGATCAAGTGATCGATGGACAGGCGCCCCGGACCCTTCGCCACCAGCAGCAACAGCAGCGCAAGCCAGGTGCCGTGGGTCGGGTAGGCGTCCGGGTAGACGAACAGCTGAATCACCAGCGTCATGCCGATCAGGGCCAAGGCCGAAAAGCGCGTGGCCAAGCCAACCAGGATAAGCACCGGGAAAAAGTGCTCGGCAAACGCCGCCATGTGCGCCGCCACCTCCGGCGGCAGCAACGGCACAGGATACTCGCTGCGAAACAGCGGCAGTGTCGAGGCCGCCAGTTTCGGTTCGCCCAGTTGGAAGGTGCCGCTGATGATATCCACTGCGAAACCGTCGACTTTGGTTTGCCCGGATTTCCAGAACACCGCAGCAATCGAAAACCGTGCGAGAAAGGCAATCAGGCTGTAAGGGATTTGCTCGAAAAACGCGATGACCCGATTGATCAGGTCCCATGGATACGTGTTCATGGCGATACCTTTTGTTCTGGATACAGATGAGTGATGGCGTTTTGGCTGATCAGCAACGTCAGGCAGTGGTGCAGATCGAACTCGGCACTTGCTTCAAGCGCCTGCTCCACGGCTTTTTCCAATGGACTGCCATGGGCCAGGCTGTTGATAAACCTCGCTGAGCCACTGTCGATGGCAAACACCCTGACTTCCAGCCCCTGGCGCAATACCAGTGCAGCCTGGGCGTGCCAGGGGTTCAGGGTGGCCAGGGCACCCTCGGATTGATGCGCGGCCCATACCGCCACCACCGCGAAGGCAGAATTCAAGGTGGCAAGGGATGGGTGCAACTGCAGGCGCAATTTTCCGACGTCTGTCTGGCCTTGCATGACTTGAAGAATCGCTTGCTGGTCCAGCGGCCGGGTATCCGCCGCGTGGTAGGCACGCACGCGCAGGCGTTCCAGGCGCGCGATATCGGCCAGGTAGGGCACGCTGGCGGCCGGCTCAAAGTCCTGGATAAACGCTGGGAACGCACTGCCGTACTCGCTGATCAGCGGGCTGGTGGGAGGGCAAGCCTGTACGAACAGGCCCGCCATCGCGCGGAAGAATTCCTCGCCCACCAGTTGCAACGTCACGGGGTAAGCGGTTGCCAACGCGTTGATCAACGAACTGTGCACATTGTTGCGATACACCGCGAAGCGACTGGCCGGGTCGGCACCGTTGCGGCTGACCAGGCCTTCGGGGCAGGCCTGGTCCGGCGCCAATAGGGCTGCGGCAAAGTCGTCATAGAGGCTCATGGGGCCACCTGCGACAGATGCCATTGGGCCTGTTGCGCCTCGGCCAGCAATACGCTGAACGCCGGCACCTGATTATCCCGTTCGATCAACGTTGGCACCGGGCCGACGCGCGCCAGTACCTTTTCGTACAGTTGCCACACCGCGTTATCGATCGGAGCACCATGATCATCGATCAACAGGCGATCACCGAGGCTGTCCGTGTCTTCGGCAAAACCGGCCAGATGAATCTCACCCACCGCGTGCAATGGCAGTGCGTCGAGGTAGGAAAGTGGATCGCGCTGGTGATTGACGCAGGACACGTAGACGTTATTCACGTCCAACAGCAAGCCACAGCCGGTGCGACGGATGATCGCGCTGATGAAGTCAGTCTCGTCCAGGGTTGAGCGCTCGAATTGCAGGTAGGTCGACGGGTTCTCCAGCAGCATTGGCCGCTTGAGGGCGCTTTGTACCTGGTCAACGTGTTCGCACACCCGTTGCAGGGTAGCGTTGTCGTAGGCCAGGGGCAGCAAGTCATTGAGGAACACCGAGCCGTGGCTCGACCAGGCCAGGTGTTCGGAAAAAGCGTGGGGTTGATAGCGCTCGATCAACCTCGCCAACCGTGCCAGGTGCGTACGGTCCGGCGGGGCTTCGCCGCCGATGGACAGGCCTATGCCGTGCAACGACAGCGGGTACTGCTCACGGATCATCCCCAGATAGTGATGAAACGGGCCGCCGGCCACCATGTAGTTTTCGGCGTGCACTTCAAAAAAACCGATGTCGGGCGAAGTGTCGAGTACTTCAGTGAAGTGCTCATGCTTGAGCCCCAGCCCGGCCCGGCGCGGGAGGCCGGGCGCCTGAGCCTGGGCGATGGCTTGCAGGGATGAAAGGGGCATCGTCTGTACTCAGGTTTCGCCAGGGTCAGGACTTGGCGGTGAAGGCCGCTTCCTGGCCGAAACCGGTCGGCGAGGTGGAGCTTGGTGTTTTGAGGCAGGTGCCGGCGGGGACGAGTTTCCAGGCATTGGCCTGGTCTTTGGTTTTCGAGGTGCCGGCGCAGGACGTGCCGGCGCCAGCGGCGCAGTCGTTCTTGCCGGCTTCGGCGACACCGAAGCATTTCTGCATGTCGTCGGCTGCGTGGGCGGTGGTGGTCAGGGCAGACAGGCTCAGGGCGGAACCGAGGGCCAGGACGAGGGTGGCGGCGGACAGTTTGGTGGTCATGGTGTGTCTCCAGTAGTGGCGGGCGTATTTGCCTGCTTGGACCACTAGAGACGGCGGGGTGAACTTTGTTACACGTCTGCCGAAAATAATTCCAACAATGCAAATTTCAGGGCCCACACAAAGCAAAATGTGGGAGCGGGCTTGCTCGCGAATGGGGAGTACCAGTCACTGAATATGCTGACTGATCCACCGCATTCGCGAGCAAGCCCGCTCCCACATTTTGATCCGGTTCCTACAGCAAATTTCGCTTAACCGCCCAGGTACGCCTCACGCACCTTCGGATCCGTCAGCAACTGCTCGCCAGTGCCCTGCATGACCACCCGGCCGTTTTCCAGCACATAGGCGCGGTCGGCAATCTTCAGCGCCTGGTTGGCGTTCTGCTCCACCAGGAACACCGTCACACCGTCCTTGCGCAGCTGTTCGATGATGTCGAAAATCTGCTGGATGATGATCGGGGCCAGGCCCAGGGAAGGTTCGTCCAGCAGCAGCAGCTTGGGCTTGCTCATCAACGCGCGGCCGATGGCGAGCATTTGCTGTTCGCCGCCCGACATGGTGCCGCCGCGTTGGCTGAAGCGTTCCTTGAGGCGGGGGAACAGGTGCAGCACCTTGTCCATCTGTTCCTGATAGTCGCCCTTGTCGGTAAAGAACCCGCCCATGGCCAGGTTCTCTTCCACGGTCAGGCGCGAAAACACGCGACGGCCTTCCGGCACTACCGCGATGCTCTTGCGCATGATGTGCGACGACTGTTGGCCCACCAGTTCTTCACCCATGTAGCGGATGCTGCCGCTGTGGGCCTGGGGCGAACCGCACAGGGTCATCAGCAAGGTCGACTTGCCGGCGCCGTTGGCGCCGATCAGCGTGACGATCTCACCCTGGCGAACCTCCACATTGACGCTGTGCAGGGCCTGGATCTTGCCGTAGAAAGTGGAAACGTTTTCGAATTGCAGCATTTTACGCTTCCCCCAGATAGGCTTTGATCACTTCGGGATTGTCACGGATCTGCTCCGGGCTCCCGTTGGCCAGAGGCGTGCCCTGGTTGATCACGACGATGTGGTCGGAAATGCTCATGACCAGTTTCATGTCGTGTTCGATCAACAGCACGGTGGCGTTGTTTTCCTCGCGCAGCACGCTGATCAGCGCCTTGAGGTCTTCGGTTTCCCTGGGGTTCAGGCCGGCGGCAGGTTCGTCGAGCATGAGGATGCGCGGGCGGGTCATCATGCAACGGGCGATTTCCAGGCGGCGTTGCTGACCATAGGCCAGGGTGCCGGCCGGGCGGTTGGCAAACTCGGTGAGGTTGACCTTGTCCAGCCAGTATTCGGCGTACTCCATGGCCTCGCGCTCGCTTTTGCGAAACGCCGGGGTCTTGAACAAGCCTGCGAAGAAGTTGGTGTTCAAGTGACGGTGCTGGGCGATCAACAGGTTCTCGACCGCCGTCATGTCCTTGAACAGTCGCACGTTCTGGAAGGTGCGCACCACGCCCTTGCGGGCGATTTCGTGACCGGCCAGGCCCTGGATCGGCTGTCCGTCCAGCAGGATGCTGCCGCCGCTTGGCTTGTAGAAGCCGGTGAGGCAGTTGAACACCGTGGTCTTGCCGGCGCCGTTGGGGCCGATCAACGCCACAACCTGTTTTTCTTTCACGGTCAGGGCCACGCCATTGACCGCCAGCAAGCCGCCGAAGCGCATGCTCAAGTTTTCGACTTTCAGGATCTCGCGGCTCATTTGCGCAGCTCCATGTGTGGACGTTGCATGGGCAGCAGGCCTTGAGGGCGCCAGATCATCATCAGCACCATGAGGGCGCCGAACATCAACATGCGGTATTCACTGAATTCGCGCATCATTTCCGGCAGCAGGATCATCACGATCGCCGCCAGGATCACGCCCAGTTGCGAGCCCATGCCACCCAGTACCACGATGGCGAGGATGATCGCCGACTCGATAAAGGTGAATGACTCCGGCGTCACCAGCCCTTGGCGCGCGGCGAAGAAGCTGCCGGCGAAACCGGCGAACGCAGCACCCAGGGTAAAGGCGGAAAGCTTGATGATGGTCGGGTTCAGGCCCAGCGCGCGGCAGGCGATCTCATCTTCGCGCAGCGCTTCCCACGCGCGGCCGATCGGCATGCGCAGCAGGCGGTTGATCACGAACAGTGCGGCCAGTGCCAGCAACAGCGCCACCAGGTACAGGAACACCACTTTGCTCACCGGGTTGTAGGCAATCCCGAAGTACTCGTGGAAGGTCTGCATGCCCTCTGCGGCGGTGCGGTCGAACGACAGGCCGAAGAACGTCGGCTTGGGGATGCTGCTGATGCCGTTGGGTCCACCGGTGATATCAGTGAGGTTACGCAGGAACAGGCGGATGATCTCCCCAAAGCCCAGGGTCACGATCGCCAGGTAGTCGCCGCGCAGGCGCAGCACCGGGAAACCCAGCAGGAAGCCAAACGTGGCCGCCGCCATGCCCGCCAGTGGCAGGCAGATCCAGAAGCTCCAGCCCAGGTAATGCGAGAGCAGCGCGTAGGTGTAGGCACCCACGGCATAAAAACCCACATAACCCAGGTCGAGCAGGCCGGCCAGGCCGACCACGATGTTCAGGCCCAGGCCCAGCAACACGTAGATCAGGATCAGGGTGGCGATATCGACTGCGCCGCGCGAGCCGAAGAACGGCCAGATCAGCGCGGCCACGATCAAGCCGATGATGATGTAGCGCTGGGTGCGCGGCAGGGTCAGGAATTGGCTGACCTTGGGTGATACCAAAGGGCGACGGTTGCCCTTGAACAAGGCCCCGACCTGCTGGGTGAACAGCACGCGCAGGAACAGCAGCACCGAACACAAGGCGATGATGGTCAGGGTCACGGGACCGGTGCCATGCACTTCCAGATTGATGCCGACAATGCTCAGCTTGAGGCCCAGTACCGGAAAGGCCACGGCCCACACCAGCAAGGCGCTGAAAAACGCCGATTTAAGATATCTGCTCATACTTTCTCAACCTCCGGACGGCCCAGGATGCCGGTCGGACGGAACAACAACACCAGAACCAACAGGCCGAACGCCACGACGTCCTTGTACTGGTCGCCGAAGATATCGGCGCCAAAGGCCTCGGCCACACCCAGCACCAGGCCGCCGAGCATCGCGCCCGGAATGCTGCCGATGCCGCCCAATACCGCCGCGGTAAAGGCCTTGAGGCCCACCAGGAAACCGGCGTTGGGGTTGATCACGCCGTACTGCATGCTCAGCAGTACCGCCGCGACGGCTGCCAGCGCGGCACCGATCACGAAGGTCAGGGCAATGATGTTGTTGGTGTTGATGCCCAGCAGGTTGGCCATCTTGATGTCTTCGGCGCAAGCCCTGCAGGCGCGCCCCAGACGGGAGCGGGAGATGAACAGGGTCAGGCCCAGCATGGCCACCAGGGTGACGACGAAGACCAGGATCTGCATATAGGAAACCAGCACTTCCTGCGCGCCACCCGGGCCGAAGGAGAAGCTCCCCGGGATCAGGTTGGGGATGGATTTATCCTTGGAGTCCTGGGACAGCAATACGGTGTTCTGCAGGAAAATCGACATGCCGATGGCGGAAATCAGCGGGATCAGGCGGTTGCTGCCACGCAAGGGACGGTAGGCAACGCGCTCGATACTGTAGCCATAGGCACTGGTCACGATGATTGACGCAAGGAACGCGGCGGTCATCAACAGCGGCAGGGAGTGGATCCCCATCATGGCCAACCCGGCAAGGGCGATAAAGGCCACGTAGGAACCAATCATGTACACCTCGCCATGGGCGAAGTTGATCATTCCAATGATGCCGTAAACCATGGTGTAGCCAATGGCTATCAAGGCATAGGTGCTGCCAATGGTCAGGCCATTAACCAGCTGTTGGAAAAAATGATAGAGCTCAGGCATTACAGCGCTCCTAAAAACCCGATACGCATTTCACTGGTGGAGTCATTTCCGGCCTGTGCCCTGTTCTATGACCAGGTTGCACAAAGCGTTTGCCAGCGAACCGCTGGTGACGGTTTTAAGATTTTCAGGTGAGCCAGCGCCCGGATCGCGGGTGACAGGCCCATAAACCTCGTAAAACAAAGCCCACTGCTCTCACAGTGGGCTTGCAGGACCAGTAACGCCTGGCTTACTGAGGGGATACTTCGGTTTTCGGCTTGCCGAAGTGCCATTCGTAGACCACGAATTTGAAGTCCTTCAGGTCGCCCTTGGCGTCGAAGCTCAGGTCGCCGGTTGGGGTCTTGAAAGTACCCGCGTGGATGGCTTCGGCCACTTTGGCGGTGTCTTCGCTCTTCGCGGCTTTGATACCGCCAGCGATCACTTCGATAGCCGAATAGGCCGGGAACACGAATGGACCGGTCGGGTCCTGCTTGTTCTTGGCGAACTCGTCAACGATGGCTTTGTTGGCAGGCTCCGTGTCGAAGGATTTAGGCAGGGTGACCAGCAGGCCTTCGGAAGCGCCTTGGGCGATTTGCGAGATGGAGTCGTTGCCGACGCCTTCAGGGCCCATGAACTTGGCGTTCAGGCCTTTTTCCTTGGCTTGGCGCAGGATCAGGCCCAGCTCAGGGTGGTAGCCGCCGTAGTAGACGAAGTCGACATTGGCTTGCTTGAGTTTCTGGATGATCGAGGAGAAGTCCTTGTCACCGGCGTTCAGGCCTTCGAAGACCGCGACCTTGGTGCCTTTTTCTTCCAGGGTTTTCTTCACGGCGCTGGCGATGCCTTCACCGTATTGCTGCTTGTCGTGCAGGACGGCGACGATTTTCGGCTTCACGTGGTCGGCGATGTAGTTGCCGGCCGCTGGGCCCTGGGCGCTGTCCAGGCCGATGGTGCGGAAGATCAGCTTGTAGCCACGGGCGGTGATTTCCGGGCTGGTGGCGGCCGGGGTAATCATGATCACGCCTTCGTCTTCGTAGATATCGGACGCAGGCTGAGTGGAGCTGGAGCAGAGGTGGCCAACCACGAACTTGACGCCGTCGTTGACCACTTTGTTGGCGACGGCAACGGCTTGTTTAGGATCGCAGGCGTCGTCGTATTCCTTGGCCTCAAGCATCTTGCCATCAACGCCGCCCTTGGCGTTGATGTCGGCGATGGCCTGCTTGGCACCCATGAATTGCATGTCGCCGTATTGCGTCACCGGGCCGGTTTTAGGGCCGGCGATACCGATCTTGATGGTGTCGGCGGCGAACGAATGGCCGGCAACCCCAGCCAGGACCATAGCGGCAAACAGTTTGGAAATCTGCTTAGTAGCCTTGTTCATAGTGCTCCACTCTTACTGTTGTATTTTTTATAGTTCTAGCGGCCTTGTGAGCTGCAGAACCGGATCGGATATCCCGGATATCCCCCCGGCAGTGCCCTGGCAACTGTACCGGTACAGTGTAGAGCGCCGGTTGATCGCTTGAAAAGCTGGCTGCTGGGGGCAAAACCCGGGTGTGTCGCTTAAATGAAAGAAAAAGACAGAATTGCGGCGGGGTGATGCCAGAGTTCCAGGCAATCCTTGGCTTTGCTGACACTTTCTCTCGATGACTCAATTGCAACTGGGTTTTTCTACCTCGGCCGCGACGTTATGATTGCGCCGATTTTTCCCCAAGGTGAACTCCCATGATGCAAGAACCTAGCACCCTCTATGCCAAGCTGCTCGGTGAAACCGCCGAAATATCCTGGAAGGAGCTTGAGCCGTTCTTTGCCAAAGGTGCCCTATTGTGGGTCGACGCCAGCCTGGATTTGATCGAGGCTGCCGAAGGAATGGCCGAAGACAACCGTGACAAAGTCGCTGCCTGGCTGGCCTCGGGCAACTTGGCTGAAGTGTCTGCCACGCGGGCGCTGGACCTGGTGGAGCGCGATCCCAGCTTATGGGCGGTGGTTGTTTCCCCGTGGATCCTGATCCAGGAAAGGGCAGTGCTCGCGCCATAAGCACTGAAATGGTGCGTGATGCTGCGCTTAAAAAGTGTGTAGCGGAGTAACCGCTGCAGCGGTGATGGCATCTTGCCGTGAAGAAAGGTCACAGCGGAGGGTGACGCGCACGTCATGGGAACAGTTTTCTCGTCGCCCAAAGCGCGGAAGAATTGTTTCGCGGTGTGAATAAAAGCCGGCAATTGTCAGATCGAAGCGTAGGAAGGGCTGGAATCCGGTAGAGTTCGCCGCCTGTCATCCGGAGCTCGTCATGCCGTCAACGCTGCCTCTCTCAGCGAAACCCTCGCACCAGTTGCTTTACCTTATCTACGGTAAACAGGAAGTTTACCGGCGCGAAGCCAAGTTCAGCATTCTCACCGCCCTGGCGCAGCTCAAACGGGGCGAGTCGCTGTGCATCCGGGTCATGACTGACCGGCCCCAGGACTTCACCGGCTGGCCGGTGGAAACCCTGGCGTTGGACGAGCAGACCCTGGCCCGATGGCAGGGTGACAACGGTTATACCCACCGGCGCAAAGCCTGTGCGATCGCCGAAGGGTTGAAGCTTGCGGACAAGACGCTGTTTGTCGATACCGACACGCTGTTCCTCAAGTCCCCGCATCGTGTGTTCGAACTTATCGCGCCTGGCCAGTATGTGATGGACGAATTCGAGTACGACTGGAGCTATGTCTGCAAACGTCCGGATTACCTCAAGCTGGGCACGCACCTGCATGCCCATGGCGTGTCTGCGAGTAACGGCTTCAAGCTCTACAACAGTGGCTTGTGCGGCGTGTGTGACACGGATACGGCGCTGCTCGACACCGCGATCAGCCTGATCGACGCGTGGACCGAGGGCTCGTTCGATATCCACACCATCGAGCAAGTCGCGATTTCCTTTGCGATGCGTGGCAAGACGGTGCGCGAGTCCAGCAAGTGGGTTCATCACTATTACGCCGAGAAGCGCTTTTTCCACGCCATGCAGGCGCATTTTTTCGGTCTTCACGGCGAGACCTTCGGGCCTGAACTGGTTGCGCGTTGCCTCGACGTGCCCCAGGTCAAGCCTATGCCCAGCGCCTGGCAGCGGCTGCTGATCAAATGGAAGCTGCGCAATCAGCGCAAACATCTGAAAAGGGTTGGCCGCGACTTGCTCTACGGCAGCGCGGCGCCTGAGAATCCTTATTACGACGTGTGTCGACAGGGCTGGTGGGAATCGGCCTCGCGTGAAATCCGCAGTTGGGATGAGGCTGAGCAGAAAAAGTTCTTCGGTACGCACGAGGCTGTGTGGCCCAAGCAACTGCCTCGGCCGGCAAAGTCCGCCGATGAGCAGGCCATCGTCGCCTACCTGCACCAACGACGAGCCCAATAAGGCAGCGACGGCGGCGAAGGGCGCCGTCGCAGGGCTTCAGCCGGTCTTGCCGGTATGGTTGTTCAGCGAGATAACCTTAGTCTTGCCGATGCGGTGACGGTAAATCTCACGCAGGTACTTGATCGCCTTCTTCACGCAGTCCCGTGACAGGCGAATGTCATTGATCGACACAAACTTGTCTTTGTCGTTGATCAGCTCGCGGTATTTCTTCTCATACATCGGCTTGATCGCGTACCAGTTGGTATCGAGGATCTTCGCCGGGTTCTCGAACTCGTTGAGCAATTCGTCGATGCGGTCTTCGTCGAAGTCCTCGTGGATGATGAAGTCCAGGATCGAGTTGTCCAGTGTGTCGTCGAAGCGGTACGGGTTGCGCGCAAAGCAGCGTTTGATAAACGCCACGATCAAGGTAAGGAAGTCATCCGACAGGCACGGGCTTTTCGCGATCAGGGTGGTCAGCGACAGGTTGGCCGAGGCGCCGATGACCAGGGCGTAGCGCTTGAGGGTGGTGTTGGGGAACAGGCTGTTGAGGTGAGTCTTGAGCCGGTTCAGGTCCATATAGGACAGCTTGTAGTCCTTGGGCAAGGACACGATGGACACCACCGACGAGCAGTTCTTGAAAAAGTGCAGGTCATGCAGCGCCGCTGCGTCGTAGCCGGAGTTCTTGTATTGCTCCAGGGACGCCTTGTAGCGCTTGGACTCGATCGGCAGCAGGCTGATGCCTTCGATGGCCTGGGTGACCTTGTTGAAGTGCGGCAGGTCGATGGAACGGAAGAACAGGTCATCAATGTTCAGACGCTGTGGCTCTTTTTCGAACACCTTGAATTTGTCGCTGGACGGTGCCGGCGTTTCGGGAACCACGGACTCGGCGTAGGCAATCGCCACCGGGCCGGCCAGGCTCATGAACAGGTCGTTGGCATCCAGGCGGATGGTTTCGCCGATGTCGATACCGGCGCGCCGGAAGTAGTTCTGGTCGTAGTCGGTGGTCACCGCCTGGGCGGTGAGGATGTTGAAGATCTGTTGGGAGATGTATTGGTTGGCGTGTTTTTCCATGGCATTGACATCAATGTTCTGGATGTTGCCGTCGTCGCTTTCTTCGGCATAACGCATGATGTCGTTGGAGATCAGCATCATCGCGTTCCACGGCCGGATACGCCCCTTCACACTGGCTTCACTGCTGTCTTCATTGTCGAAGTTGTATGAGAAATCCCATTCTTCCGAGAGGTATTTGCACAGCAGCCGCCCGGCGTTGATGTGCAGCGCTTCGGACATTTCGCTGCGATGGTCGGAAATATTCGGCAGCACGCAGATGCCGCTGGTGAAAATCGGCTCGAACACAAAGGCGTGGCCGCTCTTGCTGTCGTGCTCGTCGGCGGGCTTGGTGTCGAACGTCTTGTTCATGTACGAATGTTGCTGCGCCAGGCCGAATTCGGAGGCCATGCCCGAGCCGGTACCGCCGCCGGCGCTGAAGATCGAGAAGTACAGGCGCGACTGGTTGGCCTTGATGCCGCAGGAGTCGATCAGGTACGAGTGGATCATCTTCCAGTCGGGGCTGGAAAAACGCTGGGTATCTTTGTTGAGGATGATCTTGGCCAGGTACTGCCCCAGGATCGGCGCGTTACCGGCGCCGCCGGCATGGACTTCCGACAGGTCCATGATTTTCATTTTGCTGTAGTCGCGCAGGAAGCCGCTTTTTTCGCCCTTGCGCGAGAAGCGGATGCGCCCGGCGATGTCTTTGTCCAGGTCGCCCAGCATCACCAGCGGTTCCACCAGGAACACCGGTTTGCTGGCCTTGCCGCTGCCCAGGCGCAGGTTGTTGCGCAGCCACTGGGCCGGGCTGTAGCCCTTGTCCTGCGACTTGTCTTCGTTGCTGAATTCGTTCAAGTAGAACTTGCGCGCGTTGTACACCAGTTCCGCCACGTCCAGTGCGATGTTCGAGCCGCAACGGCCCAGGCCGATCAGGCATACCGAAGGGAATTCCTGCTCGCTACGCGGATCGCTGTCGCCTTCCAGATGGGGTGGGCGCGGGAACACCATGTCGCGCAGGCCGTCGAGGTTGTCGAGGATGCGGTCGGTATTGGTTTCGGTGAAGTACAGGTATTGCTGGGTGGCCAGCGGGCGGGCGGTGCTCAATGACTTTGAACCTGAGGGTTTGTCCGCAGGAGCTTTGAGCAACACGTCGGATACCACGGTGGCAGAGTTATTTTTAGAAGTCATTGTGCGCCATGTGCCTGGGCGGATGGCTGAAGAAATCAAGGGGCCATCACGCAATGGGTGTTCGCGACTTTGCAGTGCGTCCTTGTCCTGGACGAGCGGCTTCACCCCTCGAAGTGTTCAGGGAAAAACCTGGCCGGACTCTGATGGATCGGCCGTTCGTCGGCGTTCTTTAGGCAAATGATGGCGAAAGGCCAAAGTTTAGGCGTCAGCGAATTGGCCTGACGATTGAATTGGGGCCGTCGTGGCTTGGGGAGGACTCTTTTGCCGAGCTGCCGTCCTTGGCAGCCGCCCCGCCATGTGGGTGGCGCAGGTTGATACCCTGGATCACGCCGATGATGTCGCTGGCCGCCACCGCCGGGCTCAGCAGGTAACCCTGGACGAAATCACAGCCATGCTTGAGCAGCAGCTCGAACTGCGCCTGGGTTTCCACGCCTTCGGTAACCACTTGCAAGTGCAGGGTGTGGGCCATGCCGATAATCGCCTGGACGATCTCGATATCGGCAATCGACCTGGGAATATCCTGGATAAACGAGCGGTCGATCTTCAAGGTGTTGAGCGGCAGGCGCTTGAGGTAGGCGAGGGACGAGTAGCCGGTGCCAAAGTCGTCGATAGCCAGCGACACGCCCAGCGCGCGGATTTGCCGCAGCAGTACCAGGGTGCTGCTGATGTTGCCCATCAGTGCATTTTCAGTCACTTCCAATTCCAGGCGGGTGGCGGCGATGCCGCTCAAGCGCAGTGCATCTTCGATTTCGTCCGCCAGCTCATCGCGGGCCAGGTTCAGGGCCGAACAGTTCACCGACATGGTCAGTTCCGTATAACCACGGTCAGACAGCAGGCTCAGGTCATGACAGGCCTGGCGCAGCACCCAGTGATCCAACTCGGCGATCAGCCCGTTGCTTTCAGCGATACCGATAAACCGATCCGGTCCCAGCAGACCGTGCTGTGGGTGTTGCCAGCGCACCAGGGCTTCCAGCCGCGTGACCTTGCCTTGCTTCATGTCGAAGATCGGCTGATAGAACAGCACCAGTTGGTTGCGGGCGCGCAGGGCTCCGCGCAGTTCTTCTTCCAATTGCAATTCGAGGGACGCGCGGGTTTTCAGGTTGGAGCTGAAGAAGTTCAGGCTGTTGCGCCCCATGTCCTTGGACTGGTAAAGCGCAAGGTCGGCGGTTTTCAGCAGCTCCTCGCAGGTCAGGCCGTCATCGGGGAACAGGCTGATGCCGATGCTGGTGGTCATCACCATGCGACGGCCGGCCAGTTCGATGGGTTCTTTCATCTGTTGCATGATGCGCTGGGCCAGGTGCCGGGCTTCGTCGCGGTGGTGAATGCTGATCAAAATGCAGAACTCATCGCCGCCAAACCGCGCGACCACATCGGCGTGGCTGCGCACCGAGCCTTTGATATGCCCGGCCAGGACCGTGAGCAACTGGTCGCCGGCGTCATGCCCGAGGCTGTCGTTGATGCGTTTGAAGTGGTCGATGTCAAGGAAAATCACCGCCATCATGCCGTGGGAGGCGGTTTTCTCGGCGAGCTTCTCCGCAAAGATCTGGTTGAAGCCCCGGCGATTGAGCAGGCTGGTCAGGGCGTCGTAGTGGGCCACTTGTTGCAGCGAGGCGCGAGCTTGGTCGAGTTCGCTGAGCAGGGCATTGACCCGGCGCAAATCGCGTTCCTTGTGTTGCAGCTTCTTGTCGGCCAAGGCGGCGCTGACGCTGCTGCCGATCACCAGCAAGGTGATGACGGCCACCGACAGGCCCAGTTGGATAGGGTTATTGCCCGTCGGTAACGACAGGTCCGCTCCGGTGGGGACGATCATTTGCATCGCCGCCATGCCGGTAAAATGCATGCTCAGAATGCCCGCGCCCAATACGAGGCTGGCGGCATATTTGAGCAGTTGGTGAAACACGCCGGTACCGGTGCGCAAGTAGCTCGACAGCAACAACGCCGCCAGGCTTGAGCCTATGGCGATACCCACCGAGGCCATGAACAGCCCCGGCTCAAAATACACCTGGGCCTGGGAACGCATGGCCGACATGCCCACGTAGTGCATCAAGGCGATGCCGATCCCCATCCATAGCGACGCGAGCAAATACTGGTGCAAGCGCAGCTTGGCATGACTGAGGGTTTGCATGGCGAACAACGAAGCGATCAGGGCGATCACCAAGGACGCGAACGTCATTATCAATTCGTAGTGGATCGCAATGGGCGCCTGGAAGGCCAGCATGCTGATGAAGTGGGTGGACCAGATTCCGCCTGCCAGGCAACCGGCGCCGAGCCAGCGCCAGTTGCGCCGGGCGGTGGGGTCCTCGACATGGCCGACGCGTTCAGCCATGTCCAGCGTACCGAAACCCGCCGCGCAAGCGACCAGATAGGCCAACAGCACCAGGAACGGGTTATGACTGCAATTGAGTAGTAAATGCCCGTGTTCTGGAAGCTCAGTAAAAAAATGCAGACCCAGCCATTCCATAGCATGCCCTGTCATAGCGTCACGTCACTGCCAGAGGCGATGACCTATGCGGTCGAGTATAGAAGCCTTGCGGGATTTGCCATCGCTAATGGCACTTTGCTTTGAATTATTTTGGCATGCCCGGCATCGCGTCTGGTGCTAAGCGCTGATGGGCAGTTCCAGCTCGAAAGGGGCTTCCAAGGGCGCCAGGCCGAAGGCGGCGCGAGCGGCATCACAGTCAACATTCTGCACGCCCTGGCTCCAAGACGAATCAAACTCGCGGCATACACTGGAGCGTTCATCGTAAATCGTGCAACGGGTCGCTTGGCCCACTTCACCCTCAAGGCTGCAGCAGCGCGCGGGTTTCTGGTCGGTGCCGATCATGGCCACGCGGGTGGGGTTGATCTGCACGACCAGGTCGTCGGGTACCGTGCCCCCTGACGAGGCGCACTCACCCCAGAAGAAAGACACACGAAAGTATGAACAGCAGGCACCGCAATTCAGACACGGACTGGCTTCGGACATGGGCGTCATCGATTAGGAAGGTAAGTGGGGGGACTACGGGAAGGCTCGCCATTCTATCCGGGCCATGGCCGTTGGGAAGGGGGGCGTGTACTTATATTTTCGTAGGCAAAGTGCCGCAGCGCCGGGTCAAATCATGCCCTATCAGCTTTACGAATCATTACAGACAAGCGCCGTGCGCCTGACTATGTTGCAGGTACCGGGCGGGATGCATCGGGCATCGCAGCTCTCATAACAATAAAAGAGACGGACCCATGCAGAACTCGACCCAAGCGGCGAATGCCTGGCGCATTCTGTTCCTGCTGTTCCTCGCCAACCTGTTCAATTTCTTCGACCGTACCATCCCGGCGATCATCATCGAGCCGATCCGCATGGAATGGCACCTGAGCGACTTCCAGCTCGGCATCATCGGCACCGCCTTCACCATCGTCTACGCCATTGCCGGCTTGCCGCTCGGGCGTTTGGCCGACACCGGTTCGCGCAGCAAACTGATGGGCTGGGGCCTGTTCGCCTGGAGCGGGCTGACGGCGGTCAACGGCCTGGTCGGCAGTTTCTGGACGTTCCTGCTGGTGCGCATGGGCATCGGCATTGGCGAAGCCAGCTATGCGCCGGCCGCCAACTCGCTGATTGGCGACCTGTTTCCCGCCCATCGCCGGGCGCGGGCCATGGGGATTTTCATGCTGGGCCTGCCGTTGGGCCTGTTGCTGGCGTTCTTTACCATCGGCTGGATGGTCAAGGCGTTCGACAGCTGGCGCGCGCCGTTTTTCATTGCCGCCGTGCCAGGGATGATCCTCGCGGTGTTCATGTTCTATATCAAGGAGCCCAAGCGCGGCGCGGCGGAAACCGTGCAAGTCTCCCAGGAACGCGTCGACCGCCCGATTCGCCGCGTGCTGGCGGTGCCGACCTTTCTGTGGCTGGTGCTGGCCGGGTTGTGCTTCAACTTTGCAACCTATGCCTGCAACTCGTTCCTGGTGCCGATGTTGCAGCGTTACTTCCTGATGCCATTGCAGGACGCTGCGGTCGCCACCGGGGTGATTGTCGGCCTGACCGGCCTGGTGGGCCTGACGCTGGGTGGCTGGATCGCCGACAAGGTCCACCAGCGTGTCGCCAATGGCCGGCTGTTGTTTGCTGCGTTCAGCCTGATCATTTCCACCGTGACCACGGGTTGGGCGTTGCACGCCGGGCGCATTGAAATCGGGGTGTTTGTGGCGCTGTTCAGTGTGGGCTGGTTGTTTGCCTATAACTTCTATACCTGTGTGTACACGGCGATTCAGGACGTGGTTGAACCGCGTTTGCGGGCGACCGCAATGGCGTTGTTCTTTGCCGGGTTGTACTTGCTGGGCGGCGGGATGGGGCCGATTGTCGTGGGTGGTCTTTCCGATCATTTTGCGCACTCGGCGATGTACGCGGCAGGGGCCGAGCAGATGACCGAGGCTTACAAGGCGGTGGGCCTGCATGACGCGATGTACCTGATTCCGGTGGCGTTGTTCCTTACCATGCTGTTCCTGTTCCAGGCCTCGCGCAGTTTTGTGCGCGATGCCAAGCGGATGAAAGAGGGGCTGGGGGCGGTGGAGGTGTCGGCGCAGGCGGTCACTGCTTGAGGCCGGGCAGACCCCTTCGCGAGCATGGGTACCTACACCTCTATGTAGTGAGCGGGCTTGTCCCGCGCTGGGTGGCGAAGCCGCCCCAATCAAGGCATCGCCGAACTAGAGGTAGAACCCGGCCGCCTGGTTTGGGGCGGCTTCGCCACCCAGCGCGGGACGAGCCCGCTCACTACAGGGAGATTTTTCAGCCTTTAAAAATTGTGTAGATAGCTATGCCGCGATGAGGCCCGTGAAGCCTATAAAGAAGGCCCGCATTGCGCGGGCCTTCTTGTTCAGCAGGGCAGGGCGGCGATCAACCCGCCACCAACACCCGGATCGCTTCCAGTCGCAGTGCGGCTTTATCCAGCATGGCCAAGCCTTGCTCGCGCTGGTTGCGCAGGGCAACCAGCTCGCTGTCGCGCACGGTCGGGTTGACCGCTTGCAACGCGGTCAGGCGTGCCAGTTCCTCGTCGGTATCCGCAGCCAGGCGACGCTTGGCCTCGGCCACGCGCTCGGCGTGACGCGGGGCGATCTTCTCTTCGCCTGCGTTGATCCGCGGCGTCAGCTGGTCACGCTGAGCCTGGATGAACTTGTTGGCGCTGGCCCGTGGCACGCTTTCCAGCTGGTCGTTCAAGGTTTCGAACGACACGCGGCCCGACAGGTCGTTGCCATTGGTATCCAGCAGGCAGCGCAGGGCGGCCGGCGGCAGGTAGCGGCCCAGTTGCAGCGAGCGCGGCGCAACCACTTCGCTGACGTAGAGCAGTTCCAGCAATACAGTGCCGGGCTTGAGCGCCTTGTTCTTGATCAGCGCCACGGCGGTATTGCCCATCGAACCGGACAGCACCAGGTCCATGCCACCCTGTACCATCGGGTGTTCCCAGGTGATGAATTGCATGTCTTCGCGCGACAGTGCCTGGTTACGGTCGTAGGTGATGGTCACCCCTTCGTCGTCGCCCAGGGGGAAACTGGCGTCGAGCATTTTTTCGCTCGGCTTGAGGATCAGCGCGTTTTCCGAATGGTCTTCGCTGTCGATGCCGAACGCGTCGAACAGGGTTTCCATGTAGATCGGCAAGGCGAACTGGTCGTCCTGCTCGAGAATATCCTCGACCAATGCATCGCCTTCACCCGCGCCGCCTGAATTGAGTTCCAGCAGGCGGTCACGACCGGTGTGCAGTTCCTGTTCCAGGCGCTCGCGCTCGGCGCGGGCCTCGTCGATCAGGGCTTGCCACTCGCCGTCGTCGGCGTTTTCCAGCAGCGGCAGCAGGCGCGGGCCGAACTGATGCTGCAAGGCGTTGCCGGTCGGGCAGGTGTTGAGGAATGCGTTCAGCGCTTCGTGATACCACTGGAACAGGCGCTCCTGCGGGCTGGTTTCCAGGTACGGCACGTGCAGTTCGATCACATGTTTCTGGCCGATCCGGTCCAGACGGCCGATGCGCTGTTCCAGCAGGTCGGGGTGGGACGGCAGGTCGAACAGCACCAGGTGGTGGGAGAACTGGAAGTTGCGGCCTTCACTGCCGATTTCCGAGCAGATCAGCACCTGGGCGCCGAATTCTTCATCGGCGAAGTAGGCGGCGGCGCGGTCACGCTCGAGGATGTTCATGCCCTCGTGGAACACCGTGGCCGGAATGCCGGAGCGCACGCGCAGGGCGTCTTCCAGGTCCATGGCGGTTTCGGCGTGGGCGCAGATCACCAGCACCTTGGTGCGCTTGAGCATCTTCAACTGGTCGATCAGCCATTCGACCCGTGGGTCGAAGCGCCACCAGCGATTCTCTTCTTCGATGTCCGGCTGTGACTGGAAGCTGACTTCAGGGTACAGCTCGGCGTGCTCGCCCAGCGGCAATTCCAGGTATTCGTCCGGGTTCGGCAGCGGGTAGGCGTGCAGTTTGCGCTCGGGGAAGCCTTGCACGGCGGCGCGGGTATTGCGGAACAGCACGCGGCCGGTGCCGTGGCGGTCGAGCAGCTCGCGGACCAGGCGTGCGCTGGCTTCGGTATCGCCATCGTTGACGGCGGTGAGCAGGGCTTCACCTTCGTTGCCGAGGAAACCCTGGATGGTCTTGTGCGCGGCGGGCGACAAGCGACCTTTGTCCAACAGCTCCTGCACAGCTTCGGCCACCGGGCGATAGTTCTCGCTTTCGGCACGGAAGGCTTGCAGGTCGTGGAAGCGGTTCGGGTCCAGCAGGCGCAGGCGTGCGAAGTGGCTGTCCTGGCCCAGTTGTTCCGGGGTGGCGGTGAGCAGCAGCACGCCGGGGATGACTTCGGCCAGTTGCTCGACCAGCGAGTACTGCGCACTGGCTTTGTCTTCATGCCACACCAAATGGTGGGCTTCGTCGACAACCAACAGGTCCCAACCGGCGGCAAACAGCGCGTCCTGGGCCTTCTCGTCGTCCACCAGCCATTCCAGCGCAACCAAGGCAAGCTGAGTGTCTTCAAACGGGTTGGTGGCATCGCTTTCGATAAAACGTTCTTCGTCGAACAGCGCAACCTGCAGGTTGAAACGGCGGCGCATTTCCACCAGCCATTGGTGCTGCAGGTTTTCCGGAACCAGGATCAGCACGCGGTTGGCGCGGCCCGACAGCAGCTGGCGATGGATCACCAGGCCGGCTTCGATGGTCTTGCCCAGGCCCACTTCGTCGGCCAGCAGTACCCGTGGCGCGATACGGTCAGCGACTTCGCGGGCAATATGCAATTGGTGCGCGATGGGCTGCGCACGCACGCCGCCCAGGCCCCACAACGCGGACTGCAGCTGGCGGCTGGTGTGTTCCAGGGTGTGATAGCGCAGCGAGAACCAGGCCAGCGGGTCGATCTGCCCGGCGAACAGGCGGTCGCTGGCCAGGCGGAACTGGATGAAGTTGGAGAGTTGGGTTTCCGGCAGGGTGACCTGTTCGTTCTGCCCATTGAGGCCGTGGTAAACCAGCAGGCCGTCGACGTCGTCGACTTCCTGCACGGTCATTTTCCAGCCTTCGAAATGGGTGATGCTGTCGCCCGGCGAAAACCTCACGCGGGTGAGGGGCGCATTCCGTAGCGCGTACTGGCGAGTGTCGCCAGTGGCCGGATAGAGCACGGTCAACAAGCGGCCGTCCTGTGCCAGAACGGTGCCTAACCCCAGCTCCGCTTCGCTGTCACTAATCCAGCGTTGCCCCGGTTGATACTGC
This sequence comes from Pseudomonas sp. SWRI18, assembly GCF_014268345.1. Lineage (NCBI taxonomy): Bacteria > Pseudomonadati > Pseudomonadota > Gammaproteobacteria > Pseudomonadales > Pseudomonadaceae > Pseudomonas > Pseudomonas sp. SWRI18. The sequence continues at coordinate 164,098 of NZ_JACCQQ010000011.1, forward strand.
TGCGCCATGCTGCCTGACTCCCGCCGTGAAAAAGCCGACTATGTTAACGGAACAAGGCCCCACGCCCAAGGACTCTGACAAAAACTACTGCCTTTGGGCCGCGTATGCAGCGGTGGATCGACGGGTGGCGGGCACTTGTGAGTGTCGACTGGGTCACAGCTTGGCAAGCCTGCGCTCAAGTCGCCCTGGCATCCGCCGACAGCCTGTTGATCAGGAGAATAACCACCATGCTGCCACCCATGCTGCCCGTCAGCGTTGTGCCGGTCACGTCACAACTCGATCCGGTGCGCCAGAAGCCGGATATCCCGCCGGTGGTGCCCGTTCAGCCGGGCTCCAACGAAAGCACCATCGACCTTAAGAAGGGCGATGCCGAGACTTCTACGTTTTTGCTGCGCGAAGAACAGCGCCGCCAGCAGGAACAGCAGAAACGCCGGCGTGAAGCCGATGACGACCCGGAGCAGCACCTGGCTATTCCGGGGGATATGCTCAATGCCGACAATACCGTTCCGGTTATCCCCTTGATCGAAGATGCGCCGCGTCAGGGCTTGTGGGTAGATGTCGAAGTTTAGTCGCACACAACGCCCTCGCCTGCCTTTTGTCGCTCGCTGATTTGCCGTTGAACGGAGCAGGCCGCATTATTCGGCTATCTCCTCCACGACGTAAGCCAAGCCATGAGTGAAGACGACAAGCTGATTGATCTGAATGCCGAACGCGCCAAGCGCGTGCATGACCTCAATGACAAACGCCTGAATGAAGTACGCCAAGCGTTTGAGCAGGCGATGCCGCTGGGCAAAGCGAAGAAGAAATCGAAGAACAAGCCAAAAAAGCGTTGAAACAACCTGCATCCCTTGATGCAGGTCAGTTATTGCCCTTCTTTACGCCCTGTTGTGGGCGACATTGACCCCGGTCAATTTTCCAATCCGCCTTCTCCATTAACTTAGCCCTATCGCAACAGGGCAAGTGCAGGAGGCCGGTCATGTTCATCGATAATGTGGTATTTGCCGGGGTGCTGACTGTAAGCCTCATGGTGTTGTTTTTTGTAGGATTTGGAATTTTTATCTGGAAAGACGCGAACAAGCGTAAAAAACCTTAGGTTTTTCCAGGTTGCACGGGCACGCAAGGCATTTTGGGCGACTTCGGTCGCCTTTTTTTTCGACTGCTATTTGATAGATGAAAATCAAAGTGTGGGAGTCGGGCTTGCCCGCGATAGCCATCGGTATCTACACAACTTTCAACGATGTGTGGCGAGGAGCTTGCTTGGCGGCCTTCGGGCCGATCGTTTTTTTGGGTTTGACCGAGTACATATCCGTTGCTGCGGTAACGGCGGCTTAGGGTTCCGCCCTTACGGCGGGTCACTTTTTGAAGAGCGCAAAAAGTAACCAAAAACGCTTCGCCCCACCACTCGGTGCCTCGCCTAGGCTCGGCATGCCCGTAATCCGACATTGATTTGGGGGGCCGCCGCCACGCGCCATCCATGGCGCGGGGCGGCTAAACCGGCGTCCTGCCGGTTTACCCCCCAAATCAATATCGAATTCCGGCCAGCGTGGTTGACGGGGCGCCTCAGATCAAGATCAAAAACAAAGCGCGGCGGCCTTAGAGCCGACCGGTATTCATGTCGAACTCGGTTCAAAATGTGGGAGCTGTCGAGCCCAAGCGAGGCTGCGAAGGCGGCGGCACTGCTGGCATTTTTTTCGCCTGACCCACCGCTTTCGCAGCCGCGCTAAAGCTCGACAGCTCCCGCAGGGAGATTGGTCAACTGAAGTTGTGTAGATACCCATGCCGCGATAGCGGAGTGTCAGTGGATGAATGTAGTGGCTGACCCACCGTAATCGCAGGCAAGCCAGCTCCCACATTCTGACTGCGGTGCGTTTGAGACCGGCATAAAAAAAGGTGCGACCCTCGCGGATCGCACCTTTTTTTGTCGCAGTCGGCTTATCAGCTGCCGAGTGCCATCGACGCCAACCAGAACAACCCTGCCGACAGGGCTACGGTGGCGGGCAGGGTCAGCACCCAAGCCATCAGGATGGTCTTCACGGTGCCGCCTTGCAGGCCACTTTTGTTCGCGACCATGGTGCCCGCCACACCCGAGGACAGGACGTGGGTGGTGGACACCGGCAGCGCGAAGATATTGGCAAAGCCGATCATGGTCGCGGTGGTTATCTGCGCCGACATGCCTTGGGCATAGGTCATGCCCTGCTTGCCAATCTTCTCGCCGATCGTCAGTACCACGCGCTTCCAGCCCACCATGGTGCCCAGGCCCAAGGCCAGTGCGACGGCGAGGATCACCCAGAACGGTGCGTATTCGGTGGTGGCGGTCAGGTCTTTGCGCAGCTTGTCGAGGTCGGACTTTTCACGTGCCGGCAAGCCTGGCAGTTTGCCGACTTTCTTCGCGGTGTCGTCGAGGCAGAGCAGGTAGCGACGCACTTCGATGCGTTGATCGGCCGTCAGCGAATGGTAGTCGGAGACGCCTTTCAAGGTGCCCAGCAGTGCGTTGATGGTCGGTTCGGTCTGTTGCGGGTTGCAACGGAACTTGCCCGGCAGATCGTCCTTTACGCTCTTGCCCAGGGACAGGAACTCACCGAGGGTCTCGTGGTTGCGCTGGTAGAACTGGTTCAAATGCAAGGTGGCGTCGCGGGTGCGTTCGATCTGGTAGGTGGTGCTGCCCAGGTCGAGTACGAACTGCGCCGGCACGATACCGATCAGCACGAGCATGATCAGGCCGATGCCTTTCTGGCCATCATTGGAGCCGTGCACGAAACTCACGGCCATGGCGGAAATCACCAGCACCAGGCGGTTCCAGAACGGCGGGTGTTTCTTGTCGTCGAGCTTGCGGCGCTGGTCCGGGGTCTTGTGCATCTTCGACAACGGGCGCCACCACTTCAGGCCGAGCAGCACCAGGGCTGCGACCAGGAAGCCGGCCATTGGCGAGAACACCAGAGAGGCGCCGATATCCACCGCTTTCTGCCAGTTCACACCGTCAGCCAGGGGGATGTCGTTGATCAAGGCATTGGCCAGGCCGACACCGAGGATCGAGCCGATCAAGGTGTGGGAGCTGGAGGCGGGGATACCGAAGTACCAGGTGCCGAGGTTCCAGGTGATCGCCGCCGCCAATAACGAGAACACCATCGCCAGGCCATGGCCGGTGTTCACATTGATCAGCAATTCCACCGGCAGCAAGTGCACGATGGCGTAGGCGACACCGACACCACCGAGCAACACGCCGAGGAAGTTGAACACCCCGGAGAAGAACACGGCCAGGTGCGGCGGCATGGCTTTGGTATAGATGACTGTGGCCACCGCGTTAGCGGTGTCATGAAAGCCATTGATGAACTCGAAGGCGAGGACAAAGGCCAGGGCGAGCAACAGGCTCACTAGAACCCATGCATCCAGTCCGCTGAATAAATCGATCATGAAGGTTTTCTGACCCGGTCGTAAGGGGGCGCGATTATGCCAGAAAACCTCGGTAATCGATGCACTAGCTGCTCATCGGTCACAATCTTCCCGGAAAAAAACACCGGCATCGGGGTGCATCCCAGGGTTTACGGGGCTTTGGCAAGTCTTTGATTTATAAAGCGCAGGCAGCTTGCGGCGGGGTATTGTCACAAAACTGTCACCCCTGAAACATTTGTATGAAATTTTACCGCTGATTGTGAGATGCGAAGCTGGCCGGATGCTAGCTATGAGCCAGCATCCGGAGCCGAACCTGAGATTCAAACCCGATCCGCTTATGGCTCTTCGGTCTTGAGTTCCTGTTCGATTTTTTGGATTTCCTGGGCAAATGCCTGGTCGAGGAGGCTGGCTCGTTTGCGCCATGGCTTGCGTTCAGGTTCAGGCTGGGCGGCGTAGGTGGTGACTTCCCCGCCGTAAACGTCCTTGTAACGTTGCTCCTGGCGCTCGAGTTCTGCGCGCAGTTCATCTTTCGTCACATTGTTACCTAATTGAGTTGAGTGTAAATACGTTGCAGCGTTGTGCCGGAATGCGCCCTCGGGCATTTCAAAGTTGAACTGCAGAAACGTTCAAGTTTGGAGCAGGCAAAGGCAGCCACTTATTGAGTGCCGTGATTCCAGGCAGTAGTTCCGATAGGCAACGCACGGCTTGTGCATCACCTGGCGAGATCCGGTTCCGATAATCAAACCGGGGGGACCCGCGCATAGCGTGCATTATAACGGCGCATTTGAATAACACTATCCGTATAAAGTTAAAAACAGTCAACTTGTGTGAGCATTGCGTTACGCGCGCCTGTGGATGATTGCAGGGTTTGCGACGTCATAAATGCAACCAAACTTCAGCCGTTAATCAAGCCGTTATTTGCACAGTACGGTACGCCCGCGGTTGGCAGCGCAAATTGCGATAATCGAATGTTCGTCCGATAATCGCCCAACGTTGTCGGCGCTGCCTTGTGCATCCAGGCCGACGCGGCTTGTAATACCCGCCAAACCCTCCCTGCGGTTGACAATAAGACAAAGGATCCCGACATGAACGATCAATTGCGCAACTCTTTCGCGTCAGTGGCGCCACCGATCGTCGCTTCCCCAGCCAAGCGTATCCAGGCATTTACCGGTGATCCCGACTTCATGACCTCCCTGGCCCGTGGCCTGGCAGTGGTGCAGGCCTTCCAGGAACGCAAGCGCCACCTCACCATCGCCCAGATCAGCCACCGTACGGAAATCCCCCGCGCCGCCGTGCGCCGTTGCCTGCATACCTTGATCAAGCTCGGCTATGCCACCACTGACGGGCGTACCTATTCGCTGTTGCCCAAGGTCCTGACCCTTGGTCATGCGTACCTGTCGTCCACGCCACTGGCGGTGTCGGCCCAACCTTACCTGGACCGCATGAGCGAGCAGCTCCATGAGGCGTGCAACATGGCCACCCTCGAAGGCGACGACATCCTGTACATCGCCCGTTCGGCCACCACTCAGCGCCTGATTTCCGTGGACCTGTCGGTGGGCGGGCGGCTACCCGCCTATTGCACCTCCATGGGCCGCATTTTGCTTGCGGCACTGGATGATGCCTCGCTGCAGGATTACCTCGACCACGCCGACCTGCAAACCAAGACGAGCCGCACCCTCACGACGCCCGAGGCGCTGTTCGAATGCCTGCAACAGGTGCGCGGGCAGGGCTGGTGCATCGTCGACCAGGAACTGGAGCAAGGTCTGCGTTCCATTGCCGTACCGGTGTATGACGCGTCGGGCCAGGTGCTGGCCGCGCTGAACGTCAGCACCCACGCCGCACGGGTCAGCCGCAGCGAACTGGAGCAGCGCTTCCTGCCGAGCATGCTCAGTGCCAGCCGCGAGCTGAGTGCGCAGTTGTTCGCCTAAGCTGTTCGGTGACCGCACAGATCCTGGTCTGATCAATTGACGGTGTTTCCCCTGGCTTATTAATGTGCGGCAGCGCTGTGAGCGCCGCCAATAATAAACGACGACCCCAGGCCGTCAGCCCGCCATCGGTGTGGAAATAAAAATAATGAATCAGCCCTCTGTCGGTACCCCGCTGGACGTCCAGTCCTTCATCAACGCCCAGCCATTGTCACGTTACCAGTGGCGCGTGGTGATCCTTTGTTTCCTGATTGTATTCCTCGATGGCCTCGACACTGCCGCCATGGGCTTCATCGCGCCGGCGCTGTCCCAGGACTGGGGCATCGACCGCGCCAGCCTTGGCCCGGTGATGAGCGCCGCGTTGATCGGCATGGTCTTCGGCGCACTGGGCTCCGGCCCACTGGCGGATCGCTTCGGGCGCAAAGGGGTGCTGGTAGGCGCGGTGCTGGTGTTTGGCGCGTTCAGCCTGGCGTCCGCCTACAGCAGCAACGTCGACCAGTTGCTGGTGCTGCGCTTCCTGACCGGGCTGGGCCTGGGGGCCGGCATGCCGAACGCGACGACGCTGCTGTCTGAATACACGCCCGAGCGCCACAAGTCGTTGCTGGTGACGAGCATGTTCTGCGGCTTCAACCTGGGCATGGCCGGCGGCGGGTTTATTTCCGCCAAGCTGATCCCGGCGTTCGGCTGGCACAGCCTGCTGCTGATCGGCGGCATCCTGCCGTTGATCCTGGCGCTGGTACTGCTGGTGTGGCTGCCGGAATCGGCGCGTTACCTGGTGGTGCGCAATCGGGGTAGCGACAAGGTGCGCAAGGCCTTGTCACCGATCGAGCCGTCCATCGTTGCCCAGGCCACCGGCTTCAGCGTGCCCGAGCAAAAAACCGTCAAGGCCCGCAATGTGTTCGCGGTGATCTTCTCCGGTACCTACAGCGCCGGCACCTTGTTGCTGTGGCTCACTTACTTCATGGGCCTGGTGATTGTGTACCTGCTCACCAGTTGGCTGCCAACGCTGATGCGCGACAGCGGCGCCAGCATGGAGCAGGCCGCGTTTATCGGCGCGTTGTTTCAGTTTGGCGGCGTCTTGAGCGCGGTGGGGGTGGGATGGGCGATGGATCGGTTCAACCCCCACAAAGTCATCGGTACTTTTTACCTGCTGGCCGGGGTGTTTGCCTACGCGGTGGGGCAGAGCCTGGGCAATATCACCGTGCTCGCAACCTTGGTGCTGATCGCCGGGATGTGCGTCAACGGCGCGCAATCGGCCATGCCGTCCCTGGCTGCACGCTTCTACCCGACCCAGGGTCGCGCCACCGGCGTGTCATGGATGCTTGGCATCGGCCGTTTCGGCGCAATCCTCGGTGCGTGGATGGGCGCCACCTTGCTGGGCCTGGGCTGGAACTTCGAGCAGGTGCTCACGGCGTTGGTGATTCCGGCGGCGTTGGCGACGGCAGCAGTCGTCATCAAAGGCAGGGTCAGCCACGCCGATGCCACCTGAGGTCAGGCGCAGCTCCCACATTGTCCGAGTAGGGCTGAATGATAGCCAGACAACAATTGGTTCGGTAATCGAACACTCAGTCGATTATCGGATTGTTTGGCTCATTGCCCCGGCTTAATCTCCAAGCACTTCGGCGCCACCTCAGCGCCTTTTTCGATCCACACCGGGAGTCCGAACCCCATGGCTGAAATTCTTGCGCTGCGTGACGCGGTGAAGCAATTTGTGAACGACGGCGATACCGTCGCGCTGGAAGGCTTCACCCATCTGATCCCTACGGCAGCGGGTCATGAAATCATTCGTCAGGGCAAGAAAGACCTGACGCTGGTGCGTATGACGCCTGACCTGGTCTACGACCAGTTGATCGGTGCCGGTTGCGCTCGCAAGCTGATTTTCTCCTGGGGCGGCAACCCGGGCGTGGGCTCCCTGCATCGCCTGCGCGACGCGGTCGAGAAGCAATGGCCACAACCGCTGGAAATCGAAGAACACAGCCACGCCGACCTGGCCAATGCCTACGTCGCCGGTGCCTCGGGCCTGCCGTTCGCCGTATTGCGTGCCTACGCGGGTTCCGACCTGCCCAAGGTCAACCCGCTGATCAAGACCGTGACCTGCCCGTTCACCGGCGAAGTGCTGGCGGCGGTGCCGTCGGTGCGTCCGGATGTCACCGTCATCCACGCACAAAAGGCCGACCGCAAAGGCAACGTCTTGTTGTGGGGCATTCTTGGGGTGCAGAAAGAGGCGGCCCTGGCAGCCAAGCGCTGCATCGTCACCGTCGAAGAGATCGTCGATGACCTCAACGCACCAATGAACAGCTGCGTGCTGCCGACCTGGGCCCTGACCGCCGTCTGCCATGTACCGGGCGGCGCACACCCGTCCTACGCCCACGGCTACAACGAACGCGACAACCGCTTCTACCAGGCGTGGGACCCAATCGCCCGCGACCGTGGGACCTTTACCGCCTGGATCAATGAATACATCCACGGCACCGCCGACTTCACTGAATTCCAGGCCAAGCTGGCCAGCGCGCAGGAGGCCAAGTAATGGCTTACTCGACCAATGAAATGATGACCGTCGCCGCCGCGCGCCGCCTCAAGAATGGCGCCGTATGCTTTGTCGGCATCGGCCTGCCGTCCAAGGCGGCCAACCTGGCGCGCCTGACTTCGTCGCCGGACGTAGTGCTGATCTACGAGTCCGGCCCGATAGGCGCCAAGCCGTCGGTGCTGCCACTGTCCATCGGCGACGGCGAACTGGCGGAAACCGCTGACACCGTGGTGCCCACCGGTGAGATCTTTCGCTACTGGCTGCAGGGCGGGCGCATTGACGTGGGCTTTCTCGGCGCGGCCCAGGTTGACCGCTTCGGCAACATCAACACCACCGTGGTCGGTGATTACCACCAGCCCAAAGTGCGCCTCCCGGGTGCGGGTGGCGCGCCGGAAATCGCGGGTTCCGCCAAGAGCGTGTTGATCATCCTCAAACAGTCGGCGCGTTCGTTTGTCGACAAGCTGGACTTCATCACCTCGGTCGGCCATGGCGAAGGTGGCGACTCGCGCAAACGCCTGGGCCTGCCGGGTGCCGGCCCGGTCGGGATTATTACCGACCTGTGCATCATGGAGCCGGAAGAGGGCACCCATGAATTCGTGGTCACTGCGCTGCACCCTGGTGTGACCCGTGAACAAGTGGCGGCCGCCACCGGTTGGGCGATTCGTTTTGCCGACCAAGTCCACACCACCGCCGCACCGACTGATGTTGAGCTGACCGCCTTGCGTGACCTTGAAGCACGCACCGCGGCCGCCCATGGCCAAGCGCCCGGAGAAGCCTGATGCGTGATGTGTTTATCTGCGATGCTATTCGCACCCCCATCGGCCGTTTCGGCGGTGGCCTGTCCACCGTGCGTGCCGATGACCTGGCGGCCCTGCCGATCAAAGCGCTGATCGAGCGCAACCCGTCGGTGGATTGGCGCGCGGTCGACGAAGTGTTCCTCGGCTGCGCCAACCAGGCCGGTGAAGACAACCGCAACGTGGCGCGCATGGCACTGTTACTGGCGGGCCTGCCGGAAAGCATTCCGGGCGTGACCCTCAATCGCTTGTGCGCCTCGGGCATGGACGCCATTGGCACGGCCTTTCGCGCCATTGCCAGCGGCGAGATGGAGCTGGCGATTGCCGGTGGCGTCGAGTCGATGTCCCGCGCGCCGTTCGTGATGGGCAAGGCTGACGCGGCGTTCTCGCGCAATATGAAACTGGAAGACACCACCATCGGCTGGCGTTTTATCAACCCGTTGATGAAGGCGCAGTACGGCGTGGACGCGATGCCGCAGACCGGCGATAACGTCGCCGACGATTACAAGGTGTCGCGCGCCGACCAGGATGCGTTCGCGCTGCGCAGCCAGCAACGTACCGCTGCCGCGCAAGCTGCGGGCTTTTTCGCCGAGGAAATCGTGCCGGTGCTGGTGGCCCATAAAAAAGGCGAAACCGTGGTGGAGCATGATGAGCATCCACGGGACACCAGCCTGGAAGCCCTCGCCAAACTCAAACCGGTCAACGGTCCCGACAAAACCGTCACCGCCGGCAATGCCTCGGGGGTGAATGACGGCGCGGCGGCGCTGATCCTGGCCTCCGCCGAAGCCGTCAAGCAGCATGGCCTGACTGCCCGCGCCCGCGTATTGGGCATGGCCAGCGCCGCTGTCGCGCCGCGCGTGATGGGCATCGGCCCGGTGCCGGCGGTACGCAAGCTGGTGGAGCGCCTTGGCCTGGCGGTCACTGACTTTGACGTGATCGAACTCAACGAAGCCTTCGCCAGCCAAGGCCTGGCGGTGCTGCGTGAACTGGGCATCGCCGACGACGCGCCGCAGGTCAACCCGAACGGCGGTGCCATTGCCCTTGGCCACCCGCTGGGCATGAGTGGCGCGCGCCTGGTGCTGACCGCCCTGCATCAGCTTGAAAAAACCGGCGGCCGCAAAGGCCTGGCGACCATGTGCGTGGGTGTCGGACAGGGCTTGGCCCTGGCGATCGAACGCGTCTAAGTCTAATAAGAGAGGATGGCTCCATGAGTGACAAGCCTGGATACCGGCGCCCGCAAGCGGGCACTCAACCGGATTACCTGCACCCGGCCTACCAGTCGACGAACCTGCGTTCGCCGTCCAAGCCCCTGGTGTTCCTGCCGCATTCCTTGTCGGAAATCACCGGCCCGACTATCGGTGCCGAGCGTATCAATGCGACGGATAACGACCTGACCGCCCAGCATGAGGCTGAGCCCCAGGGCGAACGCATCATTATTCACGGCCGTGTGCTGGATGAAAACGGCCTGCCGGTTCCCGGCATCCTGGTGGAAATCTGGCAGGCCAATGCCGCCGGCCGCTACAACCATCCGCGTGACCTGCACGACGCGCCGCTGGACCCCAACTTCAGCGGCACCGGTCGCACCGTCACCGACGCCGAGGGTTGGTACCAGTTCCAGACCATCAAGCCCGGCGCCTATCCGTGGGGCAACCATCCCAATGCGTGGCGCCCGGCGCATATCCACTTTTCGCTGTTCGGGCCGAGCGTGCTGACGCGGCTGGTCACGCAGATGTACTTCCCCGGCGACCCGCTGCTGGCCTACGACCCGATCTACAACTGCGTGCCGGACACCTCGGCCAAGGAACGTTTGATCGCCCGTTTCGATCTGGAAAAAACCATTCCTTCCTATGCTCTCGGCTACCGCTGGGACATCGTCCTGCGCGGCCGCGACGCCACGCCGATGGAGAAATGAGATGACACTCAATGCGACCACATCCCACACCGTCGGGCCGTATTACCACATTGGCCTGACCTGGCTGAACCGCGAAGACTTGACCGTGGCCGCCACCCTTGGCGAACGCGTGGCGATCAGCGGGCAGGTGGTGGATGGCAACGGCGACGTCGTCAACGACGCCATGCTGGAAGTCTGGCAGGCCAACGCCGCCGGCAAGTATGACCACCCGGAAGATCAGCAGGACAAAGCGCTGGACCCGAACTTCGAAGGGTTCGGCCGCGTGCCGGTGGATGCAGAAGGGCGGTTTCGCTTTACCACCATCAAGCCGGGCGCCGTGCCGGGATTGAAGGGCACGACCCAGGCGCCGCACCTGGTGGTGCTGGTGTTTGCGCGGGGGCTGGTGAAGCATTTGCTGACGCGGATTTATTTTGACGGCGAAGCGCTGAATGGGGATGACCCGTTGTTGGCGTGTGTGCCGGGCGAACGCCGTGGAACCTTGATTGCAAAGCAGGGTACGGACGGTGTGTATCAGTGGGATGTGGTTTTGCAGGGAACAGATAAGGAAACGGTATTTTTCGATTATTGAGCTGGCTTGCCTGCGATGAGGCCTTCCCAGTCGATGCATACCCAAAAGTCTGCTTGCGGAACGAGCTTGTTGCAAAGTATGTCTAGGCTATAACCGTTCCCACTGAGTAAAAACCATGACAACAAAAACCAGTCATTACACCGGAGAAGAACGCAGCAAGCGGATTTTTGCCATCGTCGGCGCGTCCTCCGGCAACTTGGTCGAATGGTTCGACTTCTACGTCTACGCCTTCTGCGCCATCTACTTTGCCCCAGCGTTTTTCCCCTCGGATAACCCCACCGTCCAACTGGTGAACACCGCTGGTGTGTTCGCCGCCGGGTTCCTGATGCGGCCCATCGGCGGCTGGCTGTTCGGTCGAGTGGCCGACAAGCATGGTCGCAAGAACTCCATGATGATTTCGGTGCTGATGATGTGCGCCGGTTCCCTGGTGATCGCCTTTCTGCCGACTTACAACGACATCGGCGTGTGGGCGCCGATCCTGCTGCTGATCGCCCGCCTGTTCCAGGGCTTGTCGGTGGGCGGCGAGTACGGCACCACCGCGACCTACATGAGCGAAGTGGCGCTCAAGGGCCAGCGCGGTTTTTTCGCCTCGTTCCAGTACGTGACCCTGATCGGCGGCCAGTTGCTGGCGGTGCTGGTGGTGGTGATCCTGCAACAGATTCTCACCGAAGAAGAACTGCGGGCATGGGGCTGGCGAATTCCGTTCGTGATCGGCGCCGTCGCCGCGGTGATCTCCCTGCTGCTGCGGCGCACCCTGAAAGAAACCACCAGCAAGGAAATGCGCGAAGACAAGGACGCCGGTAGCATCGCCGCGCTGTTCCGCGACCACAAGGCCGCGTTCATCACCGTGCTGGGCTACACCGCCGGCGGTTCGCTGATTTTCTACACCTTCACCACCTACATGCAGAAATACCTGGTGAACACCGTGGGCATGCACGCCAAGACCTCGAGCTACATCATGACCGGCGCCTTGTTTCTCTACATGTGTATGCAGCCGCTGTTCGGCATGTTGGCGGACAAGATCGGCCGGCGTAACTCGATGTTGTGGTTTGCAGGCCTCGGCACGTTGTTCACCGTGCCGATCCTGCTGACCCTGAAAACCGTCAGCAGCCCGTTCCTGGCTTTTGTGCTGATCACCCTGGCGCTGGCGATTGTCAGCTTCTATACCTCCATCAGCGGCCTGGTCAAAGCGGAGATGTTCCCGCCTCAGGTACGTGCCTTGGGCGTGGGCCTGGCGTATGCGGTGGCCAATGCGATCTTTGGCGGTTCGGCGGAGTTCGTCGCGTTGAGCCTCAAATCCATCGGCATGGAAAACAGCTTTTATTGGTACGTCACGGCGATGATGGCGATCGCTTTTCTGTTCAGCTTGCGCTTGCCGAAACAGGCGGCGTACTTGCATCACGATCTGTAAGGGATGAGCTATGACACTGCGCACGAGCAACCAACTGTTCGACGCTTACTTCACGGCCGACAGCATGGCGCAGGTATTTTGCGACCAAGGGCGCCTGCAAGGCATGCTCGATTTTGAAGCGGCACTGGCCCGGGCGCAGGCCCAGGTCGGGTTGATTCCCCAGGCCACCGTGGCACCGATTGCCCAGGCGTGCCTGGCGTCGTTGTACGACGTGGATGCCCTCGGCGTGGCGATCGCTACGGCGGGGAACTCCGCGATCCCGCTGGTGAAGGCGCTGGGCAAGTTGATTGCCGCCCAAGACCCGGGGGCCGAACGTTATGTGCACTTGGGCGCGACCAGCCAGGACGTGATGGACACCGGCCTGGTGTTGCAGGCGCGGCGTGCGGTGGAGTTGATCGAAGCGGACCTGGCGCGCCTGGGCGGCGTTCTTGCCACGCAGGCCCAGCGTTATGCTGGCGTGCCACTCGCCGGGCGGACCTGGTTGCAACAGGCGACGCCCGTCACCCTGGGGATGAAAATCGCCGGTTGGCTGGGGGCGGTAACCCGCAGTCGCCAACGTCTGAATGAGCTGAAGCCGCGCCTGCTGGTGCTGCAGTTCGGCGGGGCATCCGGCACCCTCGCGGCGCTCGGCGAGCAGGCAATGCCGGTGGCCGAAGCGCTGGCAAAAGAGTTACAACTGACCTTGCCCGAACAACCCTGGCACACCCAACGGGATCGCCTGGTGGAGTTCGCCAGTGTGCTCGGGCTGATCGCCGGCAGCCTCGGCAAACTGGGCCGTGACATCAGCCTGCTGATGCAGACCGAAGCGGCGGAAGTGTTCGAGCCGTCGGCGCCGGGCAAGGGCGGCTCATCCACCATGCCGCATAAACGCAACCCGGTGGGCGCGGCGGTGCTGATCAGCGCCGCCACCCGTGTGCCGGGCCTGGTGGCGACGATGTTCAGCGCCATGCCCCAGGAACACGAGCGCAGCCTGGGTTTGTGGCATGCCGAATGGGAAACCCTGCCGCAGATTTGCCGCCTGGTCTCCGGCGCGTTGCAACAGGCCGTGCTGGTCAGCGAAGGCTTGGAAATTGACCCGCAGCGCATGGCGCAAAATCTCGACCTGACCCAGGGCCTGGTGCTGGCCGAAGCCGTCAGCAGCGTGCTCGCCCAGCGCCTGGGCCGTGAAACGGCGCACCACTTGCTGGAGCAATGCTGCAAGCGCGCCGTCGCAGAGGGGCGGCACCTGCGCGCGGTATTGGCCGATGAACCGCAAGTCACCGCCGAGCTGTCGGCGGCTGAGCTGGACCGCTTGCTCGACCCCGCGCATTACCTGGGCCAGGCCCAAACCTGGGTCACCCGCGCCGTAGCCGAACACTTTGCTTGAGGAGACCTCCGTGGCATTCGTACAACTCGCCGAAGGCGAACTGCATTACCAACTGGACGGACCTGTGGAGGCGCCGGTGCTGGTGCTTTCCAACTCGTTGGGTACCGACCTGCACATGTGGGACATCCAGATCCCGGCGTTCACCCGGCACTTTCGCGTGCTGCGTCTGGACACCCGGGGCCATGGCAAATCCTTGATCACGCCAGGGCCGTACAGCATCGAGCAACTGGGTCGCGATGTGATCGCTCTGCTGGATGCGCTGGGCATTGCGCGCGCGCACTTCTGCGGCTTGTCCATGGGCGGCTTGATCGGCCAATGGCTGGGGATCAACGCGGGCCAGCGCCTGCACCGCCTGGTGGTGTGCAACACCGCCGCCAGGATCGGCACGCCCGAGGTGTGGAACCCGCGTATCGAGACGGTCCTGCGCGATGGCGCAGCGGCAATGGTGGCCCTGCGCGACGCGTCGATTGCACGCTGGTTTACCGCTGATTTTGCAGCGGCCAACCCGCACCAGGCCAAGCTGATTACCGACATGCTCGCGGCGACATCGCCTGAGGGTTACGCCGCCAACTGCGCGGCCGTGCGTGACGCCGACCTGCGTGACCAACTGGCCTCGATCAAGGTGCCGACCCTGGTGATTGCCGGCACTGAAGATGCCGTAACGCCGCCGGCTGGCGGCCATTTTATCCAGAACCATGTAAAGGGGGCCGAGTACGCCGAGTTCTATGCGGCGCACCTGTCCAACGTCCAGGCCGGGGCCGCGTTCAGCGACCGTGTGCTGGAATTTCTGCTGGCCCGCTAAGGAGCTTTTCGTGGACGAGAAACAACGTTACGCCGACGGCCTGCACGTGCGCCGCGAAGTGCTGGGTGACGCCCATGTCGACCGCAGCCTCAACGCCCTGACCGAGTTCAACAGCGAGTTCCAGGAAATGATCACCCGCCATGCCTGGGGTGATATCTGGACCCGGCCCGGATTACCCCGGCACACCCGCAGCCTGATCACCATCGCCATGCTGATCGGCATGAACCGCAACGAAGAACTCAAGCTGCACCTGCGCGCCGCCGCCAGCAACGGCGTGACCCGTGCCGAGATCAAGGAGGTGCTGATGCAAAGCGCCATTTATTGCGGGATTCCGGCGGCGAATGCGACGTTTCATTTGGCCGAGTCGGTTTGGGATGAGTTGGGCGTGGAGTCGCGGAAACAGACCTGAACCTGAAATGCGATCAAATGTGAGAGCTGGAAAGTCAGCTCCCACAAGAGGTCTCCACTGCAGCGGGAGTCAGTTGATACGTGACGTGTTGCGCTCAATCCGCATACAGCGTGCGCAGGGGCTTGCCCATTTCGTCAAGCAAGGCGTTTTCAGTGAAAGGGGCGGGGTTGGTCGAGGTTTTTGGGGTGGCGGGGTCATTATCGAAATCAAAGGGTGGTGCCGCGGTGTCCAGCCCCGCGGCCTGAAGCTCAGAGTTAGGCGTGTCGTAGGTTTTTCCATTGATGGTTTCGACCGTCGTGCCGGCCAACGCGGTGCCGTTGCCGGCGTTATAAGCATGGACCATTTCGTGGTACAGCACGGTGATGGGGGAATGAACCACGTCGCCCAGTACTTCCGGACGGGACCGGTTGTAACTGACGCGCGCACGGTCAGCCCGTGATCCTGGAACGCCATCGACCATGAACCCCCATTTGGGATCGTCGCCCACCACCGGGGCACGTTCGTCGTGGAACAGCGCTTTGAGTTCCTGGCTGCCATAGATGTAACTGCTGCCGGTGTCGTGCAGATCTTCTACAACTGTGACGGGTGCGCCGTTGCGTTGGCCGATAGCGTTCATCTCGGCCAGCATCTGCTTGCCTTGCGGGGAGCTGCGCAATAACGCCAGGTCGTCTTCCACCCGCTGGATGAATTCAGCCGAGCCCTCGATCACCAACCCGGTAAGGGGCTGGGTGTCGGCTGATACGCGGGTCAGCTGCGCGCCGTTGAGCCGTTTGATCGTGTCGCCGGTTTCGGCGTAGATCCGGTCGCCTGGGCGACTGGCGATGACGGTGTCGCGACCGGTGCCGGTGTAGAAGGTGTTGCGGCCATGACCGATCAACCGGTCATCGCCAGCGCCGCCATGCAGCACCGTATGACCTGTGCCGGCGTAAAGTCGATCATCGCCGTTACCGCCGTCCAGGTAACTGGTCTTACGGCTTGAGCCCGTACCGGCAAACAGGCGGTCGTTGCCGTTGTTGCCATACATGACGTTGTCGCCGGTGCCGCCAATGAGGGTGTCGTCACCTTCGCCGCCTTCGGCGTAGCCAACACCGTCACCGAGGCGCAGCACATCGTTGCCTTTACCCCCCATGAGCCGGGTATAGCCTCCCCCTGCTTGCACCCGATCGTCGCCATCTCCGGCGTCAACCGTGATGGGTTGAGTCACGTTGGGGTCAATATGCACGCGGTCATTGCCGCCGTGGGTCTTGAAGTGGAAGGTCAGCGTATTGCCCTCGTTATCTTGAGTGGCGAAGCGATAGCTTTGGCCGTTGACCTTGACCGTCAGTTGATCGGGGCGTGTCTGGCTGATGTGAATCCTGTCTGATTGATTGCCGGTTTCAAAGATCAGGCTGTTGTCCACGCGACTGGAGGGATTATCGTGCTCCCATATCGACACGCCGCTGGCCTTTAAATTGCCGTCATTCAAGAACAGGTGCGTATACGCCTGGTCGGGTGTTTCGGACGGCGGGCCCTGGAAAGGATATTTGGCGGGCCCGTAGTCTTGTCCCGTAAACGTTGCCACCGGAGCGGGGGATGGCTGCGCAGTCGTTTCGCGATGCTGGGTGTTCAACGGATGCGGGCTTGCGGGGGTAAGGCTGTTTATGTCGTCCATTTTGCGGTCCTGATCCAAGAGCCAGAATTTGGCCCTGACCCTTGAGATGTGACCGTTGCGGTCATTACGTTCCGCTTAAGTTGTAATTGGTTTTTACGGCCCGCCAGCCCTGGATCGAACGTTTATATCTACGCATACCGTTCGCGCAGCGGAACATCCATCTCCTCGCGCAGAGCGTTCTCGTAAAACGGGTAGGGACTGACGGTGGTGGGTGGCGTGCTGGGGTCATTGTCGAAATCGAATGGGGTACCCAAGTTGGGAAGTCCGACCGTCTGAAGTTCGGTAATTTCTTGTTGAACAACCTTTCCGTTCCGGACAAGCGGTGCACCGTTGCTGTCTATTACCGGCTGCTCACCCGGAAGTCGGGTTCCGGTCGCGCCATGGTAAGCGTGGATGACTTCATGGAAAAAGCTGATGAGGGGCGTCAGGCCGTGCTCGCCAATAAAGTGATTGGATGAAAGAATGATTTTCGCTTGTGTCGCGGGGGCGCCAGGCACGCCATTAATGATCTCGCCCCAATGGTGCTGTCCATTGGGAAGTGATGGCGACAAAGGGCCGAACTTATAGATGTCCAGGGTGCCATGTTCAGGTTGCGAAGCGATGACCACCGGACTGCCGAGCGTGTCCGCCAACGTGTCCATTTCTTCAAGGACCTTTTGCCCGGCCGGCGAACCTCTCAGTTCCTCCAGCTTGTCCTCCATCCTGGCGATGAACTCTGCGGAGCCGACGATGTTGAAAGCACGCCGTCCAGCGTCACTGGGCTGAATTTCAGTGATCCGGGCGCCTTTATGATTGTGAACATGGTCGGTTTTCTTGGCATAGATACGGTCGTCGGCATCGTAGGCGTAAACCCTGTCGTTACCGTTGCCGGTATACATCGTGGTGCGCTTGTGACCGACCAACGTGTCATCGCCCAGGCCACCGTTCAGGACGACTTTTCCCGCACCCCCGTAGAGCCTGTCGCTGCCGACATCCCCGCTTATGTGCAGTAAGCGATTCGCAGGGCCAACGCCTGCGTACATTCGGTCATTACCGTTGCCCCCTGACATAACCGCATTGCCGGTGCCTGCCAGCATCAGGTCGTCGCCATCCTCACCAAAGGCCAAGCCTTTTCCACTGCCCAGCTTAATGAAATCATTGCCGGCGCCACCGAACACCCGAGTGTAACCACTGCCCTGCGCCGTGACTCGATCGTCACCGTCTCCTGTCGAGACGTACACATCGACATGCACATCCGGATCGACGATCACCTTGTCATCGCCGCCGTTCGTTCTGATAACCAGAGACCTGTCCGGACCGCCCTCGTCGAAGGGTAGCTCATAGAACATCCCGTTCACATTGGCATTGATCTTACCGTCGGCGCCGGCATGAATTCTGATTTGGTCGGCTTTGTTCTTAGTCGTAATTCGCAACTCGTCTGTTCCAATATACTTTACGCCGTTTACGGTTATTGGCTCGAGGACGTCCTCGATTTTGACATCCGCGTTGTCGGCCAGCACCAGGATCGAGGGTTCGTCGTCGACCTGTGGCTGATTGGCAGGCGAGGGGGATGGTGAAGGTAAAGGAATAGGTGCCTGATGGGTTGCTGTCACTGTCATGGGTTTATCTTCTCAATGGGAGCACGCTGAAATAGCGCTCATTGAGTGGCCTGGACTCGCTTGCGATTCCGATGTATCAGGCGGCTTTTTGTTAACAAAGCTTGAGTCCGCTTGGCTATCAGCGCGAATCAGCGTCCCACAGCCAGTTCCATACACCCGGCAGATGCACCGGCTGGTTCACATCCTTCACCGTCCGCGCCAGCGCGGCGCGCTGAAGCCCGGCGGTGTCGGTGTAGAACGGCTCGGCGGCGGTCTTCATGCCGTTGATCCGGGCGCTGTCCAGCAGGATCTGCAAGTACTCCTGCATATGGATTGCGGTGTAGCGGTTGATGTCGTGGAAGGTCACCACAACAGGAATCACCCCGTCCACGGTCGGCAATTCGCCCAGGGCGATACGCTCGCGCACCACCGACAGTTGCCGATACAGGTTGGCGCGGCGGCGTGGGCTGGCGTTGAAACCCCAGATCTTGCCGTCGTTGGCGCTCAAGTCGGTCAGCAACACCTGCATGCCATGGCGCCGGTAGGCGGCGAAAGTGCGGCGGTCGTAGTTCCAGAACGGCGGGCGGACCAGCACGGGCGGGCTGCCCGTGATCGCGGCAATATCCGCCGCGCCCTGGGTGAGGGTGCGTTCCAGTTCGGCGTCGCTCAGCCAGCGGTGGTTGGTGTGGAACGCGGTGGCCGTGTGGAACGCCAGGATATGCCCGCCGGCGTATTCACGCTCCATGGTCTTGCGCCCGCGTGAACTGCCGCCGGAGCGGGCGGCCTCGGTCTGCAGGAAGAATACCGCCTTGATCCTCGGCAGCACCGGGTTCTGCGCCAGGTCAGCCACCACCGAACGGCTCGGGTTGTTGTAGCCCGAGGCACTGGGGCCGTCATCGAAAGTCAGCAAAAAGCGGATCGGCGCCTGGGCTTGCAGGCGCTGTTCGGTCTGTGGTGTCAGGGCGATAGGCGAACCAATGCAGCCGCCAAGGCTCAAGGCGAGCGTCAGCACAGTGATTGCAAAGGCGTAGAGTTTCATGGTGTGCGCGGGCTCGAATTGAAGCCGCTGCTGGGCAGATCAGCAGGGGGGCAGGCGCGCACGATACAGCAAGATCATCGACGAAAGTTCATGCGCTGATAGACGCAACGTCGGATGGGCCAGATGCGGCGGGCTGCTGCGTCAGCCCGCCGTCAGGTTCAGGCGTACTTGGTCCGAGCCGGCCTGCCCATTTCTGCTCTCAAGGCGTTTTCGGTGAACGGCGCAGGGTTGGTCGAGGTCGGCGGGGTGGAGGGGTCGTTATCGAAGTCGAAGGGCGGGGCGTCAGTTGGCAGGCCGACAGCTTGTAGTTCCATGTTAGGCGGGCCAGGGCGCTCCGGGTGGTCGGGTGATGGCTTGCTGGTACCTTCCAGGAGTGTACCGTTGGCGCCGTTCCAGGCATGCGCCATCTCGTGGTAGAACTGGACGATGGGGGAGGTGAGCTCCGGGGCGGTCGGGTCAGGTTTTACATGAATGAGGCTCGGGTTATAAAAAAGTCGGCCTTGATCTGCACGGGCGCCGGGCACTCCATCTTTCAATCCGCCAACTTTCGGGTCGTCCAGCTTGATCTTGTTCCGGTCCTCCATGCTCAACGTATTCAGCTCACGGGTATTGAAGCGGTACATATTGGATTCAGACTGTTCGATAGTGACTGGCGCGCCATTGTTCTGAGCGGCGTTATCCATCTCCTCCAGCATCTTCCTCCCCGCAGGCGAAGCTCGGAGCAACTCCAAGTCATCTTCGACCCGCTGTTTGAACGCATCCGTGCCTTGGATTTTAAACGCTTTGCGTCCCGCATCGCTCGGCGCCTGCCGGGTGATGGTCGAGTGTTCCGTGCGTAATAGACGGTCGCCCTCTTTCGCATAAATGCGCGCTTTGCTGCCGTTGGCCCACACCGTATCGGATCCCTTGCCGGTGTAGATGGCCGCGTCGTCGTGAGCGATTATCCGGTCGTTGCCGCGGCCTCCATTAATCACCGTATGCCCATTGCCCGCGTATAACTGGTCGTCGCCAGCGCCACCGTCCAGGTAGCTGACCTTACTGGCAGCCCCCGCCCCCGCGTATAAACGATCCTTGCCCTGGTTTCCGTACATCACCGAATCCCCGGTGCCGCCGATCATCGTGTCGTCACCCTCGTTGCCTTCGGCGTAACTGATCCCACGGCCAAGACGAATATGGTCATTGCCGCGCCCGCCATAAATGTCGGTAACGCCTCCTCCGGCCTGAATGGTGTCATCGCCGTCTCCCGCTTCGATCTTCACGGTGACGCTCACATTCGGGTCCAGGGTTATGGTGTCGTTACCCCCTGCGGTTTTAATGTTCAGGGAGAAGGGTGGGGAGGGCTTGTCCTTGGATGAGGACGGGGCTGAGGCGGACTTATCGCCGTTGAAACTGTACTCCTTGTCATTCACTTTGACGCTCAGTTTGCCGTCAGGACGCTGGCTAATATGGATCCGGTCCGCAGCGTCGCCCGTCTCGAGTGTCAAGGATGAGCCCAGGTGCTCGGGTTTTTTTGGATCTAAAAGAAATTCGTCAATTTTTTCCGTGGCCTTCAGGTTGCCGTCGTCCACCAGCACTTGTGTTCGTGAGCGCAAGTCGTTGTCGGAAGCAGGCGCCGGTTGGGGGGTAGGGGGCGTGGTCATCATAGGTGTTGGCGGGGATATTGGATTCATTGGACATTACCTGCTCGCTTCGATGTTGATTGGCATTGATCAGTCGTGCGCTGAAGGCAACCGTTCCCGATTGAATTGAGGCGCCATGTTAAAGGCGCCCTCTTGAACGATGTTATTGGGTTTCACAACAGGCTGATCGGATAGCTGACGATCAACCGGTTCTCGTCGAACTCATTGTTGCTGTAGTCGCGGCGCATGCTGGAATTGCGCCAGCGCGGCCATGGTGCGGGGCGGTGCGGGGGCGATGAAAGTGGGGG